>CACZAY010000221.1 GCA_902779265.1 uncultured Bacteroidales bacterium | reverse complement strand
TTCATGTAGGCGCTGATGGCGGCCTTGGCGTTGAGCGTGTCGAAGATGGTCTCCACGAGGATGATGTCGGCACCCTCATCGGCCATTACGCGGATTTGTGTGGCATAGGCGGCCTCCATCTCGTCGAAGGTGATGCCGCGTGCGGCGGGATCGTTCACGTCTTCGCTCATCGAGAGCATCTTGCCCGTCGGCCCCAAGGTGGCGACCACGAAGCGCGGTTTGGCTGGGTCATTGGCCGTAAACTCATCGCACAGCCGACGCGCCAGACGCACCGATGCACGGTTCATCTCCTCGACGCGGTCGCACAGTCCGAACTCGTGCTGGCTGATGACCTGCGCGCCGAAGGTGTTGGTCGTGATGAGGTCGGCTCCGGCCTCAAGATATTGGCGGTGAATCGATGCGATGACGTCGGGATTGGTGAGCGAAAAGGCGTCGCTGTTGCCCGACAGACCATTGGCCTGAAGCATCGTCCCCATGGCGCCGTCGAGCACCAGAACTCGCTCGCTCAAAAGCTCACGTAATGTTTTTTTCATGTCCTTATAACGCAATTAGTCGGCTAAAAATGCGGCGCGAAGTTAGCACATTTTCGGCATTCCCACAAATTTTCCCGCGCGAAACCCATTAAAAAGGAATATTATTTTGCTTTTTCCCGATTATTGGATAAATTTGCGCCCGAATTTTAAAGACACTCTCGTAATTTGTAATTTTTTTAGCATATGGCACAACAAGTAAAACCAAGCATCCCCAAGGGAACACGCGACTTCGGCCCGATTGAGATGGCCAAGCGCAACTATATCTTCAACACCATCAAGGAGGTCTATGCCCTCTACGGCTACCAGCAGATCGAGACTCCGTCGATGGAGAACCTCTCGACGCTGATGGGCAAATACGGCGAGGAGGGCGACAAGCTGCTCTTCAAGATTCTCGATTCGGGCAACTTCATGGCCGATGTCAAGGCCGACGAGGTGCTCAACGGCGAAGGCAAGCCAGACGGCACGGCGAAATTGGCCGCACGCATCTGCGAAAAGGGTCTGCGCTACGACTTGACTGTGCCATTCGCCCGTTTCGTGACGATGCACAAGGAGGAGCTCTGTTTCCCGTTCAAGCGCTACCAGATCCAGCCCGTGTGGCGCGCCGACCGTCCGCAGAAGGGCCGCTACCGCGAGTTCTTCCAGTGCGATGCCGACGTGGTGGGCAGCGAGTGTGCGCGTCGCCATCAAGATGAACAACCGCAAGATTCTGGCCGGCATCGCCGAGGTCATCGGTGCGCCTGAACTGTTGGTCGATATCACCGTCGCCATTGACAAACTGGACAAGATCGGCCTCGACAACGTGAACGCCGAACTGCGCGAGAAGGGTCTGAACGAAGAACAGATTGCCAAGCTCCAGCCCATTATCAAGCTCGAAGGCTCGAACGAAGAGAAATTGGCCACCATCAAGAAGGCATTGGCCACAAGCGAAATCGGCGTGAAGGGTGTCGAGGAGCTGGAGTGGATTCTGGCCAAGCACGACACATTGGCCAAGACTTTAGGTTCTACGGCCAATGAGAATTCCCGCCTCGACATCGACCTCACGCTGGCACGCGGCCTGAACTACTACACCGGCGCCATCTTCGAGGTCAAGGCACTCGACGTCGAAATCGGTTCAATCACCGGCGGCGGCCGCTACGACAACCTGACGGGCGTGTTCGGAATGCCGGGCATGAGCGGCGTGGGCATCTCGTTCGGTGCCGACCGCATCTACGACGTGCTGAACCAGCTCGACCTCTACCCGAAGGATTCGCTCCAGGCCACGCAGCTGCTCTTCGTCACCTTCGGCGAGGCAGAAATGGACTATGCGCTGCCCCTCTTGGCCAATGCACGCAAGGCCGGCATCCGCGCCGAAATCTACCCCGAGGCCGGAGCCAAGATGAAGAAGCAGATGGGCTATGCCAACCAGAAGCAGATTCCATACGTGGCCGTCATCGGCGGCGACGAAATGGCCAATGGCGAGGTCGCCCTCAAGAACATGATTACCGG
>CACZAY010000220.1 GCA_902779265.1 uncultured Bacteroidales bacterium | reverse complement strand
GATTCACATCATCTGCGAGGTACACGACCAAAGCAAGTACGCCTTGCCCGCTTATCGCAGAGTCATCATCAAACCGACAGAATGACGAATTTGAAATAGCTGCAGGTAATGACAAATTGATATAACGTAGTCTCATATCACTTTCCCACGCAGAAATTCTTAAAAATGTTATTCAGTGTATCCTGGCTTGTTATGCTTCTTCCTAAGATGGCATTCAGAGATGCTATGACGGCACGCAGGTCTTCTGCTACGAGGTCGCCCGAAAGGTGTTGCTCAAGGCCTTGGATGACGAGGGTGATGTCGTGGTGTGCCTGGTCGAGCATCTGCTTGTGGCGCAGGTTCGTAATCAGGACGGCACCATCGTTGCCTTCGCTGGAAAGGGTATTTTTTGCATGGCCAATGAGCTTCGCCTCCAGTTCGGCCACACCGATGTTGTTGAGCGCCTGGAACTCGGGCGTCTTGTTGGTGATGCGGATGATTTCCTGCCCTTCGCGAATGGGAATTTCGGGGAATGGGACACCGGGTTCAGTTAGTAGGATGATGATTTGCGCCTTTTCGGCTGCGAGTTTAGAGCGTTTGATGCCTAGCTGCTCCACCTTGTCGTCGGTGTGGCGGATGCCGGCTGTGTCGATGAAGCGGAAGAGGAAGCCGCCCAGCGTGATGGTGTCTTCGATGAGGTCGCGTGTGGTTCCCTGGATATCCGAGACGATGGCGCGGTCGTCCTTCAATAGGGCATTCAGGAGCGTGGATTTGCCGACGTTCGGTGCGCCGATGATGGCCACGGGAATGCCGTTCCGGATGGCGTTTCCGGCAGCAAAGGAATTGGCCAGACGCACAACCTCGTGGTCTATTTCATTGGCCAATGAGAGCAGCTCCGTGCGGTCGGCGAACTCGACATCCTCTTCGCTGAAGTCCAGTTCTAGCTCAAGTAATGACGTGAGTTTCAATAGCTTGTCGTGCAATGTGTCCAGTTGTCGGCCAATGCATCCCTTCATCTGTCCCATGGCGACGCGGTGTTGTGCGGCGGTCTGGGCGGCAATGAGGTCGGCCACGGCTTCGGCCTGGCTCAAGTCCATGCGTCCGTTGGCAAAGGCGCGCCGCGTGAATTCTCCGGGTTCGGCCATGCGCAGGGTGTTCATCGGGTTGTTGGCCAACGGCGTTTCCGGCCGATGCGCCGCGAGCAGCGTGTTCATGATTTCTTGCTGGATGTAGAGCGACCCATGGCACGAAATCTCGACCACATCCTCACCCGTAAAGCTGTGCGGTGCGCGGAACAACGAGCAGACCACCTCGTCCAGCANNNCTGACCGAAAGTGAGTGTGTGCGTGGCTCGGGTGGCCAATGTGTGTCCCTCGCGGAATGGACGGAAGTGACAATCGACGATGGTCGTCGCTCCCGGCCCACTCACGCGGATTACGGCAATTCCGCCCAGTCCGTGTGGCGTGGAAATGGCAGCTATATTCATGATTGCTAACGCTTTATTTTCTTGAATGAAACGTATTCTCCGTCTTCGTCACTGTAGATTTTCTCCTTGGACGATGTCTCGACGTAGTAGTTCATGTCGTCAATCTCCGACTCGACGGGAGTGGGCTGGAACGGACGCATCACGCGGTCGCGCACGGTCAGGTAGAGCCCATAAACGACGTCGCCCATGGTGCTGATTGCACCACGGACTACCGAAATCACCACCACGATCAGGATGATGCCAATCAGGGGAAGACAACCCAGCAGGTAAAACACGTCGATTTATTGCTTTTTGGCCGATGCCGCGCTCAATACGATGTACAGCAGGATGATGGCTGCCGGTGAGGCTTGGACTTGGCCAATGAGGGCAAAGACGACAATCAGCACGACCGTCGCGGCCAGGAACGAATAGCGGACGATGTTTTCGCCGATTCCCATGTGGCCCGGCTTGATTTTCAGGCTGAACATCGGTACCTCGCTGATGAGCAGGTATGAGAGCACAACCATCAGTGCCAGAATGAAATACGGATTGTGCAGGAAGGCGAACATCGGCAGTTGGACGACATATGTCAGACCAATCCAGAACAGCGCATTGGCTGGCGTGGGCAGTCCGATGAATGAAGTCGTCTGGCGCTCGTCGCAGTTGAACTTGGCCAACCGCAGGGCCGAAAATGCCGCCATGATGAAGCTGCACAGGGCCAATGTCTCGTTGCTGCCATCGGCCGTAACCACGATGTTGTAGCACAGCACCGACGGCGCAATGCCGAACGACACGACATCGGCCAATGAATCCAACTCCTTGCCGATGGGCCCGCTGATGTGCAGCGCGCGTGCCGTCATGCCGTCGAAGAAGTCGAACACGGCGCCCGCCACGATGTAGATGCAGGCCCAGTCGATGTCGCCGTGGAACCCACAAAAAATAGAAAGGCAACCGCACAGGAGGTTGCAACACGTGATGATATTGGGAAGATTGATGAGTTTCATACCTTATTTCATTTTCATGGCCAATGGTTCACGCGGGAATCATTGGCCAAAAAACGGATGTTTCAGATTTTTGCAATCGTGGTCGTATTGCCGCGCACCTTGTCGCCCATCTTGACAAGAATCTGGGCGTCAAGCGGCAGGAACAGGTCGATGCGAGAGCCGAACTTGATGAAGCCCAGTTCGCCGTTGATTTCCGAGCGGTCGCCGGCCTCCAGATAGGTCACGATGCGGCGTGCTACAGCTCCGGCCACCTGTCGCATGAGGATGATCGGGCCGGCATCGCTCTTGATGACGATGGTCGAACGCTCGTTCTCGTTGCTTGACTTGGGCAGGTAGGCCTTCTTGAAGCGTCCGTCCTCGTGGGTGGACTTGATGACGTCGCCGTTCAGCGGGCACCATTGGGCATGGACATTGGTCACACTCATGAAGATGGATACCTGTATGCGGCGGTCCTTGAAGTAGTCGGGCTCGGTCACTTCCTCGATTGTGACGATGGTGCCGTCGCTCGGCGCGATGACATCGTGCAGTTCGTCACCGTGGAAGGTGCGTGGTGGATACCT
>CACZAY010000219.1 GCA_902779265.1 uncultured Bacteroidales bacterium | reverse complement strand
TGCCCCACCGCTCGCTCTTGCCGAAAGTGCTCGAGCTGCCAAGGTCCACGGCACTATTGTCCAACCAACTGTGGACGTAACCTGCGGTAAGTGTGAAACTTGCTCCACAAAAGTAGTATGCCTCTCGTGCCTCACGGCGTGCCTGCTCTCTTTTGGTGAATTTCTGCGCGTACAGGGAACTCCCTAACGTTGCGGCCAACAGTGAAACAATCAGTATAGTTCTCTTTGTCATCATTCAAATGTCATCGGTTCCATCCTGCCGACGGTGTCATAGTGCGGTCCAGGGGGAAATCTCACTCGGATAAAACGGGATTGTCTTTGTTCTTTTTTATGGCCAATGCCAATTCATCGGCCAAGAAATCAAACTCGGGAAACTCTGCTATCCAGCAGCAGAGCCCCCGTGTTATATGATCAAAACCGACGGCTGTTTACTTGCTGCCGATTTTATCTGCAATCTTGCCACCCACGATGCTGAAGATGACGCCCAGGATGATGACTGCAAGACAGGCGACCAGAATCCAGTTATAGGTCTCCTTTGCAAGATCTTCGTTGGTGAATGAGAAATACAAGACGGCAACAGACAAAAGGATGAGGATTGCACCTCCATAGATTTTCAGGAATCTCATAATCTTGAAGTATTACTAATAGTTATTTTTGATATTTTCGTTTTATTTTTTCCGCAAAGTAAAGCATTTTTCAGATACGTTGGCCAAAAAAAAGGAAAAATGTTCATTATTTTTTGATTTTTTCAATATCTTTGCGTCGAAAAGAACAAAAATTAGACATTTTTTCAGTTTATCGTTCGTCCAAATGGTATTTATCTACGCGATTTACGAGATCTTCATCATCATCCCGCTGGCGCTGGTGGCAACCATCCTGACATCGGCCGTAACGGCCATCGGCTGCATGTGCGGATTTGCGAAATTCATGGGCTATTGGCCGGGAGTCCTGTGGTCGAAATTCATCTGTGCCATCTGTCTGTGCCCCTATAAGGTCATCGGCCGTGAAAAGATTGACAAGAACACTTCCTATATCTTTGTGCCCAACCATCAGGGCGCGTTCGACATCTTCCTGCTCTATGCGGGGCTGGGTCACTCGTTCCGCTGGATGCTGCGCAAGGGCATCAAGAAGATTCCGGCTGTGGGCTATGCCTGCGACAAGGCGGGTCACATCTGGGTCGATGAACGTGGCGCGTCGGGCATGATGCACACCGTGCGGCAGGCGTTGAAGACGTTGCAGGGCGGCACTTCCATCATTGTCTTTCCCGAAGGTACGCGCACACGTGACGGCCACCTGAACCGCTTCAAGAAGGGAGCCTTCACTCTCGCCGCAATGCTGAAGATGCCGGTCGTACCGATTACCATCGAGGGGCCGTACAAGGTGATGCAGAAGGGCTCGTTCCTGATCCGCCCGCACCGCATGAAGATTACCATCCACGACCCGCTGCCGGCCGTGACCCGCGAGGAGGGGAATGAGGCCGGCGTGGACCGCCTGCTGCACGAGTCGCAGCGCGTCATCGCTGAAAGTCTGAATGAACCGATACAGCAGTAAACCGAAACGTGACGAGGCCAGCATGGAGGATGCCTACGTGCTGACTGACAACTATATAGCCGTCTTCGATGGGGCAACCCCGAAGACGGCTTTCCGCTTTCCCGACGGTCGGACTCCCGGACAGGTGGCGGCAACGACATTGGCCGAAACCATCAAAAGGCTGCCGGCGGAATGCACGGCGCGCGAGGCCATCGACAGGTTGAGCGGGGCTTTGGCCAATGCCCTTCAAGGTCACAGCGGGGAGGCGAGCGGCGTGATTTTCAGCCGATGGCGCCGGGAAATCTGGAGCGTGGGCGACTGCCAATTTGCTCTACTGCACCGCGACGGACGGCTGGAACGGCACAGGACGGAAAAGGCCATCGACCGCATCCTGGCGGACTGGCGGGCAAGCATCATCGGGAGCTACCTGTCGCGCGGGCTGATGACATCGGCCGAAATATTGGCCAATGACCCGGGACGGCGCATCATCCAGCCGTTCATCA
>CACZAY010000218.1 GCA_902779265.1 uncultured Bacteroidales bacterium | reverse complement strand
TTTTATTTGCGCACGGAGCTCCTGTTTTGTCATTTTTATTCGTTATTTACTTTATATACGATGCGGAAAATGCCGTCCTTGTACGAGGTAGAAGTGATGCGGAACGAACCTATTTCTCCCGTGCTGGCCACGTGCCGCCCGATGCAGGCACACACGTCATAGTCGCCTATCCGTACCAGTCGTAGCGTATCTGACGCGTTTTCAGGCAGTTTGTCCAATGGCACATTGGCCGGAACCTGATCTCTTGTCACGTATTCGTAGGTGATGGCAATGTCATTGGCTATCAGCTCGTTGATTGTCTGCTCGATGAGCGCTATCTGATCCGCTGTCGGGGCGGTAGGCATCGGCCAATTTATCTTGCTTTTCTTGCGCTCGATGTGGGCGTCTTTCGAACGACCGCAATGGAACATCCGGTCCATCGTCTGGTTCAGCAGATGTTCGGCCGTATGAGCGGGTGCAAACTCCTCTTTGTTGTGCAAATTCTGTGCAACAAAATCCATATTGTTACGTTTTAGTGCCACAAAGGTATGTTTTTTTGCCCAAAATGCAAAATTTTTTAATTTTTTTGTAGAAAAATTTGGAACTTTAAAACTAAATCCTCACCTTTGCGCCAACAAAAGTTGATAACCCAACAACTTTTCGAGAAAAAGATATTAAAACCCAATGTTTATTTTTTGACTTGACTTATTTTTGATTCGAACTATTTGACTCACGAAGGAATTTGAAAATTGACCCAAATGATTTGATAATTTGCCTAGTGTTAGTTACTTTACCTCGAATCTGATTTGTCACTAAAACTTTACAGTTATGAAGCCCTTTAACAAGAACATCTCGTTTCTGCTGCTTTGCAGCCTCGTATGTCTCTTCAGCGCATGTTCTAGCGCAAAAGATCAGGCATTTGCACGTTTGAGCAACCTCTATGAGGATGCTAGAGTTAACTCCAAGACTTACACTGCCGAGCAGTGGGGCGTCTATCTTTCGGAGTATCAGGTGGTTGATTCGCTTATCTCTGAGTGTAGTTTCTCTGGCGATGAGCAGAGTGAAGTGAGCCGCATGAAAGGTCGCTGTGCAGCCTATGCACGCGAGGGTACTATGGTCGTTGCATCGCGTCAGGTCAATACGACGCTCAGCCAGACCCGTGGTATGCTCAAGGGATATTCGGACACGCGAGAATGATTAGCTTCGTTCCAGTCCGAGATATACTCACGACTTTGTTGCGCATCTGCATATCTGCACATTTCTCTCTCAAGATATTCGGCCTGCCGTCTCCCCGTTTAGAGGGACGGCGGGTCGCCTCGTTATACATTGGCCGATATGATAAGTAAGGAGAGCATCGAAACCGCCTACTGCTTCCTGCACCAGAAGGAGCGTGTCTATCGCTATTCCACGATGGAGTGGCAGCGTGACGACATCGAGTATGCCATCGCCAGCTATGTGGACAGTATGCCCGACGAACTGTATGACCTTTTGGCCGATGGACGTCGCGACTATCTGCTTGATCACAAACGTTTTGGTGAGGATATGGCCGATGCCGTTGACCAGCTCGAACGGATGCTCGGGTGACATCGGTCGGCAATGGAAATCCATTGGCCAAGAATGAGAAAACAATAAAGGCTACTCGTCGGGAAATCCTGCGGGTAGCCTTCGTTTTTTGTGTGGGTTGTGGCCAATGCCGTTCGGCGTCTTACTTGGCCGGATAGCCCACCGGATTGTTGATGAGTGGAATCTGGTTCTCGTTGAGGTTCAACAGCTTGCTGATGGCGGCGTGGTCCATCGTGCCACGCGGGACGGTTGCCAGTCCGACGCTGGCGCAATAGAGGTTGATGTTCTCGCAGGCGATGCCCGTATCGACGGCGACCATCTGCTGCGCGTGCTGGTTGTTGCTCTTGAATTTGTCCAGGTCGGCCACAAGGAGGAGCATCACGGGCGCATTCTTGACGGCCTCTTGACGGCCAGCAACGATGGCGCGGTGGTCTCCCGTCGTGATTTGCTGCAGCTGGTTCGTCTGCGGCAGATATTCGGAAACCTTATCGGCCGTGAACACAAAAACGCGGATTTCCTGGCGGTTCATCGCTGTGGGTGCGGTGAGT
>CACZAY010000217.1 GCA_902779265.1 uncultured Bacteroidales bacterium | reverse complement strand
TGAAGAAGCTGTTGGTGAAGTCGGGGTAGTCGATGTTCCAACTGATGTTGTCGCCCGCGTCGTTGAGATACTTGCCTCCCAGCTCAGCGTTCATCTTGGCAAAATAGTTGTAATCGGAAGTGTCGGACGAACCATCGGTGTTTCCGGAATCGGAATCGATACGGTAATAGGACGAGACACGCGGGGCGAACTGTTCAACATCGGAAAACGAAGCGTCCTCGACGTTTTCAAATCTGGCATCGGACGGAAGCCTCCTGTGTATGGCCGGTTTCTTGGTATCGACCTTACAGGACGTATAGAGCGCCACGCACACCAACATGAGTGCCATGGACATGAAAAACTGTTTTTTCATAGTGGGAATCGATTAGTTGAGTAACAAAATTTAATACATAATCTTGCCCGCTGTCAATCTTCAAAGAGAGAAGGTCATCTTCCTGTGAGCGTAAAGAGGGCAAGACTTAACACTTGGGTCTTAATCTTTTTCTGCGGCGAAATCCCCGGAAGACCATGCCGGACTCCGATTGGGTCAAGCTTCGTTGTATTTGGTCATTATTATGCTTGGTCATCGAGGGAAACATGCTTATAAAGATTTTAGGTCAGTGCAAACATACAAATAATAATTGGAATTTTAATGTTTTTTGAGAGATAAAGTACGTTTTGCGCAAAAAAAAAGTGCAATTTGCAATCTCCAGTTGCACATTTTGGGCTTTTTGGCCAATGGCATTTTCATTTTCGGCCAATGGTCCGCGGTCATCTCGTCAACTGACGGAGTTGATTTTCGACAGCAAATCGGCCCTCCAGTCGCTGCGTGGCGGCGGACAGAGCGTGTGGATGCCGAACGAGCCGGCCACTTCGCAGTTGCGAGGGCTGTCGTCCACAAAAAGGGTCTCATCGGCCGCGTAGCCTGAATCGTCGAGGATGTGGCGGAAGATGCGCGGGTCGGGTTTGGCCAGATGCAGGTCGCACGACAGCCAGAGATGCTCGAACAGCTCTTCGGGCACATAGCCAGCCTCGATGAAGTAGCGTTGGCAATAGCCCCAATGCACTGGATTCGTGTTCGACAGCGCCGCTACGTGCAGTCCGTCGCGCTTCAGTTGTGCGATGCAGTCCAGACGTTCGTAGGGAATGCCGTCGGCCATGCTTGCAAACGCATTGACAATCTGGCGGTTGTCTGGCAACGTCGCATTCGGATTGGCCGTGCGGATGCCGTCGCGGATTTCGTCGCAAAAGGCATCGAGCGTAAGCTGACCCTCTTCGATTTTGCCCAACGGCCCTTGCTGGTGTGCCACGTTGAGCAGTTCGCGGATTTGTGGATAGCCGATGGCGCAGAATTGCTCGATGCAGCGGTCGGGGCGAAGGTCAAGAATGACGGCACCGAAGTCGAAAATTATGTTTTTAATCATTTTTAAAGGGCATTTAAGAGGAGTGAAAGGGGAGTGAAAAAGGAGAGAAAGGGACGATACCTTCAGCTACGCGACTTTTCGCCATCTGATTGTAATTTTAACTTCCTCCCCATTATGGGGGTCCTCGCAGCGGTCAGAACGATTGATAATCGTTCAGCGAGGGGCAATGGTTGGGGAGAGGGTCTTTTTTTACAGCTCCGCCTCCTTCAGTCGCTCGGCATTTTCGGCCACGATGAGGTGGTCGATGCAGTCCTGGATGTCGCCGTTCATGAATGCGGCGAGGTTGTAGATGGTGTAGTTGATGCGATGGTCGGTGATGCGGCCTTGCGGGAAGTTGTAGGTGCGGATTTTGGCCGACCGGTCGCCCGTCGAGACCAGCGTCTTGCGGCGTGAAGCGATGTCATCGACGTATTTCTGGTGCTCCTTGTCGTAGATGTAGCTGCGCAGGCGCGAGAGGGCGCGTTCCTTGTTTTTTGGCTGGTCGCGCGTCTCGGTACATTCGATGAGGATTTCATCGACGACGCCGGTGTTCGGGTTCTTCCACATGTAGCGCAGACGTACGCCCGATTCGACCTTGTTGACGTTCTGGCCACCCGCGCCGCTGGAGCGGAAGGTGTCCCACTTGATTTCGCCCTCGTTGATGTGCACCTCAAATTCGTCAGCCTCGGGCAGTACGGCTACGGTTGCGGCCGATGTGTGGACGCGGCCCTGAGTCTCGGTGACCGGCACGCGCTGCACGC
>CACZAY010000216.1 GCA_902779265.1 uncultured Bacteroidales bacterium | reverse complement strand
TGACACGACCGCCGCGCATGGGACGACCTTGCAGGATTTCGGCCTCGACCATCTTGAATCGGCTGTAGGCATAGCGCAAGAAAAGCAACGCCAATACGGGCATACAATACTGGCTGCTTGTTAATTTGCTGCCCTGACGGAGTAAGTCAGCCGACTCCCATAGTTCTGCTTCGAGTTTGCGGATATTTATCATTTTCGTAATGTTTACATGGTTAATAATCGGTTGGCGCTCACCCCAGCGGCGGATAGAACGCCTCCTTGTAGTGTGTGATTTTTGGCCGATGTTCCCCGTCATCGACAATCGAGATGATGTCGAAGCGCCATTCCCTGTCGACGCGGAACTGCTTGATGTAGGCATCGGCCGCACGCACGATGTGCATCATCTTCTTGTAATCGACCGCCTGCTCCGGTGTGCCGAAGGCCGACGTCTTGCGCGTCTTCACCTCGACAAAGACGATTTCGCCGCTTGCGACGTCGATGGCCACGAGGTCCAGTTCCAGATGGTGCATCTTCCAGCGTTCCGCCTCGATGCGGTAGCCGTGTGCGCGCAGGTATTCGGCCGCCAGCTGCTCGCCGTCCTTGCCCAGGGTGTACGCCTCGCTCATAGGCCCAGCTCCTTTGCTTTCCGGTCGAGGAAGGCCAATGCTTCGTCGCGGTCATTGGCACAGATGCCGTCCAGGATGGCGTCTTTCAGCGAGTCTTTCAGCAGGCCCACCTCGCGGCAGGGGCGCAGGTTGTAGCGCTGCATGATTTCCAGACCATCGACGGGCGGCTGCCAGTTGCGGATACGGTCTTTCTCTTCGATTTCGACCATCTTCTGGCGCACGACCTTGAAGTTGTCCAGGAAGCGGCGCACCTTTTCGGGAATCTTCGATGTTATGTCGGCCTCACACAGTGTCATCAGGTCGTCGATGTCGTCGCCCGCCTCAAACAGCACGCGTCTGATGGCCGAGTCCGTAATCCCCTCGTCGGCCAGGTTGATGGGCCGCATGTGCAGCGCAACCAGTTTCTCGACATATTTCTCCTCGGCGCCCATCGGCAGCTTCATCCGGCGGAAGATATTGGCCACCATCCGCGCACCCAGATAGTCGTGGTTGTGGAATGTCCAGCCGATCTTGTCGTCCCAGGCCTTTGCCTTCGCCTTGCCCAGGTCGTGCATCACGGCGGCCCAGCGCAGCCACAGCGTCGTGTCGAGGTGCGATTCCGGGGCATTGGCCGATGTCCCATCCTCCTTCTTTCCTTGTTTTTTGGCCGATGCCTTTCGCTCCTGTTGTGCGCGGCAGACGTTGTCCAAGACCGTCAGCGTGTGCATGAAGTTGTCCTTGTGGCCGCGTCCCTCGCGCGTCTCAATGCCCGACAGGGCCTGCAGTTCGGGGAAGATGATCTGCAGCAGGCCGCAGCGTTGCAGCAGTAGCCAGCCCGTTGAGGGCTGTTCGCACATCATGATTTTGTTCAGTTCGTCGATGATGCGCTCGGCCGAGATGATTTTGATGCGTTCGCGGTTGCGGGCGATGGCCTCGAATGTCTCCGGCACAATCTTGAAACCGAACCGGCAGGCGAAACGTATCGCACGCATCATGCGCAACGGGTCGTCGCTGAAGGTGATGTCTGGGTCCAATGGTGTTCGGATCAGCCCTGCCTCCAGATCGGCCATTCCGTTGAACGGATCGACCAGCTCGCCGAAGCGTGCCTTGTTCAGGCAGATGGCCATGTCGTTGATTGTCAGGTCGCGGCGGTTCTGGTCGTCCTCCAGTGTACCGTCCTCGACCACGGGCTTGCGGCTGTCGTGGCTGTAGCTCTCCTTGCGGGCTCCCACGAATTCCACCTCTGTGCCGCGGTACTTGACCTGTGCCGTGCCGAAGTTGCGGAACACGCTCAAGTGGGCCCCTCGTCCCAGGCGTCTTGCGACCTTTTCGGCCAATTCGATGCCGCTGCCCACCGTCACGCAGTCGATGTCTTTCGACGGCCGCTCCAAAAAGATGTCGCGCACGTATCCGCCTACGACGTAACATTCGCGGTTCAAGGCATCGGCCTCTTCCCCTATGATGCTGAAAATTGGCAATTTCAAATGGCAAATTAACTCATTTTGAGTCAGTTTCTTAATCATTTCGCCTTTTTTTTGAATTTTTTCGTAAAAATGTTTGCAATGTCGCGGAAATGCGCTACCTTTGCATCGTGTTTTTCATGGTATAAGATTTAAGGTTAGTGAAGATGGTCGTCGTGAGACGGCCCTCTTTTTTT
>CACZAY010000215.1 GCA_902779265.1 uncultured Bacteroidales bacterium | reverse complement strand
GGAACCGTCGGACTGGGCAGCTACGCCACGCAATGCGAGTACCGCCATGTCAAGGTGACAACAGCCGACGGCAAGACAACGACATTCAGTCCGGCGCAGTTCCAGAAGCAGCGCGGCGAGTGGACCGTCAGCGGCGATGCCCTGGCCCAGACCGGCAACGAGCAGCTCACGCTGTCGTTGCTCCCCTCGTTCAGCAGCAACGACTACACCCTGGAGCTGCAGGCCCGCAAGACGGGTGGCAGCGAGGGCTTCTTCATCTACTACGGCATGGACGAGCGCGGTCGCAACGGCTATGCGGTGAACATCGGCGGCTGGAACAACCGCACGTCGGCCATCCAGCCCATCCGCCGCGGACGTACCAGCGACGTGCTGGGCCGACAGGTGCCGCAGACCGTGGAGACCGGCAAATGGTACGACGTGAAAATCACGGTCACGCCCCAGCTCGTCACCCTCTTCATGGACGGCAAGGAGATACTCTCGGCCAAACCGGCCAGCCTGACCCGCCACTTCTTTCAGACAGGCTACGACGAGCAGACCGGCGAACTCATCATCAAGGTCGTCAACGGCACCGAGCAGACGTACCGCCGCTCGTTCACCATCGACGGTACCAGCAACGTGATGCCCACGGGCCGCATTATCACCCTCAGCGGCAATGCCCAGGACGAGAATAACTTCGAGCAGCCCACGAAGCTCGCACCGCAAACCACCATCTTCGGCAAGTTCGGCAAGCAGTTCAGCTACGAGTTCGCACCCATGTCGTTCACCATCATGCGAGTGAAGGTGGAGGGCCTGGCAGCCTCTGTTCAGCCTACCGGACAGCAGGAGCGTCGCCGTGGCTTCCAACGCGATAACTACACTACTGAGACGCCCATGGTCCACGACCCCGTGATGGCCCGTGACGGCGACACATATTACATCTATGCCACGGGTATGGGTATCCAGCAGTTGACCTCGCGCGACCGCAAGACGTGGACCGTCTCCCGCCAGCCCGTGATGACCGTCATACCGAGCTGGACCACCGACTCTGTGCCGGGTTTCGGCAACCACGTCTGGGCTCCCGACGTCATCCAGTGGCACGGACAGTGGTGGATGGCTTACAGTTGCTCGACGTTCGGCAAGAACGGCTCGGCCATCGGACTGCTCAGCAGCCGCTCGCTGCGCTCTAATATGTGGAAGGACGAGGGCTGCATCGTCACGTCGCACGAGCGGAAACGCGATGCCGACGGCAAGTGGACGGGCGACAACTGGAACGCCATCGACCCGAACTTCGTCATCGACGACCAGGACAAGCCCTGGCTCGTCTGGGGCTCATTCTGGGACGGCATCCAGCTGGCGCGGCTCGACTCTACGATGCACATCGCCAAAGGAGAGGTGCCACGCACCATTGCCCGCCGCTACGACACAAGCTTCAAGCCATCGGAACCCAACCCCACATCCAAGTATGCCGGCACAAACGCCATTGAGGCCCCGTTCATCTTCAAGCACGGCGGCTACTACTATCTCTTTGTGTCGTGGGACTACTGCTGTCGCGGTGCCAAGAGCAACTACCGTGTAGCCGTCGGACGCAGCAAGAACGTCAGCGGCCCCTCCCTCGACCGCATGGGCAAGGACATGGCCAACGGCGGCGGCACCCTCTTCCTGGAGGGTGACAAGAAGCAGTGGGAGGCTGCCGGCCACTGTGCCGCCTACACCTTCGACGGCGAGGACGTCTTCGTCTGCCATGGCTATAGCGCCACCCAAAACGGAGCCGCGATGCTCATTCAGCGTCCCATCTCGTGGACGGCTGACGGGTGGCCGGAGCTGAAATAGTATAATGATCTGTAAAACAACAACACATGTATATCATGTGAAAAGGCGGTGGGCTTCGTTCAAAACCCGCCACGTTTCAGCCGAAACCCACCGCCTTTCTCGTCCGTGCAATCCGAATCATCCGCGTTCAACGATAATCATTTAGGTGTCGGTTCAAGCGAAGGTTCCTGTCTCTCTATCCAGACACCATTCTCTGACATGCTTATGAAGGTCTTTGATGGGGTGGCAAATAGTTCTACCCCACCAATGCCAGGAAGCGCTCTATGTGAAGTCACGCTGTCTGGCCAGGCTCGGACGCTACGAGGAGGCCGATGCCGTGAATGTGATGATGGGCGATGTGTTCGACATGTCTACACCCGACTGCAAAGTGCTCTACATGATTGCCATGCTCAATGAATTGCATATTGGTGATAATGGCTTGAACCTGATGCAGGAGCTAATCAAGACAAAGCCAAACT
>CACZAY010000214.1 GCA_902779265.1 uncultured Bacteroidales bacterium | reverse complement strand
AAGGCGGGCGGTGGGACGGCCACCTACGACGCGGTGGCGGTCGCCCTGACCATGCTGCTCGACAAAACCAAGGAAGTGCATCGTATAATATAATACGGACTTAAAAAAAATTAGATTATGATGCACATTATTATTGCAGGTTGTCGTGACTTCAACGACTACGCGGTTGTAGAACGTGAAATGATGGACTTTATCGGAAAGTTCATCGGTAAAATTGAGATTGAAATCATCTCCGGCGGCGCAAAAGGCGCGGATGCCTTGGGTGAACGATTTGCGAAAGAGCACAATCTTCCGCTCAAAATCGTTCCTGCCGACTGGGAAACCTATGGCCGTGCGGCCGGGCCTCACCGCAACGAGGAGATGGCACGTATGGCAGGCTCTCTGGTCGCCTTTTGGGACGGCAAGTCGAAAGGCACGAAAAATATGATTGATACGGCCAAGAAATTCGGTCTGCGCGTGAAAGTTGTGATGATTTAATCATTTGTCGGTATGCCATTGGCCATAAATCCCCAATATTTCAGGGCTGAAATCGGGACATTGGCCATGAAACGAACTGTAATTTCGGCCAATTGCGCGGCCAATCGCGTTAATCTTGCTGAAATACTTCCGTATGTCGGTATTTTTTTGTATCTTTGCCGCCCAAATGTTTAGACAAAGATGGAAAATAACTACACCGACCATATCCGCCACATCCTGCAATCCAGCCGCGAGGAAGCCCGCGAGCTGCACAGCCGCGTAATCCGCACCGAACACTGCCTGTTGGGCATCCTGCGCGACGGCAACGGAAAGGCAATCGAGGCAATGCGCCGTCAGGGCGTTGACTTCGACGTGCTGCGCAACAGTCTGGAGTGGCAGATTGTCAAGGCCGAAGACCTCGACCCATCGCCCGAAATCATCGCAAGCGAAAACGACGAAGAGGCATTCACCAAAGAGGCCGGACGGACGCTCAAACTGTCGCAGCTCGAAGCCCGAATGCTGCACCAGCCGACCATCGGCAGCGAACACATCCTGCTCGCCATGCTGAAGGACAAACGCAGCACCATCAGCCAAATCATGTCGCATTTCGACGTCGATTACAGCTCGTTCCTGCGCACCGTCCAGGAAATCTACGGTATGGCCGTGCGCAAGACGTCGCCCGACGACGACCCGTTCAGCGACGTGTTCGGCAAAATATCCGACAAGCGGCACGAAAAGGAGGATGAGGAGCCGGAAGACGAATGGTCGGAGGCCGGACCGAGCGACTTTATGGCCGATGAGGAAAATCCATCGGACAACAACAGGAAAGCCACCGCAACCGACGCGAAAAGCGAGAATGAAAACAGCGAGACGCCGACGCTCGACCGCTTCGGATTCGACATCACCAACGCCGCACGCGAGGGCAAGCTCGACCCCGTCGTCGGCCGCGAAATGGAAATCGAACGTCTGGCGCAAATCCTGTCGCGCCGCAAGAAGAACAACCCGATCCTGCTGGGCGAACCAGGCGTGGGCAAGACGGCCATCGTCGAGGGTCTGGCGCAACGCATCGTGGAGCGCAAAGTCAGTTTCCTGCTGAAAAACAAGCGAATAGTCAGCCTCGACATGGCAGGACTCGTGGCCGGCACGAAATATCGCGGCCAATTTGAGGAACGTCTGAAGGGCATCATGCGCGAGGTGAGCGGTAACCCGGACATCATCCTCTACATCGACGAAATCCACACGATGGTCGGCGCAGGCAATGCCGAAGGGTCGATGGATGCGGCCAACATGCTGAAGCCGGCTCTGAGCCGCGGCGAGATGCAGTGCATCGGCAGCACTACGGTCGATGAATTCCGCAAGACCATCGAGAAGGACGGCGCGCTGGAACGCCGTTTCCAGAAGGTCATGGTCGAACCGACATCGGCCGCCGACACGCTCACCATACTGCACAACATCCGTGGCCGATATGAAGACCACCACTGCGTCCGCTTCAGCGAAGATGCGCTGAAGGCCTGCGTCACGATGGCCGACCGCTACATCTCCGACCGCAACTTCCCCGACAAGGCCATCGACGTGATGGACGAGGCCGGTTCGCGTATGCATCTGATGTCGGCGCACGAACGCAAATCCATCGAAGACCTTGAAAACCAGCTCAGTGTGGTCCGCCAGCGCAAGGACGAAGCCATCCTCTCGCAGGAATATGAATTGGCCGCGACCGCCGCCGCACCGACCATCGATGCCGACAAGATTGCCGAAGTGGTGGCTCAGATGACCAACATTCCGGTGCAGAAGGTGGCCAGCAGCGAGAGTCAGAAGCTGCTCCGCCTGCAAGAGACGTTGCAGGCTCACGTCATCGGCCAAGATGATGCCATCAGGAAGGTCGTACGCGCCATCCAGCGCAACCGCATCGGCCTCAAAGACCCGAAACGACCCATCGGCACCTTCCTCTTCCTTGGTCCGACGGGCGTGGGCAAGACCTATCTGGCCAAGAAGATTGCAGACGAGCTTTTCGCATCGGCCGACAGCCTGATCCGCATCGACATGTCGGAATATATGGAGAAGTACAGCACGTCGCGCCTCATCGGTGCAGCGCCGGGCTACGTGGGTTATGAACAGGGCGGCCAATTGACCGAACGCGTGCGCCGTCACCCCTACTCGGTCATCCTCTTCGACGAGGTAGAAAAGGCCGACCACGAGGTGTTCAACCTGCTGCTCCAGCTGTTCGACGAGGGACATCTGACCGACTCGACCGGCCGCAAGGTCGATTTCAAGAACTGCATCATCATCCTCACGAGCAACGTGGGCAGCCGCCAACTGGGCGACTTCGGCACGGGCATCGGCTTCCAGGACTTCACTGACGAGCAGCGGCAGGCGGCCAATGAAGCGGTGTTGCGCAAGGAGCTGAAAAAGACCTTCTCGCCCGAATTCCTGAACCGCATCGACGACATCATTCCGTTCCGCCAGCTCACGCACGACGACATCCGCCGCATCGTTGACGTGGAACTCACGCCAGTCATCGACCGCATCAAGGCACAGGGCTACGACGTGGAGGTGACCGACGCGATGAAGGACTTCCTGGCCAAGCGTGGCTACGACCCGAAGTTCGGTGCCCGTCCGCTGCGCCGCGCCATCCAGGAGCACATCGAGGACGCCCTGTGCGAACGCATCCTGAGCGACCAATCATCGGCCAAGAATGCGGAAGAACTCGACCTGAAGGAGAGCATCGTGATTGACGCGCCGAAGGAGTGATAACAGCTTCAAATTAAACCATTATTGGCATTTTTCGGCCATAATAGTTCAAAATAGAACCGTTGCAAGACGTGTTCTATTTTTTATTATTGCGACTCTCTTTTTGCTAAGTAAACAGCGACATTCAGTCCTTTTCCATAAAAAACGGACCTTTTTTATAAAAAAGTAATCAACAATAGCTCTAAATTAAACTATTATTCCTATATTTGCGCCATAAAGGTTTAATTTAGCACCATTATGGACAACATCTATATGCTAACGGACTCAGCTATTCTTGCCAAAATCGGCGAGAAACTGAAAGCCATTCGTCTGAAACAGAACATCACCCAACAAAATCTGGCAGAGGAAGCGAACGTCTCCCTTTCCACGGTCAAGAAAATAGAAAAGGGGGAAATAGGCTCATTCGATTCTCTGATAAGGTTGTTACGCACATTGGGGAAATTGGATGCGCTCCAACTACTTGTTGAAGAAGAACAAATGAGCCCAAGTGAATACTACAATATGGTTCAGAGGTCTAAGGCCAACCAGAGAAAACGTGCTATAGGGAGAATAAACAACGTTCAAAAAACGGTATCGGAATGGTAGATGTAGCAAGAGTAAGGATGTTCGGACTGCCGGTCGGCACATTCAGTTGGGACAAAAGATACGACGTCGCAAGGTTCGAATATGACCACAGTTTCATTGGCCGAGGGTTAGAGCCGTCGCCATTGTTGATGCCCGTGCGCGAAGGACGTGTCTATTCCTTTGCGGGTTTGGACAGGGAGACCTTCAAGGGACTGCCTGGCATGTTGGCAGACTCACTGCCCGACACATACGGTCGCGCGTTGTTTGACAGATGGCTTGCATTGACTGGAAGGACAAGCAGCAACCCCATTGAGACCTTATGTTTCTTGGGCAAGCGTTGCATGGGTGCCTTGGAATTTGAACCAGCAATAGAGGCATCTTACAACACTCATACCAAATTCGAGATTGACACATTGATAGATGTTGCCAAAGAAGCATTGGCCGACAAAGGCACATTCGACACCAATCTGAAAGAA
>CACZAY010000213.1 GCA_902779265.1 uncultured Bacteroidales bacterium | reverse complement strand
GCCCTTGACGCTGTGAGTCAGCGCGCCGAACGAAATGAAATCTACGCCGGCCTTGGCGTAAGGAAGCATCGTATCGAACGTGATGCCCCCACTCGACTCCGTCTCGCAACGTCCCGCTACGATTTCTACGGCGCGGCGAGTATCCTCAGGCGTGAAGTTGTCGAACATGATGCGGTCGCAACCTTCGGCCAGCGCTTCATCTAGTTCCTGCCAGTTGCGAACTTCGCATTCGATCTTCAGGTTTTTGCCTTTCTCGCGGCAGTAGGCTTTGGCTCGACTGATGGCATTGTGTACTCCGCCACAGAAATCGATATGGTTGTCCTTGAGCAGAATCATGTCGAAAAGGCCGATGCGATGATTCATGCCTCCACCGATTTTCACCGCTTCCTTTTCGAGCATTCTCATTCCGGGCGTTGTCTTTCGCGTATCAAGGACGCGAGTTTTCGTGCCGGCATCGATAAGCGCCTGCTGGTAGCGGTGTGTCATCGTAGCGATGCCGCTCATTCGCTGCATGATATTGAGCATAAGGCGCTCTGTCTGCAACAGACTGCGCACGCTGCCTTTCACACTCATCACAATATCGCCTGGCTTTACGTGTGAGCCGTCAGGTATGAAGATTTCCACCTTCAGTTCGGGGTCAAAGCGGTGGAAAACTTGCTTGGCGATTTCCACGCCTGCAATGATGCCTTCTTCTTTCACCAGCAGAAGGCTTTCGCCCTGCTCTTCGGCCGGAATGCAACAGAGTGTCGTGTGGTCGCCATCGCCAATGTCTTCGGCAAAAGCGAGGTCAATAAGGCGGTCATTCAGTTCTTCTACACTTAACATATCATATTCAAATTTAAAATTATTACGTTTCTTCACTCGTGGTGATACGGTTCGCCATGCAGAATTGTCATTGCGCGGTAGAACTGCTCCACAAAGAGGAGGCGAATCATCTGATGACTGAAGGTCATCTGACTCAGGCTGATGCGTTCGTTGCCTCGCTGGTACACGCTCTCAGAGAACCCGTAAGGTCCGCCAACCACGAAGACCAAGCGTCGTGGAGATGCAGCCAAACGCTTCTGCAACCAAACGGCGAACTCCTTGCTGCGTCGCTCCGTGCCGTGCTCATCGAGCAGCACCACAAAGTCGCTCGTCTGAAGCGACTTGAGTATCATCTCGCCTTCGCGCTCTTTCTGCTCGCCCTGGCTCAGGTTCTTTGTGCCTCGCAGCTCTGGAATCACTTCCACTTCGAAAGGCACATAGTGGCTTACGCGCTCCACGTATTCGCCGATGCTTGCCACATAGTGCTCGCCAACCGTTCGTCCAACAACCAAAAGAACCGTCTTCATGGCTTTACATATTCGTAGCATCCCGCATCGGGACCGTCATCGAGTGTGCGGCTTCGCCCAAGTCGGTCCGTCGGAAGAATGCTGATGAAGGCAGTGTCGCCCATGTTACGAATGGCAGAAGCACTGTCGGGCGTGAAGTCGTACACAAAGTTGTGCGTATCGAAGCGTGCGAAGTTCTTATCTCGCACCAGCGTTTGTTTGTCATTGTCGTAAACTATGTGCCGGAATCGGATTGTGTCGTCCGAAACGACCGTATTCAGGAAGCAGTTGCTGAAGAGATAATCGCAAGTATAGTCCTGCCCTTCCTCAATGTCTCCCATAATGACGTCTTCGCCGTAGCCTGTGATGACACAGTTCACAAAATATGCCCTTTCGAGATGCCGGTAAACGCCGTTTTCGGTATTCTCGATGCGCAACGCATCGCCACGCCCGCCTTCGAAAGGATAAAATTGCGCAATGGTGCAATGCAAAAACAGGTAGTCGCCTCCATAGAGGTACACACAATGACCCTTGGCATTACTAATCTGACTGTTTAAAATCTGCACACCGCAACTCTCCAGCTGCAGCCCGTTGCCTCCGACATTGTGAATCACACTGTTTTCTATCAGCAGAGACTCCACAGAAATGTCGGTGCTGTCCACCTTGATACCATAGCATCCGCTGTGAATATCGCAGTGCCGCAAGACATTTCCCACGCTCCCCGAGTGGATGTGCAGGCCTTCCCATCGGCTTGGCGTAGCATCGTAAAGCAAATAATCAAACATGTGATCGGTGCGGTCGCTTCGCATCGTCACCAGCGAATCCGTTGTTCCCAAAGCCCTGCAGCCAGTGTAAGCGTGGCACCCTCCGCAACGACCAGCGAATCATAGATAACTACTGGTTGAGCAGTGGAAAAGGTAGTGTCGGCTGTAACAATAAGCCCTTGATGGATGCAAGCATCCTGCGAGCCGACGGTCAATCGGACTTTCTGTATGACGCCACTTTCGAGTCGGAAAAGCAGATCGTCGGCAAATTCCATTGGCGCCGCCTGTCCGGTTTGCGGAGGAGTCACTTCGATTCGCACCACAAGGCTGTCCTTTCCGCGCACCTCAAAGTCCATATCCGCGGAATTTCCTATTGTCACACCATCTACATTTGTGCGGAACGGGCTTGCGACTCCTTGCGAGAGCCAAACTCCGCTGATGCGAATGCCTTTCTTGCCCCTATTATATATAATAAGGTGTTTCGTTGCACTCGGTATGGTGCTGATAAGTGTATCGAAGCGCACCGTGTCTGCCGAAAAACTCAGCAGGTCGGACGGAGATGTCGTCCAGGATTCATCTTCGCTGCACGAAACAGCTAAAAAGACGGCCGCAATTATGTAAAGTAAGCGTTTCATTAAATACTTACATCACGTTGTATATCAGTTCTCCAGCGGTGCATTCTTCAGTATGGCAAGAACATGATCCCAAACCATCTGCACGGTCGGAATCAGCAACCGCTCGTCGGGACTATGCACGCCGCGAAGCGTCGGACCGATGGATATCATATCGAGATGCGGATATTTCTCGCTGAAAAGTCCACACTCGAGGCCAGCATGTATGCCACGCACTTTCGGATCGCGCCCGAACAGTTTCTTATATTCCTCGACTGCCAACTTCAGCAGCTCGCTTTGCGGGTTCATTTTCCAACCCGGATATCCTTCGCCGATTTCCACTTTTGCACCTGCCAACTCAAATACTGCGGCTACGGTGTTTGCCATGTTAACGCGTGCAGAATAAATGCTGCTGCGCTGACTGCTGTTTATATTTATTGTCTTTGACTCCGGCACCATATGAATGCTGGCTAAATTGCTACTGGTCTCCACAAGGTCAATTCCTTGGCACATGGCGTAAACGCCATTGTCGACAGCTTGCAAGGCGGCTATCAGTTTGTCCGATGTGGCCTTCGCCACTACGCTGCCAACGGCTGTCATTTCGCTTTCGAGAATGAACTCCATCGTAGGCTCCGTCTGGCTGTATTCCTCCTCCACCTCAGCGGCAAAAATGTTCCAATCAGCTCGCAACTGCTCCTTGTATTTTTCCGGAACACAGCAGACGCACGTTGCCTCGCGAGGAATGGCATTATGCAATCCACCTGCCTGTATATCTATCAAGCGAAGATCGTACTTCTTCTGGCTAAGATATAGAAAACGTACCAAAAGTTTATTGGCATTTGCACGCATCCATGCATTCACATCGCCAAGCGAACCACGATTGGCTACCCATGAGTTCATGATTCGCGCAGGGGCGCCACCTGCGTCGCCTGGAGCGACAGCCGCATATCCGAGCAATATGTCCGGTCCCGTCTGTTCCCAGGCCTTGCC
>CACZAY010000212.1 GCA_902779265.1 uncultured Bacteroidales bacterium | reverse complement strand
ACAACGCTTCGACGAGACGGGCGTGGATGCCATCATGGTGGGTCGGGCCACCTTCGGCCGTCCGTGGATTTTCCGCGAGATCAAGCACCTGCTCCAGACGGGCGAGGAACTGCCGCCCATGCCGCTCGACGAGTGCATCCTTGCCCTGAAACATCAGGTTGAGGCTTCGGTGGCACGCATCGGCGAATACCGTGGCATCCTGCACATACGCCGTCATCTGGCCGCCACGCCGGTCTTCAAGGGAATCCCGAACTTCCGCGACACGCGCATCGCCATGCTCCGCGCCGAAACGGTCCAGGATCTGTACCGAATCATGGACGAGGCCGTTGAAATGATAAAAGACCAGCGATCCGGCCAATAAGTAACATCAGTTTTATGGCCAATGAAACGAAACCGGCACATTGGCCCCAAAAAGTAATTTGTAATTACAAGCCCCTCTTTTTTAGGGGCTATGTCCAATGGATTTCACCTCTCTTGGTTATTTCGGACTGTTCGTGGCCGCATTTCTGGCTGGGACACCATTCCCGATGAATTCGGAAGTGGTGCTGAGCGGACTGCTGCTCACGGGCTTTCCCGTCGTGCCGTGCATCGTGGTGGCCACGGTGGGCAACTGGCTCGGGGCCATCGTCAACTATTTTCTGGGGCGGCTGTGCACCTACGAGCAGATGCTGCGTTGGACGCGCGCCAATCCCGAACGGCTGGACAAGATACGGACATTCCTCACGGGACGCGGACTGTGGTTCGCCCTCGGTTCGTCGCTGCCCATCATCGGCAACATCGTGATTATCAGCTACGGAATCCTGCGCGCGCCGTTCTGGCGGGTGACCGGCATCATGTTCATCGGCCAACTGGTGCGCTTCATCATCTGGGCGGCCTTCACGCTGGGCCTGTGGCAGGTGTTCGAGTGAATATTCATGGCCAATGGACCTCTCCCGCACGACGTTTTCAGCAACGACATTGGCCATAAAGCAGAAAAATCACCCATTATTTTTGCGGATTCGGAAAATATCCGTATTTTTGCCGGACAAAAAAAGAATCAGTATGACGACAAATGTATTATCTGCACCCTCTCCCATCAGCGCCAAATACTGGTCTGAACTGAAAGATTTGAGCGACAACGTGAAGCTGGAACTTATCACGCTGTTGAGCCGTTCGATGTCCCACACCGAGACCGCCGCAAGGCCGAACGGCAACGAAAGACTGGAGGCTGCCCTGCGGAGTTTCAGCAAAGACTGGGGCGGCGACGGAAGTGCCCAGGATATAGCCAATGACCTGCGACGCAACGTAGTGAATGACCGAACTGTTGAAACGTGGTGAATATGGTATCGCACGGAAAATACCTGTTAGACACATGTACCTGCATCGCCTTGATCAAACAGGTACCAAGCGTCGTGGAGCACATACGCCGCATCGGAATCGACGAATGCAAGATTTCAGAAATCACATTGGCCGAACTCTATTTCGGAGCCTACAAGTCCGGACGAGAGAAACATTTCAAAGATGTCGCAGAAATCGAAGGGCTCTTTGAACAATATGCCATTTCAGAAAGCCTGCGAGAATATGGTGACATCCGCTGGCAACTGGAACACACGGGCAGAAGAATTGACAACTTCGACCTCCTCATCGGAGCTACAGCCCTACACGAAAATCTCATTGTCGTTACTGCCAATGCAGATCACTTTGAACGCATTCCGGGATTGAAAATTGAGAACTGGATGTGACCCCTCTCCCCCACCGGCAAAAAAAAAGACATGACTCGCAATCACTGCGTGTCATGTCGAAAAACTATGATGAAAAAAACTTTATATCCTTCCAATGAGGCCTGACGGTCTCATTTTTTTTATTTCGCGTTGTCCCAGATATTGGTGCGGTAAGTCTCCTCGTAGGTCACCTGGGGAGCCTCGCCCGTGATGGGGACAGCAACACTCCTGTACAGACCGCTGTTGGCGATAAGACCTTCATTCTCGAGGTTGACGACGATGATCTTGGGTGCAATATAAGTACGTTTCATATTCTTATCTTATGGATGGGTTAATTATTTGACATTTCGGGGTTTCCCGTAGAGACGTGCCATGGCGCGTCTCTACAAGGTTTATCTGACAATCACGCGCTTGCCATTCACGATGAACAGGCCCTTTTCGGCGCGGTTCACCTTCTGACCCATCAGGTTGTAGATGATACCGCAACTCTTATTTCCTAATTCATCACTCATAACTTGCGTAGTCACGATACCGGTCACGTCGCTCTCTTCGTCGAACGTCATGCGGTATTGCATGGCCTCGGCTGGAGCGTCATGCACGCGGAAGTAGCCACGGAACGCCTTCATCCGTGCAGGCAGCTCGGACG
>CACZAY010000211.1 GCA_902779265.1 uncultured Bacteroidales bacterium | reverse complement strand
CGCTCGAAGGTCACGCCGTATTCGGCCGTCGGGTTGAGGTGCGAACTGCCCTTCAAGTAGCTGATTTGCGCCGGGTTAAGTCCATCGACGGTGTAGGTTTCGAGCTGCACGATGTCTTCGTTGCACAGCGGGTTGCCGTTGATGCCGGTGCTCGCGATGAAGTGGGTCGCCGGAGTCAGTCCGTTGGCCGCAAAGAATTCGCGTCGTGCCTCGACCATCTCTTGGTAGTTGTGGTCGATGTCGCGCATGAAGAACCACGTGCGCAGGCAGTTGTCGGCCAATGTCAATCCCTTGTCGGCCAGACGTTTGCGGTAGTTTTTCAGCAGGGGAGGGGTTGTGGCCGATGATTCTCCGCAGCCGAATGAGTGGCGGTAGGCGGCATTGGGCGCACCCTGCGTCATCCAGAGCCAAAGGGCGGCTGCTGTGCCGTCGAGCGGTTGTTGGCCGATGGCTGCGATGTCGTGTCCGATGTCGCCCAACGGCTTCTGCATAGCTTTGTCGCCCAACAGCAGACGGCCGTGCAGCGTGCGTGCGCGCAGGAACATCTCAAGCGCGAATTTGGCTTCGAGCAGGGCGGCGACGGGGTCGGCATCGGCCGGAAAGTCGGGCATCAGGTGGACGATGGCGTGGATTTCAGTTGCGCCATTGGCCGTACCGAACATCATGCGTTCGACCTCGACGTGCAGTTTTTCAAGCGGGATTCTCTTATAACGGATATTTGACATTATTTTAAAGGGTATTTAAGGGGAGTGAAAAAGTAGTGAAAGGGACGATACGGGAAAGTTAAGAAATAAGAATTAAGAGTTGAGTCTCTACACATTCTACACTACTCTTTACCCTTTACTCTTTACTCTTTACTCTTCCCCATCCCCATACGTTGCCTTCGCCCATTCGAAATACTCCTCGAAGGTGCGGCCGGCGAGCAGGGCGCGGAAGTTCGGCTCGTTGATGTCGATCTGTACGATGCCGTCGGGCAGCAGAAGCGACTGCGAGCGATCCATCCTGTCGTGGTAGTCGAGCAGCTCGTCCAGATTGCCGAATCCGCTGATTACCAGCACTGAAAGTCCGCCGCCGGTGTTGATGATTTCGAGGTCGAAGTCGCGCACCAGATAGTTCTCGAAGTTGAACTTGGCCACCTCGAAGAGAAGGTCGTTCTGGTTCAGCGAGTCGGTCTTGAAGGTGAGCAGCAGCAGGTGCGGTGCGTTGTCATCGTCCACAAACATCCGCGTAGTGTCGAGCGCGGTGCTGTCGCCGGCCTGTCGGAGCGATGCGCCCCACATCATGCCGCGTGGCACGTCGCCCGTCTGCACGTTGCGCCCCTCGTTGATGCCCTTGACCATGAGGCTGGCCAATGGCGATACGTCGCTCTCGGGGTAGGTCGCGGTGAGCTGTTCGAGGGCCTCCTTGAAGGCGGTGATGTCGCCCTGCTGCACGTAGCTGAGTGCGTGGAGGAAGAGGAATTTCGGCATCAGCGGCGAGAGCGGCCACTTGTCGTGCACGAACTCGTAGTTGTGGTGTACGGTGTCGGCCGCGCTGTTCAGGTAGGCCGCGTAGGTGCGGATGTAGAGCGAGTCCTGCCCCTTGGCCATGGCGCGCATGTTGTCGAGGTAGTTCGGGTCGGCCAATGCGATGCCGTAGTTCGACTCGGGGAACGATTCGATGAGCCTGCGCTTGTAGATTTCGGCATTGGCCAAGTCGTTCATTCTCATGTACATCAGGAAAATCGCATAGTACGATTCGAGCCTGTATTCTGACGTCGGATAGCGCTGTTCCATTGCCTCGAACGTGCGTATGGCGAGCGGGAAATTCTCCAGTTTCTCGTTGATTATCTTGCCCTCGTTGTAGAGGCCCTCCTCGATGAGCTTGTTGGCGTTGGCCACGTCCTCTTCCGTGCGTGGAATCTGGCTCAGGTAGTAGGCGCGCTTGTGCGGGTCGCTGGCCTCGCTCTCGTCGAACGTCGGCGCGTCGTTCATCTCCGGCTGCACGTCTGTGGCCGATGGTTCATTCGCCGCCGTTTCAAGGCTGTCGTTGGCCGATGCCTCGATGCTGTCGTTGGCTATGCTGTCGGCCGATGCCTCATCGTTGTCGAACGTGTAGGTCTCGGTCTTGTTCCTGCGGCGCCAGTTGTCCTCCGGCTTGCGCGAACCCCACTTGCGCTGGAACTCGCTCTTGCCCTGGCTGATGATGCTCGGATTGTAGAAATACCACGATTTATCGACCTTTCCGACGGTCGGCTGTTGTTCGGTCTTCTGGGCCAACGGATCGACCTGCTGGCTGCGTCGTTCCTCATAGTTGGCGATGGCCTCTTTTTCGGCCTCCTCCTTCTCTTTTTTGATTAAGTCGCTGATAATCTTGTCGATGACCTT
>CACZAY010000210.1 GCA_902779265.1 uncultured Bacteroidales bacterium | reverse complement strand
CTCGCCCTGGACCAGCGGCTGAATGATCCCATGCTTCCTGACGATGATCAAAGCAAGGTCAACGCCTGCCTGGAGAACATCTACCGCATCTGGGAGGAGCAGATGGACTACTACGGGCAAATCATCTACGCGGCACGCAAGAGTTTTGTGGAGGACTTTGTGCCTGTATTCCAAGAGTTTCACAATCAGATTTCGCAAGGTCACGAACGCGTCAGCCTGACCTACACGTCGCACTTTGAGCGCGGTTCATTGTTGCCGATGCTCGACGAGGTGCGCAGCCGCGACCTTGCGTTGGGCTACACGACACGCGGTGCCCACAAGGACGAGCTGGTGATGCAGCTGGACGACTGTCTGATGAAGCAGGTGGGCAGCCAGGGGCAGAACAAGACGTTCCTCGTCGGCCTCAAACTGGCACAGTTCGACTACCTGTGCCGACAAGGACTGACCACGCCGATCCTATTGCTCGACGACATTTTCGACAAGCTCGACGCCCGCCGCATGGAGCAGATCATCCGCCTCGTGACGAGCGAGCGTTTCGGCCAGATCTTCATATCGGACACGAACCGCGAACACCTCGACCGCATCGTCGAAAAGGTGTCGGGCGACTACAAACTTTTCACCGTCGAAGAGGGAACCTATGCAGAGAAGAAATGAACAATCGGTCGCTGAAATTCTGCGTCAATATCTGAAAATCACGCAATTGGACAATGTGGTCTTTGCCGACCGCATCGCCTCGCTGTGGCAGGAGACGCTGGGCGACGAAATTGCCAAAGAGACAGACCGAATCTTCCTCCAGAACGGCTATCTGTTCGTCAACCTGAAGTCGCCGTCGCTGAAGACGGAACTGATGATGCGCCGCACCATGATTGCCCATCGGCTGAACGAAAAACTGGGGTCGGACGTAATAAAAACGGTTGTGATACGTTAATTAAGGGTTAAAAAAGGAAGTGAAAGGGACGATGCTCGAGTGAAACAAGAGTTTTTCCGTTCCCATTTCCGGTTCTTTTATGGCCGATGGAACAGATTCCGCGAGGTGTTCCGGTTGTGGCCGATGTCCCTGACTTTCAAAATTTTGAGTTTTATACGCGCGCGTGAAACAAATAGTTCTTCTTTTCATCATCGGATTGTGGTCAGTGTGCACACTGATGGCCCAGGGCGTACGTCTGGAAGGTCGCGTAGTGGACGACAACGGCGAACCGCTTGAGATGGCCCACGTCCGCCTGTCGCGCGGCGGCATCGGCACATTGACCAACTTCAAGGGCGAATATTCGTTGGACGTGCCCGAAAGCGATTCGTTGACGGTCATCTTCACCAGCATCGGCTACAAGAGGGTCGAAAAAACGCTGAACTCGCGTAGCGCGGCAGGCACATCGGACGAAAAACGGAAAATCATCCTCAACGTGCAGATGCGGACGAACCAGGCCTACATCAACGATGTGGAGGTGACGGCGCGGCAGCAGCGGGCATCGACCACCGAGCGGCTGAAGGCGGAGAACATCGCGCGTGTGCCGTCGGCCTCAGGCAATGCGGTGGAAGACATGCTGGGCACGATGGCCGGCGTGACGATGAACAACGAGCTGTCGAGCCAGTATTCGGTGCGCGGCGGCTCGTTCGACGAGAATCTGGTCTATGTGAACGGCATCGAGGTCTATCGGCCGCAACTCATCGCGAGCGGACAGCAGGAGGGCCTGTCGTTCATCAACCCCGCGATGGTCAAGGAGGTCGATTTCTCGACGGGCGGCTTCTCGCCGGAGTACGGCGACAAGATGTCGTCGGTGCTGGACATCACGTACAAGCAGCCGGAGCGGTTTGAGGCATCGGCCAACGTCAACTTCATGGGCGGCGCGGTGTCGCTGGGCCATCGGACACAAAAATTCTCGCAACTGCACGGCGTGCGCTACAAACGGAACGCCTCGATGCTGTCGAGCCTCGACACGAAGGGCGAATACGACCCGCGATTCGTCGATTACCAGACGCTGCTGGGCTATGATTTCAACGGCCAATGGAACTTGCAGCTGCTGGGCAACATCGCCATCAACGACTACCGCTTCACGCCCAAGACGCGCGAGACGTCGTTCGGCACATTGGACGACCCGCACAGGTTCAAGGTCTATTTCGACGGCCACGAACAGGACGAGTTCGACACCTATTTCGGCGCACTGACCCTCACCTACCGAGGTCTGAAAAAGACGCAGCTGAGCCTCATGGCATCGGCCTTTGCCACCGACGAGGAGGTGACCTACGACATCAGCGGCGAATATTGGCTGGACGAAGCGACCGACGGCGGACAGAGCGGCCTGGGCGTCGGAGCCTACCACCAGCACGCACGCAACTACCTGAACGCATCGGTCATGGCGCTGAGCGTGA
>CACZAY010000209.1 GCA_902779265.1 uncultured Bacteroidales bacterium | reverse complement strand
CATTGGCTCATGTCGAGGTAGGTGTCGCCCACTTTCTTCATGTTGAACGAGCCGCGATAGTAGCCCGGTACGGATTGGCCGTCGAAATTCGCGTAGTGTTTGTCGGCCACGAACTTGTAGTCAACGGGAAGCAGCTGCACCGTCCAGTCCTTCAGGTTGTAGGTCACTTCGGCACCTGGCACGCGTGTACAGAGCTCGACGCACTGGGTGATGCCCTTGCGGTCGTGGATGAGCTTGCTGTAGTTGATGCGGCCCATAGCCTCCATCAGGATTTCGAGTGTGCCGCCGTTGGGCAGGGCAGGCATACGGAGCGTGTTCTCGAACTTGTTGCCGCGATACAGTCGGCCGATGAGTTTGCCATCGACATAGACGCTCGCGTAGTCGCACACCTCGCGGATGGTGAGCAGTCCCTCCTGCTGTGTGGCTGGCAGTTTGCAGCGGTAGAGCATCGAGCCGTAGCCTTGGTTGAAGTATTCCATTGGGTGGATGTCGGCCGATGCAATGGCTTCCGGCAGATTCTCATTGGCCAACAGCGGAGCCACCTCGTTCAGTTCGAATTCGTTGACGGCGACGATAGGCTTGGCCTTCGGGATGGCCGGCAGTTTCACGTCGCTGTAGCCCTGCAGAAGGTCGCGTAGCTGGTGATATTTATCGGTTGCCGATCCCTGTTCGTTGATTGGCGCATCGTAGTCGTAGCTGGTGCAGTCGGGCGCAAATCCGGTGTTGTTGGCACCTGCCCATTGTCCGAACGAGGTGCCGCCGTGTGTCATGTAGAGCGAGAACGAGATGCCACGGTCGAGCATATCCTTGATGCCCTGCACCATCTTTGTGGCCGGACGGGTCTGGTGAGCCGTTCCCCATCCGTCGAACCATCCGCTCCAGAATTCCGAGCACATCTTCGGCGCATCGGGACGCATTTCGCCCACTTTCTTGAACTGCTGGTCGATGTTGGCTCCTGTTCCGAAATTCATCGTCCAGAGCAGGTCGGGGAGGGCGTTGTCGGTGAAGTTGCTCGACCAGTCGCACTGGAAGAGCTGAGTCTTGTCCCAGCCGGCAGCACGCAGCGAGTCGCGCACGGCCGATACGTATGGCTTGTCTTTGGCATACGAGCCGTATTCGTTCTCGACCTGGACCATCAGGATGTTGCCGCCGTTTTCGAGACGGAAGGGTTCAAGCTGCTTGGCCAATGCCCTTTCGAAACGGCCCATTGCGGCCATGAAGTTGGGGTCGAGCGTGCGCAGTTTCATGTCGTCGTGCTTCAGCAGCCACCACGGCAGACCGCCCATTTCCCACTCGGCGCATACGTACGGGCCGGGTCGGACGATGACCCACATTCCGTTCTTTTGGCACAGACGGACAAATTCGGCCACGTTGCGCTCTTCGGTCTCGAAGTCGTATTGGCCTTCAACCTGTTCGTGCTGGTTCCAGAAGATATAGATGCACACGGCATTCATGCCCAATGCCTTGCACATTTGGATGCGATGTTCCCAATAGGCTTTCGGGATGCGAAGGTAATGAACTTCGGCTGCCTTGATGACGAAAGGCTTGCCGTCTAACAGAAACGTGCCCTGACCCTGTTCAAAGGTGTGAACGGTGGGCGCTTTGGCTTGTGCTCCAGCCGCAATCGTGAGGCCGAGGAGCGTTGTTAACAAGATTTTTTTCATAGCGGTTGCAAAGATACGGAATAATTCGTGAACAGCCAAACAAATGATAGAAAAAACATTGGCCAATGCAATTTTTCCAACGTGCGCGCGTTATTGAATAATGATGAAAAAGACCTATCTTTTTGCTGTGGGTTTCGCCCTGCTCATGCTCTCCGGCTGCAAGTCGGCCAAACTGGCCACGGCCCTTCAGGAAATCGAGCGCGGCGAATACTATAAGGCATCGCAGACGCTGAAACAAGTCTATCGCAAGACCAACCCGAAGGAGGACCGCGAGAAACGCGGTGAGGTGGCGTGGTACATGGGCTACGTCTATGACAAGCTGATGATGCCGCAACAGGCCGCTTCGGGCTACATGAACGCCGAGCGCTTCGGCTGGGACGACCCGACGCTGCAACTGCGCATCGCCCGCGCCCTGCACCATGCCGGCCGCTACAACGAGGCCATCAAATACTGCAAGGCGACCTATCCCGAATACAAGGCGCTCTGGCTGACCTGCTTCGAAAAGGATGCCGCGACGGGAAAATATCTCCATGACGCGGAACACTATGTGCGTATCATGAAGGAACTTGGCGTCGACGGCGTGGACTGCATCCGCGACCTCGGCTTCATGGACGAGAAGTTCTACCGCGCCATGCGCGAGGCAAATCTGGAAATCAGCGTCTGGACCGTGGACGACATGGAGGCCGCACGCCGCCTCGTGCAGGACGGCGTGGACGCCATCACGAGCAACTGCGCCCTGGAGCTGATGGCC
>CACZAY010000208.1 GCA_902779265.1 uncultured Bacteroidales bacterium | reverse complement strand
CTGTGGCAGTCCTTTGTTCGGACAACGGGAAATCCAAGTCCGTCAAAGATACGGTTTTGATTCATGCCCGACGCGATTTCCGGTCGGTCGAAGAAATGGCCGAATTATGTCCGATAACGGTTGCCGGCCGACAGGTTTCATCGACCCCGAAGTTTGAGAAGAAGTTCCGTTGGTTCTACACGGAATATACCTACACCGAGACGTTCGAGAGCTTTGCGCCTGCCTTTAAGATTCAGTTATGTCCAATGTATATGTCGGAAACATCGGCCAATTATTGGCTGACGGGATATCCGAATTTGGCCAAGGGTTTCAGCGGCGCAGAGATGAAGGAGTTGAACGAAAACTTGGAGCAAAGCTTTGGCCGCTACGTCAATGCCAACAGGCTGAGAGATGTGGTGGAAATCATTGGCGACAATTACAGTTCGATTGAAAATGTGCCGATGACATGGCCCGAAATGCGCGACAAGATGGTAAATTATTACTGTTCTGACTCATTGTCAGGTGATTACGTGAATTTTGAACCAGGAAAAATCATCACAAAGGTTTTACATTCGGATGTGTACGAAAGGGCATTGGCCGAAAACCCAAAAATGGTGCGCGATGAACGGCTGTATTCGTCTCTGTATATGTTGGGCGTCAGTTGCCGTATTAAGATGCCTGGACAGATTGTTGATGTGGCTGAATGTTCCAACGGCAGTACCGGAGACAATGGCCTGTTCTTTTATCGGTTGACTGGATTCCGTCTGCTTGCCCCTCACTATGAAATTGGGGTGACATCCCGCGAAAAGAACATTTGGGCCTACGTCGTGACCGTGATTTTCGCTTTGGGGCTGCTGTTCTTTGCCGTGCGTTATCTGTGGCGTAATGGCCGATGATGACTCACTTCACGACCGGCTTTCCGGCTTTCGTCCAACCGTTAAAGCCAGAGCTGAGTTCGATGACCTTATAGCCATGTTTGGCCAGAATCGAGACTGCACGCTTGCTGCGCCGTCCGCTGCGACAATAGAGTGCGACGGTGCGGCTTTTTTCTATCTTGGCCAATGCCGTCTGTTCGAAATTGTCCTCAAGCACGTCGATGTTCAACGCATCGGCAATGTGACCTTCGGCGTATTCTCCGGCCGTGCGTACATCGAGACGGACGACAGAGCTGTCGGCCAACACCTTTTCAAACTCGTCCACATTGACGCTCTCAAAGTCGTTGGCATTGGCCGAACACCCGAAAAGACTGCCCGTTGTGGCCAATAGCATTGCTAACAAATGTTTTATTTTCATTACTTTGAACTTGTTTTATAGTCCGATAATTCCATAGAGCACGATGCCCAGCAGCCCGCAGGCAAGCGTCGTGTAGATGATGTTGAGCCGTCGTTTCATCATGCCGACAAAGACGGCGGTGAAGATGGCGGTGCTGACGACGAATTGGGTCGGATTGTCGCTCCAAGAGCCGAAGTTGGACGTATTCATGAGCGACAGGGCGGCGCTGGCCAACAGTCCGATGATGGCGGGACGCAGGGCGGCGAAGATGCTCTTCTGCGTGGTCGAGTCGTGGTGGCGCAACAGGAATCTTGACACCATAATCATGACGATGAATGGTAGCCAAAGCACTGATATTGTGGCCAATAGACTTCCGAAGATGCCCCACAGCCAACCCATCCCGAGGTCGGCGAGAATGCCATCGGCCACAAAAGCATCGTTCATCACGGCGGTGTAGCCCACGTAGGTCGCGCAGTTGATGCCGATGGGGCCTGGCGTGCTTTGCGAGATGGCCACGATGTCGGTGAATTCGGCCTCGGTCATCCAGCCGTTTTTCTGCACGACCTCCTGTTGGATGAACGACAGCATCGCGTAGCCGCCGCCGAAGTTGAACAGCCCGATGTAGGAGAAAACGTAGAAAAGTCGCAGGAAAATCATTGGCTATCAGTGTTTTTATCTTTTCGGCCAATGCATCGGCCATAAACATAGCCGCCCACGCCGGCCACGAGGATGATCCACGCCGGTGAGACGCCGCACAGCCAGATCAGTACGGTCGAAAGCACTGGAATCCAGCAGTTTGTCCATGTGATTCGCGCCGAACGTGCCATGCTGAAAATCGGTACGGCCAACAGCGCAACCACGGCCGGACGGACGCCCTTGAAGAATGCCTCGACCCACGGATTGTCCTGAAACTGCGAGAAGATGATGGCGATGGCCAATATGATGACGATGCTCGGCGTGACCACACCCAGCGCAGCGCAGATGCTCGCTTTCAGACCGCCGCACTTGTAGCCGATGTGGCTGGCCATATCGACCGCAAAGATGCCCGGCGTGGCCTGCGAAACGGCGTAGATGTCGAGAAATTCCTCTTTTGTGAGCCAATGGTTGCGGTCAACGATTTCGCGCTGCATCATAGGAACCATGGCGGCTCCACCTCCGAGGGTGAAACCGCCAATCTTCAGGAATGTCACAAAAAGTTGCCAGTCGATTCCTTTCTGCATGGTTTGTGATTTTTTTGAACGCGGATGACGCGGATCTGACTGATTTGAACGGATGAATAAATCTGTCCTAATCCGTTAAATCCGTGTTATCTGCGTTCTGTTTT
>CACZAY010000207.1 GCA_902779265.1 uncultured Bacteroidales bacterium | reverse complement strand
AAAAAGAAGTTTCGCAGGTTTTTGACTTGCGAAACTTTTGTTTTAAAGGAATAGGGATGTTTCTGAAGTCGTTAAATTGTCGGGGATGCAGATTGGGGGCCAATGCCGCATAAATCCACAATGTACAATTCGCGTATCTGTGTTCTTTCTCCGAAAAGAGTGTTCTGTCGAGCGGAAAACACTTTCCAACATGTTGATTTTCATCTGTAGTGAGCAATTTAGGTGTCCAATGGCATATTTCTTGAAATGAAGTCGATTTTTGACAATTGTGCCATTGGCCGAAAAGAAAAAAATCAGTATCTTCGCGACTCGAAAAACTCATTTTATTCTAAACCAACTTAATCATACAATGAAAAAAATTCTGTTTTTAACCTCTCTCATGACTTTATTGTGGACATCGGCGATGGGACAGAAGTTTACCATCAAGGGTTCCGTGATTGACAAGGAGACGAGCGAAGCTTTGCTCGGGGCCAATGTGCAGGTGCTGTCTCTGCCCGACAGTGTGATGGTGGTGGGGGCTATGGCCGATGACATGGGCGCGTTTACCCTGCGCGACGTGAAGAAGGCAAACTATGCGCTGAAGATTTCATTCATGGGCTACGAGACGAAGGTCCTGCCGCTGAAGCTGAATGAGCGCAAGAACCATCAGGTCGATTTGGGTTATCTCACGCTCAGTACAGACAGCAAGATGCTGAAAGAGGCCGTTGTCACAACAACCGTGGCCAAGGTGCAGGTGTCGGGCGACTCCATCCAGTATAATCCGCAGGCCTACCGCGTGCCGCAGGGTTCGACGCTTGAGGCATTGGTCAAGCTCCTGCCAGGTGCTGAGGTCGATGACGACGGTAACATTACCATCAACGGCAAGAGTGTGTCGAAGATTCTGGTCGATGGCAAGGAGTTCTTCCTTAATGACAAGTCGATTGCCATGAAGAATATTCCGGTGGATGTCATCGAGAAAATCAAGACCTATGAGCGCAAGAGTGACATGGCACGAATCACTGGCGTCGATGACGGCGAAGAGGAGACCGTGCTCGACCTCTCGGTCAAGAAGGGCATGAAGAACGGCTGGTTCGGAAATGCATTGGCCGGCATGGGCACTGAACATCGCTATATGGCCAAGGCATTGGCCAACTACTATAATGAGAACACCACCGTCACTGCGTTGGGTAATGGCCGTAATGTGCCTGAAAATCCGCGCTGGAACCGAGGCGGCCTGTCGAGCTACAAGGAGGGCGGCATGAACTTCGCGTCGAAGAACACGACGATGGAGACGGGCGGCAGTGTGTCGTACCGCTACAACGGCAGCGACAACGCCAGTCAGTCGAACTCGGAGAGCTTCAACACGCGTGTGGGCAAGAAAAGCCAGAACGGTAGCCAGAACTTCGGCAGCAGACACCAGTTGGAGGCGCAGTTCAAGATGGAGTGGCATCCCGACACGATGACCACCATCCTGTTCCGTCCGAACTTCAACTACACACAGGATAACGGCATGGGTCACAGAGACGGCATGACATTCGGTGTGGATGTGGCCAATGTGACCGACTCGAACGAGCTTGCGGCATTGGCCAAATACGGCATCAACGTGCCCAACCTGACTGAGGCGGAGATTCTGGCCTTTGCCGATAGCGTTGTCACCCGTGAGCGCAACCAGTCGCAGTCGCACAGCAACTCGACGAATACTTCGGGCGAACTCCAGATCACGCGCCGCTTGGGCAAGCCTGGCCGGAATGTGACAGAGACGCAGAATCTGTCGGCCTCGTACACGAACTTCTATTTGAAGGATTCCATCGCGCGCAACAACCGCTATTATGACACTCCGGCCCACAATTATGGTCTGTCCGGCCAGCTGGTGTGGAGCGAGCCGATAGCCGACCGACTCTATTTGAACATGAGCTACCGATTCTCTTACGACTACCGGAAGAGCGACAATCAGGCCTTCGTCTATGATTCGGAGGTGCTTGAGACATTGGCCGATAACCTCCGGATGTGCCGCTATGACATCGACGAGGTACTTCGCCTGATGCGTGAGGCCAATTTCCTGTTGCGCGATACGTTGGCACTCAGCCAGTTTTCGGAATACCGCAACTACAACCAGCGCATCGGCCTTCAGATACGCCAGGTGCGTGAGAAGTACAATTTCTCGGCCGGTATCGATGCCTTCCCGCAGCACTCGAAGCTGGACTATCGTTACATGGGCCATGAATATCCCGAGGTGAGCCGCACGGTCTTCAACGTGACGCCGCGTGTCAATCTGCGTGTCAATTTCAACAAGACGACCAATATGAAGCTGCGCTACAACGGCCGTACGAGCCAGCCGTCGATGACCAACCTGCTGGACATTGTCGATGACTCCAACCCGCGCACCATCCGTCGTGGCAATCCGGGTCTGAAACCATCGTTCACCCACAATTGGAACGGCAATTTCAACACCTTCAATCCTGAGAACCAGCGCGGACTCTGGTCGTGGCTGTATGGTAGCATGACTCGTAACAGCATTGGCAACAAGACCTCGACGGGCATGGGCGTACAAACCATCATCCCGACGAATATCAATGGCAACTGGAACATCGGCGGCGGTGTAGGCCTGAATACGGCGCTTGGCAAGGGAAAGAAGTTCTCCGTGGGCGGCAATGTGGGCGGTAGCTTCCGCCAGAGTGTCAGCCTCTTCAACAACACGACGGTCGATGACAGCTACAGGAAATCCATCACCCAGGAGACGCATATCAATACGGGTGCCAATGCCCAATATCGCAATGATTGGGTGAGCATTGAGTTGCGCGGATGGCTCAACGAGACCCATGCGGAGAACAACGTCAACTCGTCGGGCAACCGCGACACGCAGGACTTCAACTACGGCTCGGACATCAAGTTCACCGCTCCGTGGGGCACGGAACTGGCATCGGACATCTATATGAACAGCCGCCGCGGCTACTCGCAGAAGAACATGAATACCGACGAGCTGCTTTGGAATGCCTCGATTGCGCATTCGTTCCTCAAGGGCAACGCACTGACTATCAAGGGGGAGGTCTATGATATTCTGGGCCAACGGTCCAACGTGTCCCGTTCCGTCAGTTCGGAATACATCAGTGACTCGCGCAACAACGGCATCTACCAGTACGGCCTCGTGAGCCTCATCTACCGCTTCAGCGTCTTTGCCGGCAAGAACACGATGGGCACTAAGGACGAGCGCCGCGAGGATGAGCGACGTCGTGGGTGGTAAGCAGGGGCATTGGCCATAACCAAAAAAATACAGTGGAACCGATTCAGCGTCGATTCCACTTTTTTCGTCTTTGTGCGTTTTGTGGCCAATGTACCATATTCGCGGTATTGCTCATTGGCCGAAAACACTGTATCTTTGCACCCTCGAATGGCAGGATGTGCATTCGGACGGCGAAAAGGCCAGAAAAATGTCAATCTGTCATGAAAAATTGAAAAATAATAGCAAATTCTTGCATAATCTAAAAAAGAGTGCTATCTTTGCCACACCAAATCCAATCGAAAGATGAATCCGAAGTAAGTTGTATTATCTGATGATAGCATCGAACCCAAGATCATAGGGCAGAGTCTGGCGTGGGCCAAGGCTGCCGTTGGAAACCTTTTGACAAAACATCAATTCATCATTTTTATAAACATTTTTGACAAAACATCGTTTGCAAAACATGAAAAAATCTTTACTAAACAGGAGGGCCTTGCTGTTGGCCCTGACCGTTCCGTCTGCATTCGCAGGCATGGCACAAACAACTTTCACGGTGGACAAACTGAACTATGTGGTGAACGAAGACGGCGTCACAGCAACCGTCACGGGACACGCCGACGGCAACGAAGCCCAAGGTGAAGTGATCATTCCTGAAAAGGTCCAATTCGACGAGAAGGTGTATGTCGTCACCGCCATCGGCGAAGGAGCTTTCCTGCATGGGTTCTATTTGACCAAACTCTCCCTTCCGAACACCCTCACCAAGATTGGAGATGCAGCCTTCCAGTATTGTCAGAATTTCACAGGTGACCTGGTAATACCCAATTCGGTCACCGTCATCGGCTATGGAGCCTTCTCTTGCTGCGACCATTTTGAGAAACTGGTTATCGGCACCTCGGTGGACAGTATTGCCGACCAAGCATTCAACTCTTGCCTCGGCCTGAATGACACGCTGTTCATTCCAGGCAATGTAAGATCGCTGGGTTCCAACACTTTCGGCTACAACGACCTTCCGGCCATCGTCGTTGACCCCGAGAACAAGTTTTACGACTCACGCTCGGAATGCAACGCCATCATCGAGACCAGTACGAACAATCCCTGAGGGCGTCAAGACCATCGGTTTCTGCGCCTTCCGTGGCACCAACCTGCCCTCAATCTCACTGCCCAGTTCGTTGGTCACCATCGAGGAGAATGCTTTCGCTTTCTGCTATGAGGCGACTGGTGACTTGACCATCCCCGATGCGGTTACGACCATTGGCCCCAGCGCCTTCTATGAGTGCAACAAACTGACGGGTACGCTGACTTTGGGCAAATCGGTCGCCTACATCGGTGACTACGCCTTCAAGAACTGTTCAGGCTTTACGGGCGCTGTGTCATTGGCCACAACCCCACCAGAGATTGGCAACGAGTTCGGCTACTACACCGCCTTCGAAAAATTTGGTTGCAATGTGCTCATCATTCCTGATGGTACCACTGAAGCCTACAAGGCGTCCAAGCTTCACGACGAAATGGGACTGTGCGGCTTCAATGTATTCATTGAGGAAAGTGACAACGTGGAGGAGGTCTTCACGGAGTTTGCCTCGGGCAAGTTCAACTACCGCATCAACAGGGACAGTGTCTCGGTCACCGTCCTCAACCACGTGGACGGATATGAGGCTGCCGGCGAAGTGATCATCCCCGAAAGCGTCAACTACGAAGGCAAGGACTATGCCGTGACGGTAATTGACGACTACGCTTTCATGTACAATTTCGCCTTCACGAAACTCTCCATCCCCAACACGGTCACCCACATCGGTGATGGCGCCTTCGGCGGTTGCGGTGGTTTCACCGGCGACCTGGTGATTCCTAATGCAGTGACTTATATCGGATACGGCGCCTTCTCCTATTGCACCAGTTTCGAGGGCAAACTGCAACTGGGCAATGCCGTTGCCACCATCGCCGACATGGCTTTCAGCGGATGCAGTGGTCTGACAGGCACCCTCAACATCCCAGCCAGTGTTAAGGAAATAGGCGGCAGTTCATTCAGCGGCACCCAATTCAATGCCATCGTCATCGACCCAGCCAACACAGTTTATGACTCACGCAACAACTGCAACGCCATCGTCGAAACTAGTACGAACACCTTGACCCTGGGCACCACGAACTCGACCATTCCAGAGGGCATCGTGGCCATTGGTGACGGCGCCTTTGCCAACCTCTATGATCTGCCCGCCATCACCCTGCCATCCACATTGGTCACCATCGGCAAGGGTGCTTTCTCCAACTGCTACGGCGCCAAGGGCGACTTGACCATTCCTAATTCGGTCACGACCATCGAGGAACAGGCATTCTTCAACTGCTCTGCCTTGAATGGCAAACTGACCATCGGCGAGTCGGTCAACTTCATCGGCGACCAGGCATTCAGTTATTGCGCCAGCTTCACGAGTGCAGTGTCTTTGGCCAATGTTCCTCCCGTGCTCGAAGAATACATGGATGAGGTGATGATATTCAACGGCATCGGCTGCACCACCCTCACCGTCCCTGCCGGAAGCGCCGCCGTCTACCAGGCATCCAATTGGTATGACCCTGATGGCGAGAACGGCTTCAAGGAGTTCGTCGAAGCCGGTAGCGGCAATGGCTTGGAAGACATCGCTGCCGGACAGGGCAACGTCGTCATCTACAACGCGTTGGGCGAAAATGTTTACGAAGGTGCCGAAAGCAAGTTCATTGGCCAAAAATCGGCTGTTTATTTCATTCGGAAGGGCAATGAAACGCGGAAGGTCTCGTTAAAGAAGTAATCCGCTCCGCAAAATAATTGCGCTCCATTTCCAGGTTTGTCCTGTAGAAATGGAGCGCTTTTTTGTGTTGTTTATGGCCAATGTCCCTCAGAAACGCATTTTGCGTCCGTTCTGTACATAGATTTGGCCTTTCTTGGCCGATGTCATCCGTCTTCCTAACAG
>CACZAY010000206.1 GCA_902779265.1 uncultured Bacteroidales bacterium | reverse complement strand
AACACGGCATCCGTTCGGCCTACATACACAGCGACGTTGACACGCTCGACCGCATTAAAATCATGGATCAGCTGCGCGCCGGCGAATACGACGTGCTGGTCGGCGTGAACCTGCTACGCGAGGGATTGGACCTGCCCGAGGTGTCGTTCGTGGCCATTCTGGATGCCGACAAGGAGGGTTTCCTGCGCAACGAGAGGTCGCTCACACAGACCATCGGACGCGCCGCCCGCAATGTGCATGGCCACGCCATCCTCTACGCGGACAAAATCACAGGTTCGATGCAGCGCACCATCGACGAGACGGAACGCCGCCGCATGAAGCAGATGCACTACAACGAGGAGCACGGCATCGTCCCGAAGCAGATCAAGAAGAAAATCAACACGTTGCTCGACAACGAGGAACTCAAGCAGACGCGCGAACAGTTCGCCTTCAACGCGCCGGACAAGAAAACCCTGTCGGCCAATGCCTCGGCTACGGCGGTGTCGGCAAAGGCATCGGACAAGAACAGGATGGTGGCCGACGACACGGACGTCGAATTCCACAGCCTGCCGTTCCTGGAGACCGAAGTCGAACGCACCAAAGAGAAGATGATGGCTGCGGCCAAGGCACTGGATTTCATGGAGGCGGCACATCTGCGCGACTATATGCTTATGCTTCAAGAGCGTATCGAAAAAATTAAAGCCAATTCAATTCATTAACCGGCCAAAGAACATCGAATCGACGGCCACAAAAAAATCATTATCGATATGAAATCGGACATCGAAATTGCACGCGAAACCAAACTCGAGCGCATCGAAAAAATCGCCGAGAAAGTTGGTATCAATCCGGCAGACATCCTGCCCTATGGTCACTACATCGCCAAAGTTCCGTTGAACTACATCGATGAAGAAAAAGCCAAGAAGAGTAACCTCATCCTTGTGACGTCGATCTCTGCCACGAAGGCCGGCATCGGCAAGACGACCGTCTCCATCGGCCTCGACCTCGGCCTCAACAAGATCGGTAAGAAGGCTATCGTCGTGCTACGCGAGCCATCGCTCGGCCCCTGCTTCGGCGTGAAGGGCGGTGCTGCCGGCGGCGGCTATGCCCAGGTACTGCCAATGGAGAAGATCAACCTGCATTTTACGGGCGACTTCCATGCTGTCACATCGGCCCACAACATGATTACGGCTCTGCTCGACAACTGGTTCTACCAGCGCCGCAAGGAATTGCCGCCGCTTAAACAGGTGCTCTGGAAACGTGTGCTCGATGTCAACGACCGTGGCCTGCGCCGCATCGTGCAGGGCTTGGGCGGTCAGAGCAACGGCATCCCGCAGGAATCGGGCTTCGACATCACTCCGGCTTCGGAAATCATGGCCATCCTCTGTCTGGCTACGTCGCGCGAGGATCTGCGCCGCCGCATCGAGAACATCCTGCTTGGCTACCGCTACGACGGTACTCCGTTCACTGTTAAGGATATGGGTTGCGCGGGTGCAATCTGCGTGCTGCTTGAAGATGCCCTCCTGCCGAACCTCGTTCAGACCACCGAGAATACGCCTGCCATCGTGCACGGCGGTCCGTTCGCCAACATCGCACATGGCTGCAACACAATATTGGCCACAAAACTCGGCATGTCGTTGGCCGACTACACCGTCACGGAAGCCGGATTCGGTGCCGACCTCGGTGCCGAGAAGTTCCTCGACATCAAGTGCCGCAAGGCCGGCCTCTGCCCCAAGCTGACCGTCGTCGTGGCTACCTGCAACGGCCTCAAGCTGCATGGCGGTGCCGATGCCGACCACATCAAGGAGCCAAACATGGAGGCCCTGAAGAAGGGTTTCAGCAATCTCGACCGCCACGTGCGCAACATGCAGGGCTTCGGTCAGACGGTGCTCGTCGCATTCAACCGTTTCGCCAACGATACGGACGATGAAATCCAATGTCTCATCGACCATTGCGAGAAGGAACTCGGCGTGAAGTGCGTTGTGAACGACGGCTTCCTGCATGGTGGCGAAGGTGCTGCCGAACTGGCCAAGGCCGTTGTTGCCGAAATCGAGAACAACCCGTCGAAGCCGCTCCACTTCACCTACGAGGACAGCGAGACGCCGAAAGAGAAAATCGAGGCTGTGGCCAAGAAGATCTACGGCGCGGCATCGGTCACCTTCAGCGAAAAGGCCAACAAGATGCTCAAGCTGGTGCACGACTCCGGCCTCGACCACTTCCCTGTCTGTGTGGCCAAGACGCAGTTCTCGTTCACGCCCGACCCGAAGAAAGTCGGCGCGCCGACCGGCTTCAACTTCGACATCAACGACATCGTCATCAACCAGGGCTCGGAATTCATCGTCGCCATCGCCGGTGAGATGATGCGTATGCCGGGTCTGCCGAAGACTCCTGCCGCCGAAATCATCGACATCGACGAGAACGGCCAGATTCAGGGATTGTCGTAACGCATATAAAAATCCGCGTAGCGGAATAACGAAACGGGCTGAATCCATTTTCCGGATTCAGCCGAAACAGAAGATTCCAATCAGGAACGTGCCGACTGCGCCGATACCTGTCCAGACGACATAGGCCGTGGCGATGGGAATGGTGCGCTGCGCAAGATACAAGAACAGTCCGCTGAAAATCATGCAGATAAGACCGAATGCAATCCACCACCAGAAGCGCGCCGGATATAGGTCGGAGAGCTTGAAGCCCATCGGCCAACCCATCTCAAAAATCGAGGCGACAATCAAGTAGAACCAGGCCATCGGACATAAAAATGATGAATTATTCCCTGTTCTTGGAGTCCATGCAGATGGTGACCGGCCCATCGTTGAGCAGCTCGACCTTCATGTCGGCACCGAACTTGCCGCTTCCGACCGGCTTGCCAAGTCCATTGGCCGCAGCCTCCAGGAAATATTCGTAGAGCGGGATGGCAATGTCGTGGCCGGCGGCGCGGATGTAGCTCGGGCGGTTGCCTTTGGCCGTCATGGCATGGAGCGTGAACTGGCTGATTATCAGGATTTCACCGCCGATGTCCATCACCGAACGGTTCATCACGCCGTTTTCGTCGTTGAAGATGCGCAGACCCAACATCTTGCGCGTAATCCAATCGACATCGGCACGCTCATCGGCCGCCTCAAAGCCCGCCAGGACGAGCAGCCCCTCTCCGATTTTCGACTTCACAACGCCGTCGATGGTGACCGACGCGTGCGTAACTCGTTGAATGACAACTCTCATTTTTCTGACCAGACGCTATAGAATTTTGACGAATCGTAGAAGATTTCAGCCTCTTTGAGCAGCGAAATTTCCCCGTTTTTTATCTCCAATGTCGTGAGGCAGCAGTTCAGATACTTCACGGTCCAGAAATCCTTGATTTCCTTGTAGCCCGCAGCGCAGACGATGGAACGGTTCAACGCGCCATGAGCCACGACGAGCACATTCTCGCACGTTCCTTCAAGCGGCATCACCTCGTTGCGCAGAAAGTCATTGGCCCTCGCGACGACCTGCTCGAACGACTCGGCATTGTCGGTCGGATGATAGAGTTCGGGATGCCACAGCATGTTGTACATCGGATGTTCGGGATTCTCTTTGGCCTCGATGATGCTGGCCCCCTCCTGCGAGCCGAAGCAGATTTCGATGATGCGCGGGTCTTTCTTGATTTCGGCCAATGGAAATCGGCCGTCGAGGAAGATTTCTGCCGTCTCGACCGCACGGCACAACGGCGAACAATAGACGCGGTCGAACTTCACTTCGGGCATATTCTGACGGGTCAATACGGCCAATTCGCGGCCGGAATCGTTCAATGGAATGTCGGTCTGACCCTGGAAAAGTCCTTTTTTGTTCCACGCGGTCTCGCCGTGACGCAACAAGTATAGTTTCATTTATATTTCGTTATTTTTTGGCATCTGCGTTCAATCTCATTTCCGCAACACATCGGCCACCTTCTCCAGCTGCACACTGCGCGAACCCTTGATGAGTGTCGTGCCGCACAGGTTTTTCAGTGCAGAATCGTCGGCGCAAAGGGCATCGGAAGTCGCGTAGCAGCGTGTCGTGTGCTTGGCCAATGCGACGGAAACACCATCGGACAAAGCCTTGAATGCCTTCGTGAACTCCTCGCCGACCAGCAGAATCGAATCGAACGTGGCATCGGCATCGGCCAACAGCTCAAGAATGCGACGGTGCTCTGCCTGCGACTCTTCGCCGAGCTCGCCCATCGAACCGAGAATCAGGTTCTTGTGCGCGGCCGAATTGTGTGCAAAGCTGCCGATTGCGGCTGCCATCGACGTCGGATTGGCATTGTATGCATCGAGAATCAGGAAGTTGTCGTGACCCAGATCAACCAGCTGCGAACGCATGTTTTGCGGCCGATAACCCTCAATCGCAGCCTTAATCTGCGCCGTTTCAACGCCGAATCGATGTCCGACGGCCGCCGCAGCCACTACGTTAATCAGGTTGTAACTGCCGATGAGGTTGGTCGAAATTCCGACTTTTTCTTGGCCGATGCACAGTTCCAGACTGAGGAATGGCGAACAATCGGTCATACGGCCTTGAACGTCACCAGCCGAACCGTAAGGGATGGTTTTGAGGCCAACGGCACGCGGCACGAGCAGTTCGTTGCCGGCATCGATGAAGGCCGTTCCGCCCGTTTCGCGTAGTGAATCGTAGAGTTTCGTCTTGGCCTCGACCACGCCCTCCAGACTGCCGAAACCGAGCAGATGCGCCTTTCCGACGTTGGTAATCAGACCAAAATCGGGACGCACGATGGCGCAGAGGTCAGCGATGTCCATCGGATGATTGGCACCCATCTCGATGATGGCGATTTCGTGTTCAGGACGGATTTTGAGCAACGTGAGCGGCACGCCGATCTGGTTGTTCAGGTTGCCTTGCGTGGCCAACACGTTGTATTTCTGCGACAGGACAGCGTTGGTCAGCTCCTTCGTCGTGGTCTTGCCGTTGGTGCCCGTGATGCCGATGACGGGAATCGTCAGATGGCGGCGATGCTCGGCTGCAAGCTCCTGGAGCGCAGTAAGGACATCGGCCACAAGCATATATTTTGCGGCCAATGCAGGGTCGGCCGGAATCACGCTTGCATCATCGACCACAGCACAGACACAACCCTTC
>CACZAY010000205.1 GCA_902779265.1 uncultured Bacteroidales bacterium | reverse complement strand
ATCGGCTTTTTATGGCCAATGCGGAGTAAACGCTCAATTCTCGATTTTCATTTGTCCGTGCTGTGCAGGATGTTGTAGCCCGTCTGCGGTACTTCCACCCAGTTGCCTTGTCCCTCGGTGGGCAGGCTCGTGTCGTTGCCTACTTGGACGAACTCGCCGCCCGCGTAGTTGAACGATGGCGTGGTCAGCGCGCGTTTGCCGCATGAGAGTAACCGGCCGCCCAGAAGTTGCAGGCCGCATTTCGTCGAGTCTTCACATTGGACGGCATCTTTCGGGCCGAAGACCTTGACCAGTCCGCCGCCCATGACGAGCGCGTCGCTGTGGATTCCGTCCTTCACGGCATTGGCCACAATGATCTCCACACCGCGATGGATGTAGATGCGCGAGTCGCTGGCAATGGCGTGGTTGTAACGACCTGTGACAGTGAGTTTCCCATGTCCTTCGCCGACCTTTCCCTTGTCGCTTAGCGTGAAGAATATCATCTTGCCTTCGCTGAAGAGGCAGGCCTTGTCGTCTTCGCCGGCGATGGTGTCGCTATAGACCTCGCCGTCACACAAGGTGTTTTCTGTGCCATCGGCCACGCAGATAAACGCACGTTTTTTCTCAATCACCTTCTGGATGTTGATGGCTGCGCCCTGCTGGTTGGTCAGGTTGACGCCGTCGAGCGTGATGCAGAATTTCTTGTCGCTGTAGATACGCAGGGAGCCATTGTCCGATGCCCCTCGCAGAATGTAGTTTACACGGCCGCGACCTTTAGTGACCTCGACGCTGTCATTGTGGATGGTGACGTGTGCGCCCTTGGCCGTACATTTGACCAGAGTCCTGAGTTGGCGGCCGTCAAACGTGACTGTGGCCGTATCTCCCTTGTAGTTGATGATGATGTCGCGCGTCTCTTTGTCTTCAATCCAGTTTTCGTAGAAATCCTTGTAGAAGGCGGCTTCGGGGTCGGTCGGCACGGTCTCATCGGCCTCAACGAACGGCGTGCTGGCATATTCGTTCCAGACGCTGTCGGCCAATGTCCATGTCATCTCGACCTTCTCGGGCTCGACGTAGGGCGAACCCTTCTCGTCGCACGCGGTGATGGCGATGGCCGATGCAGCAAGACTTAAAATGAGAAACTTGTTCATATTGGGATAGGGATTAGGAATTGAATGTTTTATGTCCAATGGGGTTCATCGGCCGCAAACCGTCAGAACTTGAACGTGTAGGAGAACTTCACCAGATGTCCGGCAGCCTCGTCACTGTCGCTCTTGTCCTTGTAGCGGTAGGCGACGCCCACGATGTTGTTCTTTGTCAGGCTGTAGTCAGTGCCGATGGTGTAGCGAATCTGATTGATGTCGAACGAATATTTCACGTCGTTGAACAGCTCGACGCTGACAAATGGCTCCCATGGGCTGCGCTTGCGTTCCCACTTGAGCTGCACGCGGCTGCGCAGCATCTGCTTGTCATATCCGCCGATGACCTTGTCGTCGTTTCGCTTGCCGGTCAGGACCTTGGTGCGCTCGACAAACTGCTCGGTCAGATAGGTGTATTGATAGCGTTCGCGCAAGCTTATCGTCCAGTATTTCAAGAACTTGTAACTTGCAGTCAACGATGCTGTACCGCGATGGCGTGGCGACCAGTATTCAGCAATCACGTTCTTGCCCGACGAGCTCAGGTGCTGGGGCTTGAAGCGGTCGATATATTCATAGCCCACTGCGGCCGATACCTCCCATGGGCTCTTCTTTTCCTTGTAAAGCTTGTAGCTGGCATCAGCGCCGACGGCATAGCGTTCGACCTCGTTCAGGCCATCCTGCGTACGGAATTCGCCCGTCAGTCCGACCTTCAGTTTCTTGCCGATCTTGTGGGATGCTTCCACTTCGACACCCGTGCCAAAATCATCGGCCATAATCACACCCGATGGGGTTGCGAGCCATGCGCCGAGGCTTGTCAGCAGGAGTAAGACTGTCCTTTTCATTGTCGTTAATAGGGATTTCTGCAAGCCGAGACTTGCGGGTTTCTTGATTGTGAAAGGGGAGGGAAAGAACATGAAAATCATTCCGTTTCCGCTCCTTTCGCTCCCCTTTTTGGCTGTATTTATGGCCAATGGATCAATCCTTTGGCAGTTTCTGCATTTCGTCAACGCTGTTCTCCTCGTTGCCGTCCTCCGGATAGTAGTAGACCTTGAGCAGGGTCAGATCCTTCAGGAAGTTGACGGTGCCGACATCGACATGGTCAATCTTGACGCCCAGGCGCTCCTCCAGATCGGCAATCATCTCGGCCTTCTTGCTTGGCTTGATGAGGTCGATGCGGTCATATTTCACGAATTTGCAGGCGTGCTGACGCATCTTGCGCGAACGTTCGCCCAACAGACAGGCTGCCACGAAGATGATGTTGACGGCACCCAGCGTGAACCAGTCGATCTGAACTGAAAGGGCGTTGATGACGCTCATGGCGATGATGACGAAGAGGTAGGTCATCTCACGCACGGGCATCGACTCCGTACGGTAACGGATAATGCCGAAGATGGCGAACAGACCCAGCGCAAATCCGACCTTGATCTTCACCGAACCCAACAGGAAAATCATCATGAAGATGGAGACGCTGATGAGCGTGAAGGT
>CACZAY010000204.1 GCA_902779265.1 uncultured Bacteroidales bacterium | reverse complement strand
AAGTGGTGTGTATGTATCAGTTACGGCATCGTAAACAACTGCCTCGCGGTCGTGATGGTCGCGTAGCAGGACCTCAAATTGGCGCGGCTCGTTCTGTTGGTTGCTGAAGAAGTAGATGTCGCCGTCGGCCAATGCGCGGTGCGTGAAAAGGATTTCATCGGGCGCAATCACATCGGGCGCAATGCCGAGGTTGAGCAATTCGTCGGCCGACGGGATTCCCTCGACGACCTTCATGTCGGTGATTTTGGCCAATGCCTCACGCGCATCATCGGGCAGCGGCTGATGGTCGGGGTCCATCTTGCGTGCACCGGGCAGGGCAAGCACGCGGTACGTCGGCCGGAAATCGGACTTCACGTCGCGTAGCAGCGCATCGTAGTTGAACGAGTCGTAGTGGTAGCCGTTCGGGATGTCGATGCGTTCGGGCAGGATGCTGCGGCGCGGCATCTCGTGGCCAGTATAGACCGCAATATCGACCACGGGACGACCCATCTGCAAGAGGCGTTGGCAGCGGGTCGCATAGGCCACAAAATCCTTGCCTTCGGGCCACCACGGCTGCGTACGCTGGAAGAAGAGGCCGATGCCGTTGAGCGTCATGCCGGGCTTCTTCGTCGGGTCGGGATTGAGCGCATAGACGTGGAAGAACAGCCGGTTGATGCCCATACAATACTGTTTGTCGAGCAGCGGCTTGAGCTGCGCCGGTACTTCGTTGAACAGGCCGCGTAGTTCGGTAAAACCTTCTGCCTGAATGATTTGCTTGCCATAGACGTGGCCGCCGGAGATGGCGTCGAGCATGTCGTTCGGCTTGTCGTGCGTCGGACTGTTGAGCCAGAATTCGCCCATCGGGATGTCGGCGTGGCGGTAGTGCTGCATTCCGTCGCTCACCATCGTCGGGGCGACACTCTCGGCGCTGAACTGGCAGTCCATGCGGCGCGCATTGGCCACAAGCGTAGGGTAGAAAATCGTGTCAATCAGCTCGGCAATAGTGGTGCGGATGTCGCGTAGCACGCGTTCGGAGGTGGCGCAATCGTCCACGGGGATGCCGACCATGAGCGGCAGATAGGGTGTCAGACTGTAGCCGCGCCGTGCCTCGAACCATTGGCCGAAAGTCTGAACGCCGCCGTTGGCCGACGGGATGCTGTCGCTCCAGTTCTGGCAGCCACATTCCCAGCTGTCGATGTGCATGTATTTCAGTACGCGGCGCGCTGTGGTCGGGTCGCATTGGCGGAAAGCCTCGTTGAACCAATGGTCGAGCTGGCTCTGTGTGGCCGATGCCGAAAACTTGTCGCACTCCAGACCCTTGCAGTCGCCGCCCGTGGCATTCTCGTGGCCTGTGCTTGCGTGGCCGATGCGGACGATGCGCCAGTCGCCCTTGGGCAGTTGTGTGCCATTGGCCAACATGATGATTTCGGCCGATGGGACATACATCGCGGGCGAGGTTGCGCTCTGTTCGGCCGATGAGACACGCCACACGCGACCCGACTTGCCCTCCCAATCGTCGATGCGTGGAGCGGCCAACACCTTCATTTCCTGAATCTTGAGCACCTTGCCCCACTTCGCGTTGTCGAGGTCTTCGCTGCCCGATTCCGAGCCGTCGGGCGTCCATTCGAACACCAATTGTCGCGTAGTGACCGTGGGCAGGGCGACGGTGGTCGGCGAATCGTAGTTCTGCCAGCCGTGACGTGGCGGAACGAGCTGTTTCAGGGGTCGGATGTTGCCCTCGTCGTCGCGGTAGGAGACCTTCATGCGCAGCGCCTGCATCGAATTGTTGAACGTGCTGATTTCCAGCGCGCTGACGGTGACTGGTGCGTCGTATGTGTAGGTGAAAGTGCAGGCTTTTTTGGACTTGATGCGACCCTTCTCGTCGATTGTGAAGTCGGCCGACGATGATTCAATCGTGGGCTTCGCATCGGCCGTGACGGGCTGGTATTTGAGCGGAATGGCATAGGCCGCAATGTCTGAAAAAAAGCCGTCGGGAGCCGCTGGGAGCATCGCTACGTCAAATTTCGTCGCCTTTTCGACCGCAATGACGGTGTCGCGGCTGACCACGACCTGCATCGACTGTGCTGGCGTAATCCACGGGCCGCCGGCAAGGGCGAATCCGTCGCAGATGTGCATTCCGATTTTCAGTCCGAGACGGTCGGCTTCGTGCAGGGCGAAATCGACCATCTGCCACCATTCGGGCGAACCTTGACGGATGGTTCCACCCAGTTCGGGTGCTTGGTCGACGCCGTAGATAGGCATCAGATAGCATCCCTCCAACCCGATTTCGGCCATTGCCTCAAGGTCGGCGGTGATGCCTGCGCGGGTGACGGCTCCGTTCATCCAGTACCAGAATGTCCAGGGTTTGGCATCATCGGCATTGGCCGTAAAAATGCTGCCTAAAAAGAGAGAAATGAGGAATTTGCGCATTATTTTAAGGGAAATTAAGGGAAGTGAAAAAGGAGTAAAAGGGGAGTGAAAGGGACGTTACTTATGGCGATTTCAAAGGGTAGCTTGAAATGAAATCTCTAATTCTTGATTATCAGACATTTCGCCGCATATGTCTTTGCGTCGGCTGGATTCTCCCTCCCTCGGGAGGGTCGGGGAGGGGTCGTTTTTTTGTTTCAGACTAT
>CACZAY010000203.1 GCA_902779265.1 uncultured Bacteroidales bacterium | reverse complement strand
TTCCCTCGACGACAAGTTCCTCGTCAAGATGAAGGATATCATCGAACGCAGCTTCAGCGATTCGGACTTCGGCGTGGAGCAGTTGGGCGACATGATGGGCATGAGCCGTGCACAACTCTATCGCAAGACCAAGGCGCTGACCAACTACTCGCCCGTCGAACTCATTCGCAACATACGACTCAAGCGAGCACAGCAGATGTTGGCTCAGGGCGACGACACCATTGCCCAGGTGGCCTATTCCGTAGGCTTCACCGCTCCAAGCTATTTCACCAAGTGCTATAAGGACTTTTTTGGCGAAATGCCCAACGAACTGGTGAAGAGAAAAACAGGAAATAACTAAGGAAATAACCGAAAATAACAAAATCGTTCGTTTGATAGAATATTTGTTGTAGATTTCGCGTCTGCAACAAATATTCTTTTTTGTTTCTGCCTATGCCTGGAACCTCGACCCTTCGCAGGCTTCGAGCCAGGCAATCGAGGAGGTAAGGATGGATGAGAGAGGTTCGAAGGGTTCGAAGGGTTCGAAAGGTTCGAAATGTGCGGAGTTCCGCATCGAAGACGATCACTCGCTGCATCTTTATCGTGGAGATGTCCGGATTTTTTAGGACAAATGATGCAACTTTTGCATAAAATAGTCAATGAAACGTTCGATGCAACATTTTTTTCTTATTTTGCAACATATTTTTTGTGTTCGCACGCAAATATTCATTATCTTTGCACCGAAAAACTCCACGACCTCTAAATTTAATCATCTTTAATTAATACGTGAACATGAAAATTCAACATCTTCTGATCGCAGCAAGTGCAGGCCTGATGCTCGCAGCTTGCAACAACCAGCCCGCTGGTCCTTCGTTTACTGTTTCTCAGCAAGGCGACGTAACCGTTGTCGACGTAACCAATCCAACCCGCTACATACTCCTTCCTATCGAGGAGGATAAGGGTGAGGCCCTGGTGCGTGTCAGCACCGGTGATGAAGCCGACGTTTGGATGGACGTTCGTCTTGCCATCGATACCGTCGATTACTATGTCCCTATGGCTCTGCCCGCCGGCAAGAAGGCTTGCGTCGAGATCAAGAACCTCCCCGCTGGTGCCCTCGCACTTTCCCGTCTGGAGCTCAGCGACGAATTCGACACCACCAATCGCGAGTACTATCGTCCCGCCTACCACTTCAGCCCCGCCTATGGCTGGATGAACGATCCCAACGGTATGACGTACAAGGATGGTGAGTATCATCTCTTCTACCAGTACAACCCCTACGGCAGCAAGTGGGGCAACATGCACTGGGGTCACACCGTGAGCCCCGACATGGTGCACTGGACCGAACTCCCACCAGCTATCGTACGCGACACCCTCGGTCAGATCTTCTCTGGTTCGAGCATCGTAAAGGGTGACACCATCTACAGCTACTACACCTCTGCAGGCCGTGCTCAGGTACAGTCTGGCGCATGGAGTGTCGATGGTGGCCGCACCTACACCAAGTTCGCCGACAACCCACGCATCGTGGCTGCCGACGGCCGCAACGACTTCCGCGACCCCAAGCTCTTCGAGTACAATGGCAAATACTATGTGATCATTTCTGCCGACAACGAGATGCAGTTCTTCTGCTCCGACAACCTCCACGACTGGACCTATGTCAGCGCTTTCGGCGACGGTTACGGTGCCAAGCCTCGTATGTTCGAGTGCCCCGACTTCTTCGAACTCCCTGTTGAGGGTACCAACCTGAAGAAGTATGTGATGATCGTCAACGTCAACCCAGGCTGCTGGTTCGGTGGCTCTGCCAGCGAATATTTCGTAGGCACCTTCGACGGCAAGGACTTCAAGTGCGACAACCCCAAGGAGACCGTCAAGTGGCTCGACTGGGGCAAGGACCACTATGCAGCTGTTACCTTCAGCAACGAGCCCAAGGGCCGCATCATCAGCATCCCGTGGATGAGCAACTGGCAGTATGCCAACGACCTCCCCACTCGTCAGTATCGTTCGCAGATGGGTATGCCTCGCCAGCTCTTCGCCTTCCAGCAGGGCAAGGAGGTTTACGTAGGCCAGAAGCCCGTCGATGAAATCCTCGCTCAGGTGAAGCCCGCCGAGTTCACCACCGAAGGCAAGACCATCAAGCTTGGTGACAACAAGGCTCAGCTTGTCATCGATATGGATGTCAAGAACGGCAGCACCTTCTCGCTCACCAACAACGAGGGTGAGGAAGTCTTCTTCGCTTGCAAGGCCGGCCGTCTCATCATGGACCGCTCGCGTTCGGGCATTATCCCCAACGACGCTTTCGCTCCCGAGACCTACGATCCCAAGCCAGCTATGGGCACCAACAGCGGCACATGGATTCCTGTTGAGCAGATCTGCGGCAAGAAGAACACCTATCACGTGCAGCTCTGGATGGACATCTGCTCCATCGAGATGTATGTCGATGGCGGACGTGCCACGATGACCAACCTCGTCTTCCCAAAGACTCCTTACAATGCCCTCACCGGCAATGGTCTTTCCAACGTGAAGGTTTGCACTGTTGAACTCTAATCTGTTAATGGTAGTAAAAGGGTAGTAAAAAAGTTATAAAAGGGTAGTAAAAGGGACGTTACTACCGCTTGACGAGTTTGGGTCAAACAAACAATTATTATTTATTAATTGTTAATTGTTAATTGTTAATTGTTAATTGTTAATTGAACCATTGTCCCTTTAACTCCTTTTTTACTCCCCTTTAACTCCCTTTTTACTCCCCTTTAATTCCTTTATAAAAAATGAAAAA
>CACZAY010000202.1 GCA_902779265.1 uncultured Bacteroidales bacterium | reverse complement strand
ACATCATCAAGAACCCGAAGGTCGTCTCCTACGGCGAACTGATTGAGGCCTATGAACTGACCGACACTAGGCCGGACGGATACCTGCGCGACTGGTATTCGAACGTGACGAACTACCGCCACGGCAAGGACACCGGCTCGTACAGCAAGGAGGGTGACTCGTACAACCGCGAGCACTCGGTGCCACAGAGCTGGTTCGACAAGAAATCGCCCATGAAGTCGGACATCGTGCACGTCGTGCCGAGCGACGGCTATGTGAACAACCGGCGCAGCAGCTATCCGCTGGCCGAGGTGGGCACGGTGGAGTGGTCTTCGGCCAATGGATATTGCAAACTGGGCTCCTGCCGCACGGCGGGCTATAGCGGCAAGGTCTTCGAGCCGAACGACGAAATCAAGGGCGACATGGCGCGCATCTACTTCTACATGGCAACGTGCTACGAGGACAAGGCAACCAGCTGGGGCCACAATGTCTTCTCCCGGGACAGGTCCAAGGGACTGGAGGACTGGTATGTCGCCATGCTGATGCGCTGGTCGAAGGCCGACCCGATCGACTCGGTCGAGATTGCGCGCAACAACGCCGTCTGGGAGGTGCAGGGCAACCGCAACCCGTATGTCGATTATCCGAATCTGGAGGACTACGTGTGGGGCTCGAAACAGGATATCGCGTTCAGCTATGACGACTATGCCGGCGGCAACAGTGGTGGCGGCGGCAACGAGTTCATCGTGGTCGAGATGCCGGTATTCTCGCCCGCAGCGGGGAACTACGAATCGGAGGTGACGGTCACCATCACCTGCACGACCGAGGGGGCAGCCATCCACTATACGACGGACGGCACGGACGCCACGCCATCGGCCCCACTGTATGACGGAGCCATCACATTGGCCACAACCACCACGCTGAAGGCCATCGCGGTGAAGGACGGAGTGTGCAGCTCGCAAGCATCGGCCACATTCACCATCGGTGGGGGCATCGAGGTGCCGCCTGTCGTGAGCGACGTGATTGCGCTGAACAGCAAGTTCTTCAACTTCCGCGGCAACGGCTCCATCAGCCAGACGATGGCCGATGACCTTACGGGCTCACAACTGGGCGTCACGGTCATCTACGCCTTGGCCGACGGCACAAACCGCTTCTGCGACGACGAGCACATCCGCCTCTACAAGAAGAACCGGCTGACGCTCGTGGCGGACGACGGGACATTGGCCGAAATCGAGATGCTTCTGGCCGATGGCGGGGACAAGAAGAGCCTGAGCGCCACGACGGGAACGGTAGAGGGCTACAAGTGGAGCGGTGCGGCCCAGCGGGTCACCTTCACCGTCGATAATGGCAGCGGACACCTGCGCGTCAAAGGCGTGAAAGTGACATTGGCCAATGCCGCAGCCGCCATCGAGGAGCTCACGGCCGAACGGCCGACGGGCGACACCTTCTGGACACTCTCGGGCCAGCGCACAAGCCGGCCGAAATCGGGATTGTACGTCCAGCGGGGCAGAAAGGTCTTCGTGAAGGAATGACGGCGGCCAATTGCCAACTTCGCGTGGAAAACGCAGGCTGGCAGGGAGCCATTGGCCAAGAAAACAGACAGAAACGTGCCGACATATCGAAAATATGACTATATTTGCGCGCGTTTTTTCACGACATTGGACAAAATAATCAAAAACAAGAATATGGAATACAACTTCAAGTCCATCGAGCAGACTTGGCAACAGCGTTGGAGAGACGAGAAGACCTACAAGGTCGAGATTGACCCCAGCCGTCCCAAGTGTTATGTGCTCGACATGTTCCCTTACCCCTCTGGAGCCGGTCTCCACGTCGGTCACCCTTTAGGCTATATTGCCAGCGACATCTACAGCCGCTACAAGCGTCTGTGTGGTTTCAATGTGTTGCACCCAATGGGCTATGACGCTTACGGTCTGCCTGCCGAGCAGTATGCCATCCAGACGGGTCAGCATCCTGCCGTAACTACCGAGAAGAACATTGCCCGCTACCGCGAGCAGTTGGACCGCATCGGTTTCTGTTTCGACTGGAACCGCGAGGTACGTACCTGCGAACCCGGTTACTACAAGTGGACGCAGTGGGCGTTCAGCCAGATGTTCAACTCGTTCTACTGCAACAAGGAGCAGAAGGCCTTGCCTATCAGCGTATTGATCAAGCACTTCGAGACAGAGGGCAATCCGGGTCTTGACGTTGCCCAGAGCAAGGAGTTGCGTTTCACAGCCGACGAGTGGAACTCGTGGGACGAGCAGAAGAAACAGCAGGTCTTGATGAACTACCGCATCGCCTACCTGGGCGAGACGATGGTCAACTGGTGTCCGGAGTTGGGTACCGTATTGGCCAACGACGAGGTAGTGAACGGCGTATCGGAACGTGGCGGTTTCCCCGTGGAGCAACGTGTGATGCGTCAGTGGTGTCTGCGTGTCTCGGCCTATGCCCAGCGACTGTTGGACGGCTTGGAGTCCATCGACTGGAGTGACTCCATCAAGGAGACGCAGCGCAACTGGATTGGTCGCAGTGAGGGTACCGAGGCACAGTTCAAGGTGGTGCCTAACGACAATCCTGCCACCAAGGACGGACTGGAGTTCACCATCTTCACCACCCGTGCAGATACAATGTTCGGTGTCACCTTCATGGTATTGGCCCCCGAGAGCAAGTATGTGCAGCAAGTCGTAACATCGGACAAGAAAGCCGACGTCGAGGCCTATCTGGAGGCCTGCAAGCGCAAGACCGAACGCGACCGTCAGGCCGCTCACGAGGTGACGGGCGTCTTCACTGGTGCCTATGCCATCAACCCTA
>CACZAY010000201.1 GCA_902779265.1 uncultured Bacteroidales bacterium | reverse complement strand
GGTCTCCCCTACACCATCATCAATGTCATGCTTGTGGCGCTCTTGGCCGATATGGGCTGCGGAGCAGGCATTTCCGCTGCCGTCCCATCGCTTCTGAGCCTGCCCTGGATGTGGAAATTTCTGTGGAGTCCGTTCATCGATACGCGCAGCACGAAACGCCGCTGGATGTTGGCCATGCAGCTGCTCATGACCGTGATTTTTGTCATCATCGCACTGTCTCTCGACGCACCGTGGTGGTTGCCCGTCGTCGTGGGCGGAAGTGCTCTGGCAGCCATGGCATCGGCCACCTACGATGTCTCGTGCGACGGCTATTACATGCTGGCTCTTGACCCGCAGCGACAGGCCTTTTTCGTAGGCATCCGCAGCACGGCCTACCGTCTCGGAATGCTTTTCGCCTCTGGTTTTCTGATTATTTTGGCCAAGGACAGTTCGGCCGATGCCTGGCAGCGCACGTTCCTCATATCGGCCGCACTGATGCTGATGCTTGCCATCGGCCACAAGTTCCTCCTTCCCGAGGTTGAAAAGGCGTCGGGCGGGGAAAAGGCATTGGCCAATGAACCTCAAAAAAGCGTCTGGCAGGTGTGGCGCAGTTTCGTGCAGCTGCATCGCGGCTCCGAACTGGTCTTCATGCTGCTTTTCATCCTCTTCTACCGCCTGGGCGAGGCATTTTTGGGCAAGGTGACCATCCTCTTCCTCAAGGACAGCGTCGAGCGCGGCGGCATGGGCCTCGACAACGAGCAGTTCGGCTACCTGTACGGCACTTTCGGCGTGCTTTCGCTCGTCGTGGGCGGCATCGTGGGCGGCGTCTGCATCAGCCGTTGGGGCCTGCGCAAGTGTCTGATCCCGATGGTTCTCGCGCTCGACCTGCCCGACCTGCTCTATGTCTGGTTGGCCGATGCGGGGGCCTCCGTTGTCCTCACAGCCGATGGGCCTGACCTGCCGCTTCTGGGCAGCTGCATTGGCCTCGAACAATTCGGCTACGGATTTGGATTCACCGCCTTCACCGTCTATCTCCTGCGCTGCGCCAAAGGGCCGTACCAGACCTCCCATTACGCCCTGCTCACGGCACTGATGGCCTTCGGACTGATGATTCCCTCTACCCTTTCGGGCTTCGTCCAGGAGGCTCTCGACAGCTATTTCCTCTACTTCGTACTGGCCTGCGTGCTCACCCTGCCGGGCATCGCACTGAGCGTCTGGTACGTCGTGAAGGCCAACGATTAGACCCCGAAGTGCTCGAACATCCGCCGATAGGCATCGACCTTTTTATCGAAGGCCAATGGATAGGCGCGCGATGACGACGGCAATCTGTAGAGCACAATCTGTTCCCCACTTTCATTATACGCATCCGGTATCGGCACAAAGGCATTGACTTTGGGCACGGTGGGAATATGCAGCGCGTCGCAAAGCGTATCGGCCGCCTTCTCGCCCGTCGTGACTACGGCCCACAGCCGGGGCAGGTGCGCCATCAGCGACGGCACATCGGTCGGCTCGACCACTTCGAGGAACTTGTCCGATGCATTGTCCTGCAACCGGCGCACGGCAACCGACGTGTCATAGAAGGCGATGCCCCGCTCCTCGCAGAATGGGACAATTTCCCCGATCTTGAAGCGTTTGGCCGATGAATCGACAAAATGCTCCCTGTCGCCGAAGAAGACCGCGCCCTCGATGCGCCAATGGTCATTCTGGAAATTGGGATAATAGAAATCCATCGACCAACGCTTGCGCTGCGGCGGAAAACTGCCCAGGAAAAGCACTTTGGCTCCCGACGGCAGGAACGGCACAAGCGGATGATATTCTACGCCATCGGCACTGCGCGCAACGTTGGCCTCATTCAGATAGGAAATCATACGAACCTTGTATTATTGGCCAATGCCCTTTTCCTCAGGAACGGCTGCGGCCGGATGAACATAATAATGGCCGATGTTCAGCTTTTCACCGCTGGGACATCGGCCATAAAACAAATCTTATTTACGCACGGGTCGGATGGACTGGCCCAGATAGCGGCCCAGGTAGTAGTTGCTCACGTTGCCCGAATGGAAATAGAGGCAATGGGCATTACACTGATAGCTGTCATCGACCAGCGAGGTCCAATAGTAGCCGTTGTCGATGCTGCGGCGCGAAGAGTAGCCACGGCAACCGGCAGCCGGCAGGAAGATGCTGTTTCCATTGGGGCCAAACACCTGGAAGCCCTTCGTATTGTTCACCTCAGTCCAGACCCAGACGCAGCGGGTGACCAGCTCCTTCATCTCGCCATAGGTCGGAATGTGCCAGTCGCGGTGCAGATGCAGATGGGCCACATCGTCTTCGGGTTCCAGCTCTGCCTTATCATCGACAGCGCCATAATCGCTGTCGGAACAATACTTGGTCATAATCGGCTCAATTCCCTCGCAATACTTGTAGGTGAGCCATGAATAGAAGGTCTTGACGTGGGTGGCCGGCCTGTTGTAGTTGAAGTTCATCTGGTTGCTGTAGTCCTCCTCGCCGAAGGCTTTCGTCTCGCCCCACGCGTAGTAGTCGCCAAAGGAATTGGGCATATCAGCGCCGAGATTGGCATTGGCCCAACGCACTGAAAGTCCCAGATCGACAGCCCGCATCGAGAACGGCCGGAACACGGCAATCACCTCGCCATCCTTGAAAGCAGTGAAATGGAAATCATAGGCCGTGGAGAGCATCTTGCCCTCGTTCATCCAGCCGACGAACTCATAGCCGCGTGCCACAGATGTGACCTTGGCCTCCATAGCCGCACCATGATATACATCACCGAGGACCTCCATGCCATCGGTCAAAAGACGC
>CACZAY010000200.1 GCA_902779265.1 uncultured Bacteroidales bacterium | reverse complement strand
AGCAGCAGTTGCGTTACACAGAAGAAGTACAACGAACTTCGCGATGATTACGACCTATTGACAAGCCAGTTCAACGATGCAAAGATTGCCCTCGCCTCCTGCGAGACGGGCAGCAAGAGCCTCGAAGAGCGTCTGGACGAGGCACGTGCCAACAATGCCCGACTCCTCGAACAGCTCAACGCCCTGCAGCAGTCGCTCGACAAGAGCATCAACCAGTCGGGCACCAACATCTCCAAGCTTGTCGATGAGATCAATGCTTCCAACAAGTACATCAAGCAGCTTACCGACGCCAAGTCGAAGAGCGACTCGCTCAACATCGTCCTCACCAACAACCTCACCCGTTCCCTCTCGAAGGAGGAGCTCAAGGACGTCGATGTGCAGGTGCTGAAAGGCGTGGTCTATATCTCGCTCAACGACAACATGCTCTATCGCACCGGCTCGTATGAAATCTCCGACAAGGCCGGACAGACCCTTGCCAAGATCGCCAAGATCATCACCGACTACAAGGACTACGAGGTGCTCATCGAAGGCAACACCGACAATGTGCCCATCAGCCGCGAGAACATCCGCAACAACTGGGACCTCTCCTGCCTCCGCGCATCCAGCGTCGTTCAGGCTCTCCAGAATCAATATGGTGTCAATCCCAGTCGTCTGACTGCCGGCGGTCGTGGCGAGTATAATCCGCTCGAATCGAACGACACTGAGACAGGTCGCGCTCGCAACCGTCGTACGCAGATCATCATCACTCCCAAGCTCGACCAGTTCCTCGAACTCATCGACGAAGCTCCCGAAACGAAGTGATAAAAAACAATAAAGGCGCCGCAATTCGCGACGCCTTTATTATATCATTTCGTGACCAACCAACAATTGTTATTTGTTAATTATTAATTGTTAATTGATTATTCGCTCTTCTTGCCCTCAGCATAGCGCTTGTTGAGCAGGTCGAGAACATCCTGGGTGATGTCGTACTTCTCCTTCACGAAGAAGACGGTCGTGTTGGGAACACTGCTGTAGATCACCTCAAAGTTCTTGTCCTTGTTGTACTCCTTCAGCACAGCCTGGATAGAATCGTTCACACGGTCAAAGGCCTGACTCTGGAGCAGGGCGAGATCCTGCTGCAAGCCATTGGCCTGCTGCTCGATGGAAGCCTGCTTCTGCTGCAGACGACGCTGCTCGGATTCCATACGCGACTGACCACCGATGAACGAGTTGGTCTGAACCTTCTGCATGAAGTCCTGATACTCCTTCTGGAACTTGGCCATCTCCTTGTTCATCTTGTCCTCAGCCTGAGCCTTCTGCTTCACAAGGTCCTGGGTGAGGTCAATCTGGAGCTGATAGTTGTTGTAAAGCGAATCAGCCTGGATGAAGGCAATTGGCAATGACTCACCCTCGGTGAGCGTACCGCCGGCTACCTTGGCGGCATCGGCATTGTTCGATTTAACGCAGGAAGTCATACCTCCGGCGAGAACTCCCGCCAAAACCAGGGCAGAAGCGATAGTAAAGAATTTTTTCATATACAATATTAAAGTTATTATTTATTTTCTTCTTGTAGTTTTCCAGTGGGCATCTGGCCGTCGGCATAGAGCCCCTGCTTGTGGCGTTCCTCGTAATCCTGGGTCTGCACGCAGTGGATTCCCTTGTCGCGCATCGCCTTCGATTGGCTCACATGCGTCTTCGGAAACGTGCCATTTTTCACAAATAATACCTTAATTGCTAAAAAAACAAAAGATATTAAAAGAATTCCGACCGAAATGATAATAGTTTGCCACATTTTTATTATCTTTGCACCCGCAAACAGTTCAAAGGGGGAATTTCTCCTCAAACTTCGCGAATAGCGGTTGCAAAGATACAAAATTTCCGAAACAATCCACCATTTTTGGTCTCGATTTTAGGAAAAAGTCATACATCTTGACCACTTTTAACAATTATTATTACTGATTTGCACTTTTACGAAACAAAAAACGACATAAAACCACTAATTTTTCAAAACAAATCAAACTATGGAAATCAAGAATCTTGAACCAAGAATCTTTTGGGAAATCTTCGATGCCATCACCAAGGTGCCTCGTCCGAGCAAGAAGGAAGGCAAGATCCGCGCATGGCTTGTCAACTTCGCCAAGGAGCACAACCTCGACTGCAAGGTCGATGAGACCGGCAACGTCCTCGTCAGCTGTCCTGCCACCCCAGGCCGTGAGGACCGCGAGACGCTCGTCATGCAGGCCCATATGGACATGGTGTGCGAAAAGAACTCCGACATCATTCACGACTTCGAAAACGACCCCATCGAAACACGCATCGACGGCGATTGGGTGAAGGCCAACGGCACTACCCTCGGCGCTGACGACGGCGCAGGTGTAGCCCTCGCCCTGGCTGCCATGCTCGACAAGACTTACGAGCACGGTCCACTCGAGTTCCTCTGCACCTACGACGAGGAAACCGGTATGACTGGAGCCAACATGCTCAGCGAAGGCTTCATGACCGGTAAACTCCTCCTCAACCTCGATTCCGAACAGGAGAATCAGATCTTCATCGGCTGCGCCGGTGGTATGGACACAGTTGCCCTCTGGCACTACACCACCCAGCCCACTCCTGCCGACTACTACTTCGCCCGTGTCAGCGTAGGCGGTCTCCTCGGCGGCCACTCGGGTGGCGACATCCACCTCGGCCGTGCCAATGCCAACAAGGTGCTCGCCCGCTTCCTCACCACCCAGCCCGGTCTGCTCGTCTCCGACATCCGTGGCGGCAACCTCCGCAATGCCATCGCCCGCGAGGCTTACGCCGTCATCGGTGTGCCCGCAGCACGTC
>CACZAY010000199.1 GCA_902779265.1 uncultured Bacteroidales bacterium | reverse complement strand
CTTCGGGATTTTTTACGCGCAGAGGGAATGGTGTTTTTCTTTCAATTTCTGTCAGGTTTTAGGGCAAGAATCATTCAACATTTTTCAGGGTAAGATTTCCTTCTTTCCACTCTGTGTGCAATAAAAATCCATTGACCAAAAAAATTGATTTCCAATTGGATTCAATTCATGGAGATATTGTTTTCCGCGTTCGGAATGATAGCGTGCAAACATGGGGCAAACATCGTTTCGAAAATATCAAGGGGAAATGCTGTCATCTGTCAAAACTGTCATTAACGAAAATACGATTAACTCTCGGCTCTCAATTTTCCAATTTCTTAATGACAGATGACAGATTTCTGGAGAAGGTCGGCGTGCGTATCGGCTTCCAAAACAACTGTAGCACTGTAGTGTGTAGCAGAAAATTTTGGAAAACCATCGAACCATCGGCCATAATACGCTGATAATACCTTCATAGAAGGTTCATAGAGCCTTCGGGATTTTTTACGCGCAGAGGGAATGGTGTTTTTCTTTCAATTTTAGTCAGGTTTTAGGGCAAGAATCATTCAACATTTTCCAGGGTAAGATTTCCTTCTTTCCACTTTCTTACACTCTGCGTGCAATAAAATCCATTGGCCAAAAAAATTGATTTCCAATTGAATTCAATTCATGGAAAAATTATTTTCCGCGTTCGGAATGATAGCGTGCAAACATGGGGCAAACATCGTTTTCAATGCGAGGAAAACTCCGCCCATCTCCGCTTGAAGGCATAATACAGGAATCCGAAGGGTGTGGCCAATGCCTCTTGCGGACAGAACCTCCACACGACGGCGCATCGTTTCCAGAGTTCGATATATTGGCCGATGCGAATCAGCCACGAGTCGGTTTCAAGCCGCGGCCGATAGGGCTTGCATCCCGGAATATGCCCGTTCATCACGATTTTCAGCAGTCTTTCGCCGCGCCTTTTCTCGCTCGGCGTGAAGTTCGTCAACCCGGCGTACCAGTTTCCGTCAAAGCCCAGATGCCTTTTGGCGGCATATCCCAAGGCGCGATACAGCCTATAAACGCCCATCTCCTTCAATGTGCGAATGAGCGACACTTCGGCTATGGCCAATGCTGTTCGCTCCTGGTGCAGGGCAAGCATCCAGTCAACTATTTGTCGCAGGGTCACGCGCTCCATCAGCAGGTGATGCTGGAAATGGGCCGTCAGATAGACCATTTTCAGAATCGGTGGGAAGATGCTCACCGTGTGCCCCTCGATGGTCTCGTGATACAGCGCATCGGCCGTCGTCTCCTCCCTCTCCAGGAGCGCGTAGCGCCGGTTGGTCATCCCGTTGTAGAACAGCATCCCCCGGAAGTGCAGCTCCCAGTTCATCCCTTGGCATTGCACGCTCACGTGCTTCAGGTCAAAGACATCGGCCACCACGCCGCCCATCTCCCGGAACGTCTCCAGATAGCGGTGCTGTTGGTCAAGCGGTACGTACAGGTCGATGTCGCCCACAGGTCGGTGCAGCGGGTTGGGGTAGAGGTCACTCAATGTCAGCCCTTTCATCAGGATGGGTTCCAGCCGATGTGCCTCGAACCGCGACATACATCCGGCAAAGTGTTCGCGCATCACGCGGTTGTCCCGTTCGATGGCCTGCACATTGGCCGTCCACCTCATCACGACCTCCATATCCGGCTGCTGCTCCTTGGGCAGGGTCAGCATCGCATCGTAGGCCAGCCCCTCCACCTCCATCTCTTCGGCCAGCCGGATGACGCCCAGCCACTCTTTCCTCCCTATATTATTTAATGTGGCCGATGCCTCGCCGGCTTTCGTCTGTCGGTGGGGCGCGAGGATTCTTTCGATGAGGTCGCACAGGATGCGTGTTGTCGTTTGTGTCATGGCCAATGTGATTTTCTCCGCAAAATTACGTCTTTTGCAGAAATAAACCAGTGGAGAAAACCCTTTTTCGGAGAATTTCACATTTTTTGCACATGAAAAGTTGCATTTTTCGCAAAAACGCGCTATTTTTGTACCGAAAATCAATAGTTCCATGAATGCTACGGTCGAAGACTTCCTCAAGTATCTCAAGTTCGAGCGGAACTACTCGGATTACACCGTCGATGCCTATCGCATGGCAATGCGCGAATATGAGGATTATGTCATCACGACAACCGGAACGTTTGACCCATTGTCCCCTTCGCTGACGTTGGCACGAGGCTGGATGGTCAACATGGGAAAACACCGCCTGTCGGCCGCATCGATCAAGCAGCGGTTCTGCGCCCTCCGCAGCTTCTGCCGCTATCTGCGCAAGAAAGGACTATTGGCCACAAACCCGTTGACACTCCTGCCGACACCCAAGGTCCCCAAGTCTCTGCCCGTCTGGGTTCGTGAAGACTTGATGGATGACCTCATTGACAACCCGCAGTTCGGGACGGATTTCATCGGTTTGCGCGACCACCTGCTCCTCGATATGCTCTACAGCACGGGGATGCGTCGCTCCGAGGCCGCAGGCCTGCGTGATTCGGATGTGGATTTGGCCAATGGCACCATCCGTGTCAAGGGAAAGGGCAACAAGGAACGCGTCATCCCTTTCGGCCCGGAGCTCCGGCTTCTCATCGGCCAATACAAGGAGGCACGAACCCGCGAGGTGGGTGGACCGACCGGAACATTCTTGACCAATGAGGACGGCGAAAGCCTATCGCCCGTCCAGATCTCGAAACTCGCGCACAAATACTTGTCGCAGTTCCCCACATTGGCCAAAAAAGGAGCTCACGTCTTCCGTCATTCGTTCGCAACCAATATGCTGGCCGAGGGCGCTGACCTGATGGCAGTGAAGGAACTGCTCGGACACGCCTCCCTCGATTCGACCGAGGTCTATACGCACCTCACGCCGCAGGAACTGCTCCAGAACTACGAGAAGGCGCATCCGCGTAGCAAGACTTGAGAAAAAATTGTGGCTCCAGCAGCGCCCAACTGCATGGAGCCTGAGAACACCAATAATACATATTCATTTTTAATTTTTACGACTATGGAGATCACGATTCAATCAGTCAATTTCGAGACTTCCGTTTCAGTGAACGAGTACATCAACAAGAAGCTTGAAAAACTTAATCATTTCGCCGAGATTCGCGCTGCCGAAGTTCAGTTGAAAATCATCAATACTTCCGATAAGGCCAACAAAGAGATTGGCATCAAGATTTTTGTCGGCGATCAGGAATTCTTCGCCAGCAAGTGCGCCGAGGTTTACGAAGATGCCGTATCTCAGGCCTGCGAAGCTCTGGAACGTCAGATTAAAAAAGCCA
>CACZAY010000198.1 GCA_902779265.1 uncultured Bacteroidales bacterium | reverse complement strand
ATCAAGACTTCGCTGGGCGACATCACCGTGCGCCTCTACGACGAGACTCCACAGCATCGTGACAACTTCCTGAAGCTCGCACGCGAGGGATTCTACAATGGTACGATTTTCCACCGCGTCATCAAGAACTTCATGATCCAGGGCGGCGACCCCGAGAGCAAGAATGCACCGATGAGCAAGCCGCTCGGTTCGGGCGATGCCGGCTACACGATTCCGGCCGAGTTCGTCTATCCGCAGTATTTCCACAAGAAGGGCGCATTGGCCGCCGCCCGCACCGGCGATGAGGTCAATCCCGAGCGTCGTTCGTCAGGCTGCCAGTTCTACATCGTGACGGGCGAAGTCTATAGCGCAGGCAAGCTCACGCAGCTCGAAAAGTCGATGGCACAGCAGCAGTTGCAGAACATCTTCAACCAGCTCGTTGTCGAGAACCGCGACAAGATTCTCGAGATGCGCAAGAACCGCGACAATGCCGGCCTGCAGCAGTTGCAGGAGGAGCTCGAAAAACAGACCTATGCTAAGGCCAAGGAGCTGGGCGACCCGAAGTTCACCGATGCGCAGCGCGAGGCTTACACCACGGTGGGCGGCACGCCGTTCCTCGACAACAACTACACCGTCTTCGGCGAGGTCGTTGAGGGTCTGGAAGTGGCCGACAAGATCCAGCAGGTCGAGACCGCAGCCGGCGACCGTCCGAAGGAGGATGTCAAGATGATTTCTGTCGAAATCGTTGAGGAATAAATGATTGTCGTCTCCGCTCTTCCCCGAATGTCAGTAGGGTGGGGCGGAGATTCCTTTTTTTGTCGTACCATAAAAAACATTGGCAATGAAAACCTTTTTCCTGTCTATTCTGTTTTGTATTGCAGCCGTTTCGTGGGCGCAACGCTCCTATTTCGAATTTGAATGGGACTATAAATCTCGGTATTTGGCCGAGGATGTTGAGAAAATTGTTGAACGAGATTACGGACTGTTGGACGATTATAGGACTATATATGAATACGAGGATGGATTCTTGAAGAAAAAGACCTGCATTTGTGTTGGAAGAGGCTTGTTTTACCGCAAGTATCGGACGTTGATAGAATATGATTATGAACTTTCGGATTCGTTGTGGGTAATCCGGGAGAAAACAGAGAAGAATGGCTCTGAAGTAGTCGATGTGACAATGGCATATTTTACAGATGGCCGATGTGACAGCACCGTGTGGGTGGATTCGAAAAATCGTAGAAGCTCGTCTGCTGATTTTTCGAAGGTCAGTCCGTACAAAGTCGTTTCCGAACGAGAGTATTATAGTGGCGACACCTTATTTTTTGAAAAGCAATTCGGGGAAGAGGGCCATAGTTGCATCTTGTTGCAAAAGTTCCTTTATAAGAATGATGTACTTGTGTATAAAAGCATTGAAACCCTCTGCGATAAAAAAGAGGACGACTTGTTTGGACAATTGGTGGGTGGCGTCGTTTGGAGCAGAGAGCGTGGCGACAAGCAGGTAATTGTTTATTCCGACATTGACAAACATGGAAATTGGCGGATATGTGATTATCTGACGGAGCGGGGCAAGTCGCCTTGCTCAATGCGGAAAATCAAATATGTCAAGCGGTAGGGTGGAAGGTGAATCCCATCGGCCATGACCTAAATCTCCCCGTTGTCGTTCATGGAATAGTATTTCCCGTCGGCAATGATGATATGATCCAGGAGGCGCACGTCCAGCAGGGCGAGTGCCTCTTTCGTTTTTGCCGTCATGTCGAGGTCGGGATGGCTGGGGCGTGGGTTGCTGTGCGGGTGGTTGTGGCACAGGGCGACGTACGATGCCATATATTCGATGGCCGGACGGCAGATTTTCTTGATGTCTGCGCCCGAGAAATCGACTCCGCCCTCGCTGATGCGTCGGCGGTAGAGCACCTTGCCGTTCTTGCTGCAATAGACGGCCCAGAGTTCCTCGTAGTCGAGGTTCGACAGGTATTGGTTGAACAGATGGAAGATGTCGTCGCTGCACGTGATGATGCTGCGCCGCTCGTTGTTGCGTTCGACCTCCTGCTGGTGGCGGCGGCCCAGTTCGAGTGCGGCCTGGATGGTGCACATCTTGGCGGGGCCGATGCCCTTCAGGACGCTGCTGCGTTCCTCTTCGGAGCCTTGCAGCAGGGTGTGGCTCAGTGTGACGAGGCTGTTGTCGCAGTGCTGGAGCAGTTCGCGGGCGAGGTCGATGGCTGTCTTGCCGCGCTGGCCGGTGAGAATGAGAATGGCCAACAGCTCAGTCTCCGTGAGGGAGGAAGAGCCGTTGGCCATCATTTTTTCACGCGGACGGTCTTGTTCAGCCCATTCGGTGATTTTCATGCCAGTTGATTATTTTGCACGTTCAACGTAGCTGCCGTCGCGGGTATCGACAACAATCTTGTCACCCTGCTTGCAGAAGAGAGGTACCATGACGATGCCGCCGGTCTCGACGGTAGCCTTGGTCAAGGTGTTGGTAGCGGTGTTGCCCTTTACACCTGGCTCCATCTCGGTGATTTCGAGGATGGTCTTGACAGGCATTTCGGCGGTGAGGATGGTCTCGGTCGAAGCGTCGCTCACAACTTCAACGACGTCGCCCTCCTTCATGTACTGGCCGCCGATGATCATGTCCTTGTTGATGTTGACCTGATCGAAGGTCTCCTGGTTCATGAATACAGCGTCCTCGCCGTCCATGTAGAGGAACTGGTAGGGACGGTGCTCAACGCGTACGTCCTCGAGTACTTCGCCGATGTTGAAGCGCTTCTCGACTACGTAGCCGGTGACGACGTCCTTCAGCTTGGTGCGCATGAAGGTGTTGCCCTTGCCTGGCTTGACGTGGAGGAACTCCACAACTACCTGCAGCTTGCCGTCC
>CACZAY010000197.1 GCA_902779265.1 uncultured Bacteroidales bacterium | reverse complement strand
CTGGTGGATAACCCCTACAAGAACTGGAAAGGCCGGTGATAAAACACAATCGGGCGTGTAAACGAAATTACACACCCGATTATTATTTTTATGGCCAATGGCATTGGCCGACAAAACGAATCACAACATTCCCTTGCTCGACGGCAGTTCGAAATGATGGATATCGCGGTTGATGGCCATCTTGAGCGAACGGGCCAAAGCCTTGAAGATGCCCTCAATCTTGTGGTGCTCGTTGTCGCCCTCGGCCTTGATGTTGAGGTTAATCTTGGCCGCATCGCTGAACGACTTGAAGAAGTGCAGGAACATCTCGGTCGGCATGTCGCCCACCTTCTCGCGATGGAACTCGGCATCCCACACGAGCCACGGACGACCCGAAAAATCCAACGCGACCTGACACAGGCAATCGTCCATCGGCAGGCAGAAACCATAGCGGCCAATGCCACGCTTGTTGCCCAACGCCTTGGCGATACATTCGCCGAGCGCGATGCCAGTATCCTCGATGGTGTGATGCTCATCGACGTTGAGGTCGCCCTTCACGTGAATGGTCAAGTCCATACCCGAGTGCTTGCCGATCTGCTCCAGCATATGGTCGAAGAAGCCCAATCCGGTCGAGATGTCGCATCGGCCAGAACCGTCCAGATCGAGCGCAATGTGAATGTCGGTCTCTTTGGTCGTGCGGGTCACTTCTGCGCGACGGTCGCCCGCAAAGAGGAAGGCGGCGATGTCGTCCCAACCTTCGGCGATGAGGGCACAATCGGACTCAAGGTTCGACTCCTGCAACCACTCGCGACATTCATCGGACGAGCCGTTCTGTGCGATGAGGATGCCCTTGCAGCCCAAGTTGTGCGCCAACTGGATGTCGGTGATGCGGTCGCCGATCACGTAGCTGCCTGCCAGATCATATTCCGAACCGTTGCCTGCGATGAACTTCTGCAACATGCCCGTGCCGGGTTTGCGGTTCGGATGGTTTTCGCTGCTGCGATGCGGATCGAAATAGACCTCGTCGAACTCGACGCCCTCGGTGCGGAACACGCGCAGCATGAGGTCGTTGATGGCGTTGAAGCGCTCCAACGGATATTCGGGGCTGCCCAAGCCGTCCTGATTGCTCACGATGACGAAATCATAGTCCAGCTTGTGGCGGATGAACGACAGGTTCTGGATGACGCGCGGCAGGAATTCCAGCTGCTCGAACGAATCAACCTGCTCGGTGACGGGCGGCTCGACAATCAGGGTGCCGTCGCGGTCGATGAAAAGTACCTTTTTCATAATGCTTTCATTGCTTCATAGAGTTCGGCGTTCTCCTCGGGTGTACCCACGGTAATGCGCAGGCAGTTCTGGCACAACTGCACCTTGTGGCGAGTTACCTTGACCAACAGGAAATTGGCGTCGGACGGATAGATCTTCTTCACGCACGGCAACGTGAGCAACAGCTCGCGCAGGATTTCGCGCTGAGAGAGGATCTCCTCGACGTGGCGACGCATCTTAGTGACATCGGACAACACCTTAATCGCCTGATTCTGCGTCAGTTCATTCACGTTATAGGGATACTTGACGTTGTTGAAGTAGGTGATAATCTCGGCCGATGCCATAGCGATTCCCAGACGCATGGCGGCACATCCCCACGCCTTCGAGAAGGTCTGAAGGATGATGAGGTTGTCAAACTTGGCCAACTGCGATGTCATCGACGGAACCGAAGAGAAGTCGATATATGCCTCGTCAACCACGACAATCTGGTCGGGGAAACGCTGCACGATGGAAATGAGCTGCTCCTGCGAATAGGCGTTGCCCGACGGGTTGTTGGGCGAGCACACCCAGATGACCTTCGTGTTGGCATCCACCTGGGCGGCCAATGCCTCGACATCGAGCGCGAAGGTCTCGGCCTGCAACGGAACGGCGCGATATTCGACATCGTTCACCTCGGCGCAAACCTGATACATGCCGTAGGTCGGTGCAGGGGCGACAACATTATCGACGCCCGGGCGGCAGAAGATGCGATAGACAAGGTCGATGGCCTCGTCCGAACCGTTGCCGAGGAAAATCTGCTCGACGGCAACGCCCTTGATGGGAGCCAACAGCTCCTTCACCTTCAACTGACGCGGGTCAGGATAGCGGTTAATGCCGTTATTGTAAGGATTTTCGTTGGCATCGACATAGACGCTGGCCTCACCTTTAAATTCATCGCGCGCACACGAATAGGGAGCCAATGCCAATATATTTGGACGGATGATTTGTTGTAGATTCATAAGAATAAAAAGAATTAATGAACGACCCCCTCCCGACCTCCCCGAGGGGAAGAGACCAAAGCGGCCAAAGAATATCTACCATTTATTCATTTACTATGTACCATTTATTTGGACATTTAGATATTGAATAATTTGGTGTTCTTGCGGGGTTAATTTCTCCCCCTCGGGGGAGTTAGAGGGGGGTCTTGTCTTACAGGTTCCTAAGTCTCACCGTCACCGCATTCTTGTGGGCGTCCAGCTGCTCGTTCTGCGCCATGACCTCGATAATCGGGCCAAGCGAACGAAGACCATCGGCCGAAAGCTCCTGGAATGTGACCTTGCGCATATAGCTGTCAAGATTCACGCCGTTGTATGCCTTGGCATAGCCGTTGGTCGGCAGGGTGTGGTTGGTGCCCGATGCGTAGTCGCCTGCACTTTCGGGGCTGAACGGACCGAGGAAGACGGAGCCAGCATTGCGCACCTTGTCGGCCAAAGTCGCGTAGTTGCGCGTGTTGAGGATGAGGTGTTCCGGCGCATACTCGTTCACCAGATCCATCACTTCGTCCTGGTTGCACAGCACGATTACCTTGCTGTGTTCGAGCGACTTGCGGGTCAGTTCCTGACGTTTCAACAGCTCCAACTGAGCTGCCATCACGGTCTCGAACTTCTTGGCCAATGCCTCACTGTCGGTCACGAGGATAGCCTGGCTGTCGGCGCCATGTTCGGCCTGCGAAAGGAAGTCGGATGCGACGTATTCAGGGTCGGCATCGGCATCGGCCACAACACAGACCTCCGATGGACCGGCCGGCATGTCGATGGCGACATCGCGCAGGGAAACCAACTGCTTGGCCATCTGCACGAACTGGTTGCCGGGGCCGAAAATCTTATAGACCTTGGGGACAGATTCCGTTCCATAGGCCAAAGCACCGATGGCCTGAACGCCGCCCACCTTGTAAACCTTTGTGACGCCTGCCACCGTAGCCGCGTAGAGGATGGCCGGATTGACCTTGCCCTCGGCATTCGGAGGTGTGCAGAGCACGATTTCGCCGCAACCTGCAATTTTGGCGGGGATGGCCAACATCAGCACCGTGCTGAACAGCGGTGCCGTGCCGCCCGGAATGTAGAGGCCGACCTTGTCAATCGGGATGCTCTTCTGCCAGCAAACCACACCCGGCTGCGTCTCGACCTTCACGCCGTCGAACTTCTGCGAGGCATGGAAGGCATGGATGTTGCGGCTGGCGTTGTCGATGGCATCGGCTAATTCGGGGGCAATCACGCGGCGTGCCTCGGCAAATTCATCGGCCGAAACCTGCAAATCGGTGAGCGTGCAGTGGTCGAACTTGGCCTCCAACTCACGTAGCACCTTGTCGCCGCCTTCGCGAATCTGCTGCAAAAGTCCGCTCACGAGGTCGCGTAGCTGGCTATTGTCAAAAGTGGGACGTTTTACAATTTCGCCCCACTCGCTTTTATTCGGATATAAATATGTTGTCACAATTCTACAGATTGAAAAGTGAAAAATGAACTCTGTCAGGAGTTAATGGCAGTTATCAGGAGTTATCGCTTCGCTTTAGGAGTTAACGGACGATACTACAATGGGACTCAACGTTGGCAAACCAAACGAAGCAAATGGACATTTGTCCGTTAACTCCCAATAACTCCAGTTAACTCCACGAAGTCAACTCCCTAAAAAAAATTACAACACCATCTTTTCGATGTTCAACGCCAAGATTCCTTCAGCACCTGCGGCCTTGAGCTTGCCGACCAGTTCCCAGAAAGTCTTCTCGTTGATGACGGTGTGGATGCTGTGCCAGCCCTGTGTGGCCAACGGAATGACTGTAGGAGCCTTCGATGCTGGCAGCAGAGCCAGAACGTCGTTGATGGCGGCATCGGGCACGTTCATCATGACGTACTTCTTGTCTTCAGCTGAACGGACGGCATCGAAACGGAACATCAGTTCCTCGAGGGTTTCCTTCTTCTCGGCATCGAGGTTCTTGTTGGCGATGAGCACTGCCTCGCTCTCAACGACTACCTCGACCTCCTTCA
>CACZAY010000196.1 GCA_902779265.1 uncultured Bacteroidales bacterium | reverse complement strand
ACCGTCCAGCCCTATTGTGTTGATGCTCTGCATGGCGCTGGCAGCCACGCGTGGCTTAGCATGGAAGGCGATGCCAAGGCCGGCTTCGGAAATCATCGGAAGGTCGTTGGCACCGTCACCCACTGCAATGGTCTGTGCCAAATTTACCTTCTCTACCTGCGCAATCAGGCGCAGCAATTCGGCTTTCCGTTGTCCATCCACAATGTCGCCCACATAGTTCCCCGTCAGTTTACCGTCGTCGCCAATCTCCAGCTCGTTAGCATACACGTAATCTATGCCGTAACGGCGCTGCAGGTACTCTCCAAAGTACGTGAAACCACCGCTTAGGATGGCTATCTTGTAGCCGCATTGTTTCAAAATTGACATCAATCGGTCCACGCCTTCCGTGATGGGCAGTTTTTCGGCAATCTCGCGCATCACACTTACGTCGAGGCCGCGCAGCAGACGCACGCGCTGGGTGAAACTTTCGCGAAAATCTATTTCGCCACGCATAGCGCGCTCGGTGATTCTCTTCACCTCTTCGCCAACTCCGGCACGTTCGGCCAGTTCGTCAATGCATTCGGTCTGTATGAGCGTGGAATCCATATCAAAACAGATGAGCCGGCGCATACGGCGGTACATGTCGTCGCGTTGGAAGGAGAAATCAATCTCACGTTCGGCCGTCATTTTCATTAGCTCGGCTTGCATGATGCTTCGGTCGGCCGGAGTGCCTCGGAGCGAGAATTCTATGCACGCTCTGACATTTTTCGCAGGATTCACGATACTCATTCTGCCCGAGAGGCGCAGGATGGAGTCGATGTTCAGTCCCTGCCGCGTAATTATTTCGGAGGTGGCGGCTATCTGCGATGCCGTCAGCTGTCGTCCAACGAGAGTGAGGATGTATCGGTTGCGACCTTGGCGCTGCACCCATGCTTCGTATTCGTCGTCGCTGACTGGCGCGAAACCTATGTTTACGCTTAGCTCAGTGGCCTTGAACAGCAGTTCCTTCATTACCTGTCCCGAACTATTCTCGTCGATGCGTATGAGGATTCCGAGTGAAAGCGTGTTGTGAATGTCGGCCTGCCCGATGTCAAGAATCTGGGCGCCATAACGTGCCAGGATTTTCATTATCTCGGCGGTCAGGCCTGGGCGGTCGAGTCCGTTGATGCGGACGATTATTTGTTCGAACTTTGCCATGTGTCTGGAGGGATGCTATACCTTAATTAATTTATGCGCGCACGCGCGAGATTCTTATCGTACGACTATTCTATGTCATTTTTGTAAGGTTTTCAAGGCTGAGCGCATGCATTCTAAGTCCTGCGATGTGGTGGCCCAGCTGGTGACGAAGCGGCAGAGTGTGCGGTGTGCATCGATGGGTTCCCACGTCTCGAAGAGAATCTGCTGCATCAAGGCGTGCATCTGCTCGTTCGGTAGTTCAACGAACTGCTGATTGGTAGGTGATGGGCGCAAAACGAAACCAGCCTCGCGGAAAATGTCGCGCAACTGCATTGCCATCTCGATGGCGTGTGCCGAAATACGCAGGTAGAGACCGTCTGTGAAGAGTGCATCGAACTGCACTCCAGCCAATCGGCTCTTGGCCAGCAGGGCGCCGTGTCGCTTCACCTGCGTGAAGAATCCTCGCGGAGCACCAGTCGGAAAGACAACAGCCTCGCCACATAGCGCACCAACCTTGGTACCACCGATGTAGAACGCATCGCAGTGGTGAGCGAGCCATGGAAAGTCTATATCGCAACCATCGGCTGCAAGGCCGTAGCCCAAGCGGGCGCCGTCGATGAAGAGTGGTATTTTATATCGGCGGCAAACTTCGTAGATGGCTTTAATCTCGCTGGTTGAGTAAATGGTGCCAAGTTCGGTGGGAAAGGTAATGTACGTCATTCCGGGCTGCACCATGTGCTCCCATGTCGGGTCGGCATGGAAAGCGGCCAAATAAGTGCTCAGGCTGTCGGCCGTGAGTTTGCCGTCCTCTTGAGGCAGGGTGATGACCTTGTGGCCGCTGGCTTCCACAGCACCAGATTCGTGTACATTGATGTGAGCTGTCGTTGCTGCGACTACGCCTGCATACGAGGGCAACAACGCGTCTATCACCGTAGCATTGGTCTGCGTGCCGCCTACGAGGAAGAAGATGTCGGCATTAGGGCACTTGCAAGCATCGCGTATCTTGTCTCGTGCCTTCTCGCTCCATTCGTCGAAGCCGTACGACTGGCTCTGTTTGCCGTTTGTCTCGAGCAAATGACAAATCACTTCAGGATGCGCGCCGTTGTTATAATCGCTTTCGAATGATATCTTCATCGTATTACGTTATTTCTTTTTGCACCAGGTGTTAGCAAGAATGAGAAATATAAATAGAACGGGAAAGAAGCCAGCTATCATGAGATACTGTTGCTTTTGTGTCGTATCCGGCAATAAGTCCGTCTCCCTTGCCCATAGCGATGACGATGCTCATGATTAAGGGGACAAAGGCTATGATGAGTGATATAATTGCCATATCTGATTAGATCCGGTCGAGGACAAGCTTGATGAGTTCGTCGATGCTGCCTTTGTAGTTGGTGTTCATCTCCTTTGCGTAGCGGTTAGCGATAACCATGCAGCAGGTCATGGCACGGTGTCCGAGCAAGGCGGCAAGGCCAGCGAGGGCGGACGACTCCATCTCGAAGTTGCAAATCTTCAGTTCACCTTTGCTTGTCTGATAGCGGAAGGACTCAATCTTCTCATTCTGGTCAGGGTCTTGTATGCCGAGGCGAATTTGACGGCCTTGCGGGCCGTAGAAACCGCCGCAAGCCACTGTGATGCCGCGCAGCATTTCCTTTCCTGCTACTTGCTCGATGAGAGAGGCGTCGGCTGTAGCCACATAGGGCGCTCCTTTCAGCGGGCACCAGTTCATATGCTGGACGAAAGCCTTTTCCATTTCAA
>CACZAY010000195.1 GCA_902779265.1 uncultured Bacteroidales bacterium | reverse complement strand
CTGCTGCCGGAGGCCGCAGTTGTGCGCACGGAAAAAGATGAACTGTATTTTACGGATCGTAATTATGAATATGGCGCTATCCCATCCCATGTCAATGAAATTGAAAATGCCCGGATCGCGGAGCGTGTGCGCCGAGCAATTTAGCCGAAACTAAAATCGAAGGAACGATCTGTCGCGGATTATGGGAAAGCCCTCTGGACAGCTCCGGAACAATATACTGCACGGCAAAACAGAATACCGTAATATTAAAGATTGGCATGGCGTAAATCCAGTTCGTATACATAATATCAGGCAACGGTACTCTGGCAAAAACAAATGAGGCGGCCACCAGTACTATCAGGATCAGGCTCATACCGCCACTGATAAATTTTTCAGCCACCCCTGTAGCTTTCAGTCCATACCAGACCACTATCGTCGCCGGAACTATAAAAATAAGACTTCCTGTCTGAAATGAGACCTGCAGAAATTCACTCAGAATTTTCCCGCATCCGTTGGTATAAGCAATCAGACTGCAAAAAGAAGTGGCGCCTACGGCAAAGAAAAGCAGCCACGATCCTTTGCTTCCGATATATTTCTGCGCCAGTCCCGACAGCTGCAGCGGCTTTTCCGTACGAAGCGCGGTTTCTGCAACACGAGATCTTTAATTTCTGGCATAATGAAGACCCTAGCCCCGACCCTTCCCCGTTGTGTAGGGGAAGGGAGTGGTTTGCTATGGTTATTAAGTGAAGGAAAAATTTGTGAAATACATAAATAGATTGAAGCCTTGCAACGTGTCCCTTTTGTATATACTCCCCCTCCCTGCATAACGGGAGGGGGAAAGGGGGGAGGGTCTTTAGTTCGTGGAAACGATTTTGTAAATCGTCTTCTCTCCCTTGATTTTCAGACCGTTGACCTTGGCCAATACATCGGCCACAACCTCACTGCTGATGGCACAATAGGCACAATGCTCCATCACGTCGATGCGGCCTATCTGTTCGCCTGAGATACCGCCGTTCTTGGTGAAGAAACCCACGATGTCGCCCTTCGAGATCTTTTCCTTCTTGCCGCGCCCTATATATACTAATGTGTACGAAGGCTCCTGCGGCGTCGTCGGAGCGGTTTTTTTATTGCGGCCGATGGCATAGAACGGCGTCTTCTGGTCGATGAAATCCGGCAGGAACTCGTTGGGGCCGACGATGAGGTAGGCCGCGCCCGATGCGCCATTGCGGGCCGTTCGTCCGTTGCGGTGGGTGAAGGTCTCCACATCGGCCGGCAGGTGGTAATGGACGATGTGCCCCACCTCGGGAATGTCCAGACCGCGTGCAGCGAGGTCGGTCGCCACCATGACGCGCACCGTGTTCGACCGCAGACGGATGACCGCCTTGTCGCGCAAGTCCTGCTCCAGACCGCCGTGGTAGAGCGCACATCCGATGCCCTCGTCCTGCAGATAGTGGGCGATGCGTTCCGAGCTCTCCCTGTAGCCGCTGAAGACGATGACCGGCTGCGCGTCGGGCAGGCTCTCCAACAGCGATTTCAGCGTCTCGAGCTTGTCGGCCACGGGCGACTTCACCTGCCAGACCTGCAGCTGCGACGCGCTACTCGGTTTTTCGCCCTCGTTGCGCGCCGACTTCGCATTGGCCGTAAAATCCAGCTGCTCGTAGGGCGCAAACCGCAGCCACGGAGCGATGGGGACGGCATGGGTCGCGCTCGTCAGTAGCATCTGGCGCACGCCCGAAAGTCGCGTAGTGATGAAGCGGATTTCCTCCTCGAAGCCCAGTTCGAGGCTCTTGTCATATTCGTCGAGCACAAGGTGCGTGAAGCGCCCCGCGTCGAGGTGTTTGCGTTCGATGTGGTCCTTCAGTCGGCCGCTCGTACCCACAATCACGTAGCGGCTGGCGTTGTCCAATGCCCCGATGCGCTGACACTCGATGCGCGCGTCATGGCCGCCGTAGCACAGCACACAGCGCAATCCCAGCCGCTTGGCCACCTCGCCGATCTGTTGCGCCAGTTCGCGCGACGGCACGATGATGAGTGCCTTCATGTCCGATGCCCCGTCGCCCAGCAGCGGCAGCAGGAATGCCACCGTCTTGCCGCTTCCGGTGGGGGAGAGGAGCAGCACGTTACGGCCCGAAACGGCAGTTTCGAGCATTTTTTCCTGCATCACATTCAGGCGGTCAAAGCCCATGGCCTCAACCGCTCTTCGTTTCAAATCTTCCAGATTCATGGCCGCAAAGATAGCGCAAATTTTTGACTTTTATGGCCAATGTCCCCCAAAAAATCACAACCTTGTGCGGCTTTTTCCCATCGGCCCATGTCACATTGCGAAAAAAGCCCTATCTTTGCCGCATGAACAGAACAATCCTCCGCCCGTGCGCCATTGCGTTGGGCCTGATCTTTTCATTGGCCAATGTCCCTCTCGCGGCCGAGACCTTCGTGCGCATCGACAAGACGCGGCTCACGCTCACGCTCCTGTCCGACGGCGATACATTGGCCCACCACCGCATCTCGTGCGGCCGCGGCTACGGCCACAAGCAGCGCCAGGGTGACCTGCGCACGCCCGAGGGGTGGTTCACCATCGTCAGCTTCACCGATGCGCGCGAGTGGGGCCACGACTTCCACGACGGCAAGGGCTTCATCCCGCACGCCTACGGGCCGTGGTTCATCCGCCTCAGCGCGGGCAGCGGCATCGGCATCCACGGGACGCATGACCCGGAGTCAATTGGCCTGCGCGCCACCGAGGGCTGCATCCGCCTGCGCAATGAGGAACTGGCCCGGCTGAAGCCGCTCCTGCACCGCGGGATGAGGGTGCAGATCCTGCCCGAGCGCTTCGAGACGATTCCATGTCCCGCGATTGTGCCATTGGCCAATGAAAATAAAATCGAAAAAATCCTTGAACTGAGATAGCTCCGGTTCAAGGATTTTTTGTCGTGTGAGAG
>CACZAY010000194.1 GCA_902779265.1 uncultured Bacteroidales bacterium | reverse complement strand
GTCTTGCCGCACAACACGATGCCCTCCGGATCCATGTTGCCCGCCGTTCGCACCGTGCCCATCACGACAGCCTGGCGCATACCCTCGGCCACAATGTCATAATTTTTCTTATCGACCATCGTATAGTGCGGATGCAGGAATGTGTCGGGAATCTGCTCAATGTCACTGATACCCTTCACAACGTGCGGAATGTAATAATAACCGCGATTGGCAATGGTAGCCGCCAGATTGGCAATCTGGAGCGGAGTAGCAAGGATTTCTCCTTGGCCAATGGAAATCGAGATAATGCTCACGGGACTCCAGTTCTCCGTCCCGAACAGCTTGTTATAGACGTGACGGTTCGGGATATAGCCACGACTCTCACCCGGCAGGTCAATGCCCAGACGGTAGCCGTAGCCCATGCTCACCATATAGTTCTTCCAGGCCTCCATCGCCTCCTGTATCGTGTTCTTGGGATATTTCCGCTTGTTGCTCAACACATTATACAGACACCAACCGAAATAACCGTTGCACGATGTGGCGATGGCAGGCACAAGTGTCCAGGCCGTATTTCCGTCGTGACAGCCCATCAGGAACGAGCCATAACGGAATCCACCGGCACAATGAAGATAGGTATTGGCCGTAATCACACCCTCCTGCAGGCCAATGAGACCTTGCGTCGGCTTGAAGGTCGAACCGGGCGGCAACGGAGCTGAAATGGAACGGTCGTAAAATGGCTTGTAGGGATTGGCGGACAACTCGTTGTAATTGCGGCCTCGATCATGGCCAACGAGGAGGCGCGGGTCATAGGTCGGACTGGAGACAAGCGCCAGGACCTCGCCAGTAGCAGGCTGGATGGCGACCACAGCACCCACCTTGTCGTGCATGAGCGACTCGGCATAGCGTTGCAGTTCGGCATCAATAGTGATGGTCAGGTCGTGGCCTGCGATAGGCTCCACATCATATTTCCCATCCTCATAGTGGCCCTGGATTCGGCCATGCGCATCACGCAGAAGGATGGCCTTGCCCTTCTCTCCGCGCAAGAATTTCTCGTAGGTCTTCTCCACACCGCCGTCACCAGCATAATCACCACTCACGTAATATTTATCGGCCTTGATTTCCTCCGGCTTGACCTCTCGGATGCTGCCCAAGACGAGCGGAGCAATGGGATATTTGTATTGACGGATGGCACGTGAACGAAGTTCAAAGCCTGGGAAACGATACATTGCCTCCTGCATTCGGGCGAAGGTCTCACCATTCAGCTGGGTCGAGAATACCTGTTGCGTGTAGCTGCTGTAACCGGGATTGCGCCGTCGGTCACGGATTTCGCCCATACGCCGGTCAAAGACTTCGCGAGTGATACCCAGCGTGCGGCAGAAGTCGAGCGTGTCCAAGCCTTTTACGTTACGCATCGTGACCAGCAGGTCGTAGGCCGGTTGGTTAAACACCAACTCGCGCCCCTCGCGATCGTAGATAATTCCACGCGACGGGTAGATGGTCTGGGACAGGAATGCGTTGTCATTGGCCATCATCTTGTATTTGTCATCGACCACCTGCAGGTTGAAGAGGCGCACGATGTACAACAGGATGACAAGGACGACCAATGACCGTATCACCCAACTGCGATTGGCGAGACTTGAATTGGACGGCACGACAAGGAAATGTTATTTAGTATCATTGGCTACATCAGCAGCCCACAGGAGCAGGAATGTCATGATGAACGACATGACAATCTTGAGAAAAAGATTCAGGAAATTGAACAGGGTGAAGGCCTCAAGGATGTAAAGCAAGACGCAATGGATCAGCACGACGGCGGCCACAAAACGGGTGAAGACCGATGAACCGAGGCGATGGTACGTAGGGCATCCGGTCTTGATGTCATCGGCCACAATGAACATGTGGAGCAACGGCAGGCGCAGCCACATCGTCGTGGTGCAGGTCAAGGCGTGAAGTCCGGGTGTGTTGAAAAAGACATCGGCCACAAAGCCCACCAGAAAACCGAGGAGAATCTGCCAACTGCGATGCCAATCGACCGGCGTGCGGACAATCATGTAGAGGTAGGCCAATGCGATGCCGCCGCCCAACGAAATATGGTTGAACAGCAGAATCTGAAGACCCAGGCTCAGGGCAATCCAAAAGATGGCAATCAGAATGGGCATGGTTCGTGATTTTGAATGACATAGACCTCGCTCAGGCGATCAAAATGCGTGAAAAGCTCAACGTCGAACGCCAGGAAATTGTTGTCTCTGGATGTGGCCAATCGGGTAATCCGGCCCACGGGGACACCACGCGGGAAGGCGCCGCCAAAGCCAGATGTGACAACCGTATCGCCCACTTCGTAGGACAAGTTGCGCGGCAAGTCTTCCAGACGGGCAAAATTAGGACTCCCCCCCGTCCAGACGAGACTGCCGGCCGACTGCGACTCCTTCAGACAGACGGAAAGCTGCAGTTTCGGGTTCAGGACGCTGATGACCTGCGCATAGCGGCTGCTCACTTGAGAGACGAGGCCGACGACACCGTTCTGATTGGCCACAGCCATACCCACGCGGATACTGTCCCGCTCGCCCTTGTTGATGACGAGGTAGTTCTCGCTCCGCGTGATGCTGTTGTCGACCACGTGGGCAGCAAGATAAGTGTAAGCACGCGGATTGCGCAGGACGAGATCGACATCGGCCCTCTCCTGCAATTCCTGGCGCAGCTGCTGGTTTTCCTCTTCGGCCAATGCCAAGCGTCGCATCAGCTCTACATTGGCCGTACGCAGGCCGAAATAGCCGAATACGTCATCGGCCACCTCACTCACTTCGCCCGAAACGACATTTGCCCCACCGAACCAGATGCTCCGATGATACGGGTCGGACTGGCCCAGCAGGACGATGCTGAAGATAGCCAAAACGAGCCATGTAAAGAATGGCCCGTTGTTGGTAAAGAAGCGAAGTATGAGGTACATGACTTATCGCAAAAGGAAAGGATATTCGGCAATGCGCTTGAGCGCGAAGCCAGTGCCACGTGCGACGGAGAGCAATGGGTCTTCGGCCACATGGAACT
>CACZAY010000193.1 GCA_902779265.1 uncultured Bacteroidales bacterium | reverse complement strand
GAGCAATATATCCTCGACTCGTTCAAGTGGCTTGGAATCACTTTCGACGAGGGCGTTTCCTTTGGCGGCGAGCATGGCCCGTACCGTCAGTCCGAGCGCCGCGAAATCTACAAGAAATACGTTCAGGTGCTGTTGGACAACGGCAAGGCCTACTACGCCTTCGACACCAAAGAGGAACTTGATGCCGCACGTGAAGCTACTCCGAATTTCCAGTACGATGCTTCGACCCGTGGCCGTATGCGCAACTCGCTGAGCCTTGGAATGGACGAGGCAAAACGCCTCATTGCCGATGGCGCTCCGTACGTCGTCCGCTTCCTCATTGAACCGGGCGAAGAGGTCGTCGTCAATGACCTTATCCGTGGCGAGGTCAAGATCAATTCATCTATCCTCGACGACAAGGTGCTCTACAAGAGTGCCGACGAACTGCCAACATACCATTTGGCCAACATCGTCGATGACCATTTGATGGAGGTCACGCATGTCATCAGAGGTGAGGAGTGGTTGCCATCGTCGCCGCTTCATGTGCTGCTCTATCGTGCTTTCGGCTGGGAGGCTCCGCAGTTCGCTCATCTGCCGCTTCTGTTGGCCCCAGAGGGCAATGGCAAGCTCTCGAAGCGCGACGGCGACAAGTACGGTTTCCCTGTCTTCCCGTTGCAGTGGAATGTGCCTGGCACCGATACAACCTATTCCGGTTACCGTGAGTCTGGCTATCTGCCCGAGGCTGTCGTCAATTTCCTCGCCTTGTTGGGCTGGAATCCTGGCAACGATCAGGACATCATGACGATGGACGAAATGATAAAGTTGTTCGACCTCTCGAAGTGCTCGAAGAATGGTGCCCATTTCGACATCAAGCGTCTGCTCTGGTTCAATCATCACTATTTGCAGCAGTGTGACGAGAAGGTTTTGTGCGATGCGTTGAAGGCTCAGGTTGTGGCCAATGGCGCTGACCCGAAATCCGATGCGTACGTGCAGACCGTCGTCGGCCTCATGAAGGAGCGCATCAACCTGCCACAGGAACTTTGGCAGCAGTGCAACTTCTTCTTCGTTGCACCAACGGCCTACGAGGAGAAGTCGCTCAAGAAGTGGTGGAAACCCGAGGCTCCGCAGTATGTCGCTGAGCTGTGCGACTTCCTGGAGGCGCAGGAGGATTGGAACGGCGAGACATTGGAGCCGAAAGTCATGGATTGGATTGCTGGCAAGGGCTACAAGACGGGTGCCGTGATGAACGCCTTCCGTGTCACTCTCGTTGGCGAGGCTCGAGGTCCGCAGATTTTTGCCATTACCGACCAATTGGGCAAGGAGGAGTCGCTCCGCCGCGCCCGTAAGGCAATCGAGGTGCTGAAATGAACATTCTTTATAATATAGGAACGCGCGCGTATTTCACGGCTGTCGCATTGGCCGCAACCTTCGGACATCGCAAGGCAAAGTTGATGCAGGACGGACGCCGCGGGTGGGCAACGGCATTGGCCGAAAAGATGCAGCCGCTTGTCGGACGTCGCGTCATCTGGTTCCATGCGGCAAGTCTTGGCGAGTTTGAGCAGGGACGTCCTCTCATTGAGGCACTGCGCGACCGCTATCCTGAGTTCGCCATTGTACAGACTTTTTTCAGTCCGTCGGGTTATGAGGTGCGTAAAAATTACAAGGGAGCCGACGTCGTTTGCTATCTGCCCTATGACAAGCCGGCCGATTGCCGTCGTTTTCTCGACCTCGTGCATCCTGACTACGCGATTTTCGTAAAGTACGAGTTCTGGGGGAACCTTTTGCAGGAACTTCATCGTCGTTCAATACCGACTTATCTCGTGTCTGGCATTTTCCGCCAGCGACAGGCTTTCTTCAAGTGGTATGGCTCGCTGTTCCGCCCAGTGTTGAATTGTTTCACACATTTATTCGTGCAGGACGAAGAGTCGCGTAGCTTGTTGGCCGGTCTCGGCGTGTCGAATGTCACTATTTGCGGAGATACGCGTTTTGACCGAGTCGTTGCCATTCAGAGGCAGGCAAAGGAGTTCCCGTGGGCGCAGCAGTTTGTGACCAATGCCAAGTTCGTCCTCGTTGCGGGCAGCTCGTGGCCGAAGGATGAAGACATTATCATCGAACACTTCAACCGCCATCCCGAAATGAAGCTCATAATTGCGCCGCACGAAATCCACGAGGAGCACGTGCAGCAGATTATTTCCAAATTGAAACGGCCCTATCTGCGCTATTCCGAGTTGAGACGTCGGTGGGAGAGTGGCGAGGTCCCCGAAAATACGTTGCCCGATGCATCGGCCGATGTTCTGATCATTGACGCCATCGGATTCCTGTCCGGCATCTACCGCTACGGCCATGTCGCCTATATCGGCGGCGGATTTGGAGTCGGCATCCACAACACGCTCGAAGCGGCGGTCTATGGCATTCCCGTCATTTTCGGCCCGAACCATCAGGCATTCCGCGAGGCTCTTGGTCTGATTGCGGCCGATGGTGGTTTCCCGATAGCCAATGCAGCCGATTACGAAGCCGTGATGTCCCGCTTTATGGCCAATGCCGAAGCCCTTTCCGATGCAGGCCGATGCGCTGGCACATATGTAAAGGAGAATAGCGGCGCGACCGAGACAATTTTTTCGGCCGTCTTCGGGAACTAAAATCCCTTTCAGAGACGTCTGAAAATACATATTTGCAAATTATGAGTGGCAAAACTGGGCTTTCACCCCCCGGTTTTGCCACTTTTTTCAATGATTCTCGAAAAAAGTCATAGAAAAATTTGGAGACCTCGAGAAAAGCCGCTACCTTTGCACCCGCTAAACGAGAGATGACGGTTCTCACGAGCCAAATCCGAGGTTAGTAAAAGTTCTTTGACAGAGTGAAACTAAGACAAGAATAGGTGCTATGGAAACATAGCAGTGCAAGCAAAAAGAACCTGGTCAATTCAAACAGAAATATGTACCCGGAAGGGTCATAGACGATAATTTACAACGAAGAGTTTGATCCTGGCTCAGGATGAACGCTAGCGACAGGCCTAACACATGCAAGTCGAGGGGCAGCATGGTGTAGCAAT
>CACZAY010000192.1 GCA_902779265.1 uncultured Bacteroidales bacterium | reverse complement strand
TATAGAGCGTGTCGAGCAGGCAGATCTCCTCCTCCGCATTGGCATCGGCGGTGGTCGGCGCGGCGGTGTCTTGGGCCGATGCATTGGCCATAAACAACAGGGCCAACAGGCTAGAAGTCAACGGTCTGGATAGCATAGTCATTGGCCGAAATGGTGATGATGTAATACTGCCGCTTGTGGATGTTGCAGATGCCGTGGAAGAGGATGCCGTCGCCGAAGATGTCGAGCGCCTCGGTGCGGTGGTTGTGCCCGTTGAGGCAGAAGGAGCGGAGGTGTGCGTCGGGGGCATCGGCCGTCATCCCGGGCAGGAACTTGAGGTAGCGCTCGAACGGCCAGTTGACGTTGTTGTTGAACTGCTCGTCGAAGGGGCGCGAGTGCATGACGACGATGGTCTGGGTGATGCTGTCGGGATGGGCCGTGTTGAGCGAGTCGAGGTAGCGGATTTCGCGCTCGAGGAAGCCGAAGTCGGGGATGGGCGTGGAGTAGTCGAGCTCGAGGGCGACGGTGTTGAGCATCTCGAAGCGCACGTGGCCCACGGTGAAGGCGTAGTTGAGCGGGCCGAAGACCTCGGCATAGATGTATTCGCCGTGGCCCAGGTAGTCGTGGTTGCCGATGATGCTGAGCCACGGTACGCGCAGGGCGGAGAGGCTCGTGCGCATCCAGGCGAACTCTTGTGTGAGGCCAAAGTCGGTCATGTCGCCGCCGTGGAGGACGAAGTCGATGTCGTCGCGCGCGTTGATGTGGGCTACGGCGTCGTCCGTGTCATCGTAGTCGCGGTGCGTGTCGCTGATGAAGGCGAATTTGAAGTTGCAGTCCAGGTTGAGGTCGGCCAATGTCTCCAGGTTGCGCTGCGTCAGGCCGGTCGGGCCGTCGATGCGGTTCTCGTACGGATGGTACTCGAACATGTCGCAGGCGGCGAACATTGGCCATAAAGCCATGAAAATGAGAATCTTCGACAGATGTGACATCGGCAAAATGTGTCTTGGAACGTGCAAAGATACGAATTTTTTGGGAATTGGGGATGGGACATTGGCCAAAAACACGCAAATCGGGCCTGTTTTGGGTCTTGGCCAATGGGACTCCCGCAAAAAACAGAGTGTGGCCTCCGTTGCTGGAACCCACACTCTTCAATGATTCTATATCGCCTTGGCCTTAGCCCTTGACGACGATGTTCAGAATCTTCTTCGGCACAAAGATGAACTTCACGATTTCCTTGTCGCCGATCCAGTGCTTGGCATCGTCGGTAGCGAGCACGGCAGCCTTGACGGCGTCGGCATCGGCATCGGCAGGGAGGTCGATGGTGAAACGCATCTTGCCGCTCACCTGGACAGGATACTTCACGGTGCTCTCTACCAGGTATTTCTCGTCGAACTTAGGCCACTCGGCATCACAGACGGAGGTCTGGTTGCCCAACTGGTGCCAGAGTTCCTCGGCAATGTGAGGCGCAAATGGAGCAATCAGTACCACCAACTTGCTCAGGATGGCGCGGCTTGAACACTTCTGCTGCGAGAGTTCGTTGACTGCCACCATGAAAGCCGAGATAGCGGTGTTGTACGAGAATTGCTCAATGTCGCCCGTCACCTTCTTGATAAGCTTGTGGAGGCTCTTGAGGTTGTCGGCGGTTGGTTCACAGTCGGTTACCTTGGTGCAAGCGCCCTCGGCAGCTACGTCGTTGAACAAGGCCCAGAACTTCTTCAGGAAGCGGAACGAACCGTCGATGCCGGCGGTGTCCCAAGGTTTGGACTGCTCAATAGGACCGAGGAACATCTCGTAGATGCGGAGAGTGTCGGCACCGTACTTCTCGCAGATATCGTCCGGGTTGACCACATTGTACTTCGACTTCGACATCTTCTCGACCGCAGCGGTGGTGACGAACTTGCCCTCCTTGTTGCAGACGACTTCGGCATCGGCGAACTCAGGACGCCACTGACGGAAGGCCTCTACATCCATATCGAGGTTGTTCACAAAGTTCACATCCACGTGGATGGGGTCGGTCGATGCGCCCTCGTAGCAACCGTTGGCATCCAGCAGGTCGGCACTGACGAACTTGTTGGTGCCACTGACGCGGGCAGCAAAACGACTGCTGCCTTGAATCATGCCCTGGTTGATGAGTTTCTTGAAAGGCTCTTCGCTCTTCACGACGTTGATGTCCTTCAGGAACTTGTTCCAGAAACGGCTGTAGATGAGGTGACCGGTGGCGTGTTCGCTGCCGCCCAGGTAGAGATCGACGTTGTCCCAATACTCGTTGGCCTCTTTGGAAACCAATGCCTGGTCGTTGTGCGGGTCGGTGTAACGGGTATAGTAGGCCGACGAACCGGCGAAGCCTGGCATCGTGCAGAGTTCCAATGGGAAGATGGTCTTCTGGTCGATGAGTGCCTTGTCCACTACCTGACGGTTCTTCTCGTCCCACGCCCACTTGGTGGCATGGCCCAGAGGTGGTTCGCCTGTCGAGGTTGGCTTGAAGTCGCTCACTTCGGGCAACTGGAGAGGCAGACACTCATCGGGGATGGTGTATGGCATACCCTCCTTATAATAAATAGGGAAGGGCTCGCCCCAATAACGCTGGCGCGAGAAGATGGCGTCGCGCAGACGGTAGTTCACCTTGACGCGGCCCAGGTGCTTCTCGGTCACATACTTCTTCATGGCAGCGATGCTGTCCTTGACGCACAGGCCGTTGAGGTTAATCTCGCTGTTGGCCGAGTTCATCATCACGCCCTCCTTGGCATCGAACGAACCCTCGTTCAGGTCGTAGTCGCCCTCGATGAGTGGGATGATAGGCAAGTTGAAATGCTTGGCAAAAGCCCAGTCACGACTGTCGTGAGCAGGCACTGCCATGATGGCGCCGGTGCCGTAGCCGGCCAGTACATATTCGGCTACCCAGATCGGGATATTCTCGCCCGTGATGGGGTTGATGGCATAGGCACCAGTGAAGACGCCCGTCACATCGTGAGCGGCCTGACGGTCGCGTTCGGTCTTGCGCTTGCACGCCTCCAGATAGGCTTCGACGTCGGCTTTCTTGTCCGATGTCACGACTTGCTGCACATACTTGCTCTCGGGGGCCAATACC
>CACZAY010000191.1 GCA_902779265.1 uncultured Bacteroidales bacterium | reverse complement strand
TTATTCTCCTATTTATTTTGTTTATGCGAAAAATCTTATATCTCACCCTTTCGGCTCTCTGTTTTGTGGGATGTGCCGACCAGAATGAACCTATAGACCGACATGCCTTGCTGGAGCGCAATTCGCCCGAGGTGCATCAGTTCGACAGCCTGAGCACACTCACCGTCGGCAACGGCCGATTTGCCTACAGCGTCGATGCAACGGGCCTGCAAACTTTCCCAGAGCTCTATTCGCAGGGTGTTCCGCTGGGTACGCAGTCCGACTGGGGCTGGCATTCGTTCCCCAATACAGAGCACTACACGTTCGACGAGACCCTCATGGAGTGTGACTTCGGCCGAGGTCACAAGGAAATCTATTCGAGCCAGCTGAGCCGCGCGAGCGAAGCCGCAGCTAAGGCCGCCGGCGGAGCCACATGGCGTGCCTACCAGCGCAAGAAAGACGCCATCAACTATGTGCGCCAGAATCCGCACCGTTTGCATCTGGGTACAGTGGGCCTATTTTTGGCCGATGGCGTTGGCCCCGAATCCTTCACCGACATCGACCAGCGGCTCGACCTGGAGACCGGCGTCATCACATCGGCCTACAAGTTGAACGGTGAACCCGTACGCGTCCAGACCGTGAGCAATCCGCGCCTGTCGCTCATCGCAGTCAATATCGAGGCCCAGTCTCCGAAGCCCATCGTCATCCGGATGCCCTATCCGTCGGGCGGACATTGCGACGACGCCTGCCTGTGGATTGACGACGAGACGAAACATTCCACCTCGATTTCAGAGATTTCGACCGATGGAAAGTCTTTCCGCATAGAACACAAGTTCCCGCCCGTCGAGGTCTTCGACGAGTTCGGAAACACTTCGGTCAAGGACTATTCATACAGTGTCAATGTCGTGATAGACAGCGCATCGGCCACCATCGAACAGGCCGGCCCGAACAAGGTCGTGATAACGCCATCGGCCAACAACTTCAAGTTCACCTGCGAGTGGGTGGGCGAGGGTTGCCGCAATCCGCAGGACGAGGGCTATGACGCGTCGGGCAATTTCTTGGCCAATGTTGAGGCATCGGCCGACAGCTGGCACAAATACTGGTACGAGGGCGGCGTGGTCGATTTCAGCCACTGCACCGCACCCGAGGCCAAGGAGCTGGAACGCCGCGTTGTCTTGAGCCAATACCTGTTGGCCGTGAACTGCGCCGGCAACACACCTCCGCAGGAGACGGGCTTGACCTACAACTCGTGGTACGGCAAGTATCACCTGGAGATGATCTGGTGGCACCAGGCGCAGTTTGCGCTCTTCGGCCATCCGGAACTGCTGCAGCGCTCGCTGGAGTGGTACAAGACGGCCGAGCCCGTTGCCCGCCACATCGCCGAGCGTCAGGGCTTCAAGGGCGTTCGCTGGATGAAGATGACCGATCCATCGGCCATGGAAGCCCCCTCATCGACCGGCTCGTTCCTCATCTGGCAGCAGCCGCACTACATCTATCTGGCCGAGCTTGTGCGCCGTGCCTATGCGGCCCGCAAGGATGAGGCATTGGCCAAGAAAGTAGAGGATGAAAGCTACAAGCTGGTCCAGGAGACGGCCGAGTTCATGTACGACTTTGCAGTCTATGACACGATGCCGAACCGCTACATCCTGAAGGGTGCCATCCCGGCGCAGGAGACGCTGAAGGCTGCAACGACGGTCAATTCGCCGTTTGAGCTCTCCCAGTGGCATTTCGCTCTGGGCATTGCCAACCAGTGGCGCAAGCGTCATGACGGTATGCAGAACATGGAGTGGGACGAGATGCGCGACAAACTTTCGCCGCTACACTATATCGAGGACAGCATCTACAGCGAGAAGTACGGCCTGCTCTACACCGCGAGCGAGGATAGCGAAGATACTTTCCGCGACATCCGCCTGACGTCCGACCACATGGCCGTCCTGGGCGCCTTGGGCATCTTCCCGAAGTGTCCGCTGGTCCGTGAGGACATCATGCGCAACACGCTCCATTGGGTCTGGGACAACTGGAACTGGGGCAAGACCTGGGGCTGGGACTATCCGATGACCGCCATGTGCGCCGTCCGCCTGGGCGATCCTGAGATGGCTGTCAAGGTGCTTCTGGGTGACAAGCGCACGAATACCTATCTCCTGAGCGGCCACAACTATCAGGATGGTCGTTTGCGCCTCTACCTGCCCGGCAACGGTGGCCTGCTGACGGCCGTTGCGCTGATGTGTGCCGGCTGGGACGGCTGCACCGAAAAGAATCCCGGCTTCCCGAAGGATGGTCAGTGGGACGTCCGTTGGGAAGGACTTTTGCCAATGCCGTAATTGCGCGGGATGAAGAGATTCGCAAGACGTATTTTCGCAAGTTTCGACTTGTGGTACTGGAGGCTGGATGGCCATGTCCGTCACATTGTGGGATGGACATTGGTCATCCTGACCCTTATCATATCGGTGAGCTGCGTGTGGCTCATCGGCCGCGGGGTGTATCAGGCTGGTGTCTGGGCGGTTCAGGGCATTGGCCAATGGATTTCATCGGACAAGAGTGAGACATCGGCCAATGAGACAGACCCCTCCACGCTGGAATGGTATGCGGGCAACTACAAGCACAGGAAGTTCCGCTGTGGCGCGCTCAACAAGAAACGCCGCGTGAGCGTCTGGCGCGACTTCCGCGATGTGAACGATGTGCAGCTTGTCGCGGCGCGCCGTCTGGGTGTGGCTCCGGTCGCCTCGCGTGATGATCTGGCCAAACGGAAGGGGCGGCTCATCCACCTGAAGCCGACACGTTTCTATGACATTGACCCGATGACGCACTCGGTGCCCTATCTCGTGCCCGATGCGGCCGATTTCCTGACGGCCCTCGGGGAGCGTTGGCAGGAATACCACGGGACGGAGAGCCGCTTCATCATCACTTCATGCCTGCGTACCGAGCGCGACGTGCGCCGCCTGCGCCGTGGCAATGTCAATGCGACCAAGGAGAGCTGCCACCGCTACGGAACGACCTTCGACATTACCTACAACAGCTTCGATCGGCATGGGCGCGTCTCCTACTCGAAGCTTAAGGCCGATCTGGCCCGTGCGCTCTACGACATGCGCGATGCGGGCCACTGCTACGTCAAGTACGAGTACCAGCAGGCCTGCTTCCACGTCACGGTGCGGCCGC
>CACZAY010000190.1:3199-5335 GCA_902779265.1 uncultured Bacteroidales bacterium | reverse complement strand
AGCAGTATGCCGTGCGCAGCATCTCGTCGTTCACGTTAGGGGAGGAGTTCACCTTGCCGCGCGACACGATGAGTTTCCTCGTGACCTTCCAGCCCGTGCCGCTCACCACGCGCAGCCTCGATTTTGTTGAACCGGGCGGTTGGAAGGTGACCAACATCCGCAGCGTGGCCGAGGTGCCCGACGGCATCGCCGACACCTATTGGCGCGACACGAAGACGGGTGACTGGCTCATCGGCATTGGCCAAAAGCATGTGGTGTATCGCAGCGAGGTGCGCGAAATCAAGGATTGGCAGGCATTGGCCGATGATACCTATACGCTCACCCTGGCCGACGGTACGGTCATCCGCATCGGCCGACTGAAGACCAAGAAGGGACAGAGCACGCGCACGTTCGCCATCGGCCAAGAGAAAGCCGTCACGTGCAACCCGATTACGGGCAAGGCGCTGCCCGACTACCCCACGCGTGACGAACGCCGGGGCTTTGTCGATAACGGCTACGCGGGCGACACGGTGACCATCGTCGGCTGGCTGAAGGACATGAACGAGCGGGCGCGCAAGGTGGGCAACGAGTTCGGCGTGATGTACTACGACCTGTTGCTGGACGGCAGGAATCCGACCTCTTACTATGCCGACCTGGATTCGCTGGGGCGCTTCACCCTCAAGGTGCCGGTGCTGAACTCGCAGAGGATGATGGTCGATAGAGGCCGTTCCTGCTTGTGGCCGGTGCTTGAGGCGGGCAAGACCTATTTCCTGCTACGCGACTTCAAGACGGGACAGGATCTCTGGATGGGCGACGACGTGCGCTTGCAGAACGAAATGCAGGCGGTCGCCAGCGGTTGGCTGGGCATCCTTCACGAAGCGGGTCCCGATGCGCCGAAAGTGGATCCGATGCAGTTCCTGGCCCGCACCGACAGCGCCCGTATGGCCTTCATGGCACATCTTCAGGAAGTCATCGGCCAACACCCCACACTCTCGCAGCGCTACATCGACTACGCCATCGGCAATGTGCTGGCAGAACAGGGCAGGGAAATGGGACAAGTGCGCTTCGACACGCCGCGCCGCTATCTGCCGCAGGAATACATGGACTACATCGGCCAAGAAATCTGGAGAAAACTGCCTATGCCATTCACTATATATTGGGCATCCCACACGTTCATGACCGATTACCTTGACCAGATTCAAAGCACCCAAGGAGACAATTGGGCATTGATTCTGTTGCGCGATGAGAAGGAGGGAAAAATCATGCTTTCGGACGAAGAAAAACGCTATCTGGCGGAATATCCTGCACGCATCAAGCAAATACGCACCGAGACCGATGCTGCCATGCAAGCCGCCAAGAACGAGGATGAAAGGGAGTCCATCTATCTCGCCTATCTGGAATCGGATTTCGCCAAGACATGGGCCACCCTGCGGAAGCGCCACGGCGAGTTGCTTGAATTGGCCGACTATCAGATGACGTTGGACATCATCGACTCGGTGGGCTGCGATCCAGGTCTGCGCGACATGGCACTGGGACGGCGGCTGTACGAAACCATCGACCACGACCGCAAGCCCCTCGCCCCGCATGTGGTCGAGATGGCCGAGCGGGAAATCCATTCGCCGGGCATCAAGGCATCCCTGCAAGCGAAACAGGACGAGTTCCTCGCCCTCGAAGCGATGAACATCGACAACTCGCCGTGCCTGAAATCGGCCGACGATGTGGCGGGGCTGACCGACGGTGAGGCCATCCTGCGCAAGATTCTGGAGCCGTACAAGGGTCGCATCGTGCTGCTCGACATCTGGGGTACATGGTGCAGTCCGTGCAAGGAGGGGCTTTCGCACTCGGACAAGGAATACGAGCAGCTGAAGGAGCTTGACGTGGTCTATCTCTACCTGGCCAACAACAGCCCTGAAAAGTCGTGGAAGAACGTCATCAAGGAATACAAGGTGCTGGGCGACAACGTGGTGCACTACAATCTGCCCAAGGCGCAACAGCAGGCCGTCGAGCGCTTCCTGAACGTCAGCTATTTCCCGACCTACAAGGTCATCGACCGCGAGGGCAAGATTCTCGACACGCAAGTCAACCCGCTGTATGATCTGGAGGGGTTGAAAAAGACCCTAAAGGGACTATAGAGACCCACCCCCCGTACCCCCTCCC
>CACZAY010000190.1:0-3182 GCA_902779265.1 uncultured Bacteroidales bacterium | reverse complement strand
CCCGTTATGTCGGGAGGGGGAGTATATACTTTTGGTGGGCAATATAGGGCTGTCACATTGTGGTAAACACTCCCTTCCCCTATGTAACGGGGAAGGGTTGGGGTTAGGGTCTATTTTCCGCAGCAAAAACATCAAAATTCAAACAACATACAAACCTCATGAAAAAAATAACCTTTTTTACCGTCCTCCTTGCCCTCGCCACATCGGCCGCGACGGCACAACAGAACGCTGGAATCCCATTCGTCTATGACGTCGAGAACACCGGCAGCTACTACGCGGTTCCGGCAATGCCGCCGGCCGACCAGCTGCCCGTCATCCGCGAACTGCCCGACGCGCTGGAGGGCGTCAGCACCTTTGCCGACTGGGCCCGGCGGCGCAGCGACATCGGCCATCAAATCCAGCACTACGGCATCGGCCAAAAACCATCCGTCGAACCCGGTCAGGTCAAGGCACGCATGGAGGGCGACACGGCTCTCGTGGTCGAAGTGACAGTGAACGGCGAAATGCTCATCCTGCGCTCCGTCATCCACTATCCGAAGGTCGGACGTCCGCCCTATGCACTGATGATCGGCACGAGCCGTATCTCGCTGCCCGACACGCTGTTTGCCGGCCGTCCCATCGCCCGTATGACATTCCACGAAAAGCAGGTCAATGATTATGGCCAATGGGGCAAGCACCACGAACGCGGCGAGCATCCGTTCGACATGCTCTATCCGCAGTTGACGGCCAATGGTGCCTACAGCGAATGGGCTTGGGGTCTGAGCCGCCTCATCGACGGCTTGCAGCAGCTCGGCCCCGATGTGACACGTATCGACACGCACCGCATCGGTGTGACGGGATGCAGCTACGCGGGTAAGATGGCGCTCTACTGCGGTGCCTTCGACGAACGCATTGCCCTGACCATTGCACAGGAACCCGGCGGAGGCGGTGCAGCGGCATGGCGCAAGTCGCACGAATCGGCCGAAAAGGTGGAAGACATCGACCGCACGGACTACCACTGGTTCCTCGAAAGCCAGCGCGAGAACTTCCACGGCGATTCGGTCTATCGGCTGCCCTACGACCAGCACGAACTCTGTGCGATGGTCTGTCCGCGTGCGCTGCTGCTGTTGGGCAATCCCGACTTTCCGTGGCTGTCGGACGACGCGATGCTGGCATCGGCCAAGGCTGCTGTCAAGGTGTGGGAGCGTTTCGGAATTGCCGACCGCATGAGCTGGAGCATCGTGGGCGGTCATGGCCACTGCCAGCTGCCCGAAAGCCAATGGCCTGTGGTGCAGGAGTTCATTGACAGATTTTTGTTGAAGGGGAGTGAAAAGGAGTGAAAGGGTCCTCGCAGCGAACAGAACGATTGATAATCGTTCAGCGAGAAGACGAGCTTCAGCGAGGGGCAAGGTGAAAGGGACGATGGCTGTCTTTCTTTAAGGGAAGTGGAAAAAAGACTCTCCCTCGTAGGGTGGGAGAGGGAGAAAATAGAAACAGCTCGTCAATCATCTGTGCCTTAACAGCCTGCGTCCATTGCCGCAATCGTCCCTGTCACATCCTTTTATATTAATCTTTCCACAAAAAGAAGGTACTTTTTTGCCGATGTCGGTAAAAAATGTTATCTTTGCGCCGTGAAAGATATAAAACCTCACAAATCTAATATGAAAAAAGTGTTAATTGCCCTGCTGCTTGTACTCGGGATGAGCGCTTGCAGACAAAATGAAACCTGGGAGAATCCTTCATCATTTGTTAAAAAACAAGGTCCATCGGCCAAGGTCACAAAAGTCGAGATGACCGGTTGGGAAACCGTCGTACATCTGGAAGTCAACCATCACCCGAACTATTGGATCAAGGTGGCCAAGGAGGCAGTGCTCCGCACCGACGACGGCAAGGAATATCCCGTCAAGAGCGGCCTGAAGACCGACTCGACCGAGACCGACGTGAAGATTGACGCGCTGTTCCGCCTGCCGGAGAGCGGCCGTGCCAAGTTCGCGCTCCATTTCCGTCCGCTGCCCGCCGGCACGCAGCGTATGCACCTGATCGACGAAGGCGTGGATGACGGCATCTGCCTTTGGAACATCTGCGAAAAGCCCAGTTCGGGCCACTTGGAGCCTCTGCCCGGCGAGTGGCAGGATGTCCAATATGACAACAGCGAGACATTGCCCGAGGCAAGGCTCGACTCGGGCGTGGCCACCATCCGTGTCAAGATTCTGGACTACCAGCCCGACATGAAGCTGTATTTTACAGTTTCCGGTTTCCGTCCGTTGGGCAGCGACGAATTTTTCTGGCAGAATTTCCCCTTTGCCGACGATGGCACCGCCACGGCCAAAATCCCGTTGCGCATTGCGCGTGAAATCAATGTTAAGATCAACGAAATCTTCGATACGCACATCATCGCCGCGCCCCACCAGGAGACCTCGATTCTTGTGAATGCGGCCAATGACCCATCGGCCATCATCGCCTACAAGGGTTTTCTCGCCAAGACGAACATGGACCTCACGGAGCTGGACATGGATAATCTCAATTCCTTCCTGCAATATGGCATCATGGACAGCCTCGAAGTGTGCGAGACGCCCGAACAGCGTTACAACAGCATCCGAATGGCGTTCGACAAACGCATCGCGGACATTCAGACAAAGGCCTACACGCCTGCCGTCAAGGAACTGCTCTCGATGGCGGCCGAAAAGGAATTCCTGAGCTGGACCGAATCGTTCGGCCGCAGATACGTCACTTCGTTGCGCAGCCAGAGCACTTCCCGCTATGGCAGCCAGGTGTGGGAGAACCTCTACCGCTACAGCGCAGGCCTGCTTCCCGCGAGTGCCTGCAAGCCCTACAAGCTGCAGTATCTCAACGCATCCACTGCGCCTTGCTACCAGTATTTCTGGAATTTGTCGGCCAAAGCAGAGAAATCGGCCGACAAGAGCAGGAATCCGCTCATCTGGGACATGCTCCACGTGGATTGGATGCTCGGCGGCAGCTCCTCCGTGAAGCGCGACGAAATCAAGGACAAGCAGTGCCGCGCCCTCATCGACCAGTTTGAGGCCAACAGAAAGCGCGTAGCCGAGGAACTGAAGCAGCAGGCCGGCGTCTATTACACGACCTACGATGACGTCGCCCCGAAGGATATCTTCTCGGTCATCCTGGGCAACTGCAAGGACAAGGTCGTCTTCATCTGCGTGTGGGACACCGAGACCGCGTCATGC
>CACZAY010000189.1 GCA_902779265.1 uncultured Bacteroidales bacterium | reverse complement strand
CCCGGGAAGGCCGGAGCCGACTGCGGCGTGCCCATCTGCGAGCGGGCGATAAGGAAGGTTGTAGCTAAAATTGCGGCGACTACCGCCAGAAGAATGCGTTGTGACATACTCTAAATGATTTTTCATCTACCCGCAGGCCGGAAGTCTGTGTTCTTGGCCAATGCGAGTGCTATCAGATTCAATAAAACAATGCCTTGTATGTTTTTCAATGCGGTCCTGAAACGGACCTAGGCCATACATATTCGCACGCAAAGATAATGTTTTTTCCAATGGAATGAAAATTTTCGTATGAAAATCGCATCGGCCAATATAAAAAAAGCGAAAAAATAATTCAAAAATGCACACGCGAGGTCTCTATTTCCACCCTTTTTGCCACTTTTGCACACGGAAAGGGGCTTTTTTGCTTTTGAGAGATGTGGACGGAATCAAATTGGCCACAACCAAACAAAAAAATGCTTGTGACAGATGCCACAAACATTGAACTATAGTGCGTAGTTTTCATAGTCTTCAGAACTTCGTGTTGTGCATGTCGCCGCTCCGCATGAATTCCTCGTGGAAAGCGAAAGCGTGGTGCAGCGAAAGCGGCGTGTGGCCGGCCTGACCGTCCATGAGGTGCAGATATTCGCGTAGCAGAGGGCGGTAGGACGGATGGGCGCAGTTTTCGATGATGCACTCGGCACGCTGTCGGGGCGACTTGCCGCGCAGGTCGGCGATACCCTGTTCGGTGATGATGATCATGACCGAGTGCTCCGAGCTGTCGATGTGCGATGCGTAGGGCACGATGGCCGAGATGTTGCCGCCCTTGGCCACACTCGGGCAGATGAAGACCGAGATGTAGGCATTGCGTGCGAAGTCGGCCGCACCGCCCACGCCGTTCATCATCTTGGTGCCGAGCACGTGGGTCGAATTGACGTTACCGAAGATGTCGGCCTCGAGAGCCGTGTTGATGGCCACGATGCCCAGTCGGCGCACGATTTCCGGATGGTTCGATATTTCATACGGACGGAGCACGATGTGCTGCTTGTAGAAGTCGATATTGGCCATAACCTTGTCATAGACCTCATCGCTCAGGGCCAATGCTCCGGACGACGCGAAGGTGCATCGGCCAAGGTCAATCAGGTCAATCACCTGATCCTGCAGCACCTCGGTGTAGAGCTTGAACGGCGGTATCTCGTCGGCCTCCTGAAGTTCGTGGAGGATGGCATTGGACACGTTGCCCACGCCGCTCTGCAGGGGCAGGAACTCCGACGGGATACGTCCGGCCTGAAGCTCCTCGGTCAGGAAACGCGCCACATTGCGGCCAAGCTGCGCCGTTGTGGCATCGATGGGCGAAAACGGCTTCACGCCGTAGCGGTAGTTGCATTCGACGACGGCCACCACCTTCTTCGGATCGACCTTCAGGACAGGTGAACCGATGCGGTCCTGCGGCTCGTAGATCGGAATTTCGCGGCGGTGAGGCGGCGTGGCAGGCGTGTAGATGTCGTGCAGGCCACGGATTCGGGTGTCGTAGGCCGAGTTGAGTTCGACGATAATCTTGTCGGCCATCTGCGAATAGGTATCGACACATCCGATGCCGCCCGAGAGGACAATCTCGCCCTCGTCGTTGATGTCGAGCGCCTCGATGATACAGAAGTCAATCTTGCCCAAGAAGCCGTAGCGCACATATTGGCCGACCACGCTCAGGTGCATGTCGAAATAGTTGATTTCGCCGCCGTTGATGCCCGCGCGCATGGCTGGAGAGCCCTGGAACGGCATCCTTCGGTCGATGGCGTGAGCCTTGGCCAATGCCTCATCGACACATTCGTTGGTCAGTGCTCCGGTAAAAAGGTTTATTTTGAACGGACGGCCCGCAGCGTGCTCCTTTTCGGCCTTTATGGCCAATGCCTCAGTCACTACGCGAGGTGTACCGGCGGCCGTAAAACCACTGACGCTGATGGTCGCTCCGTGGTGGATAAGAGCCGCTGCCTCGTCGGCCGACATTTTGGGATAAATCATGCGAAAAATTTGTTTGTAAACCAAAAAGTACGTATCTTTGCGGCGGCAAAGTTAAGAATATTTACAGAATTTTGCAAACTTCCCATCGGAAAAGAAAAAACGGGCTGAAAATTTAACAAAATTTAAAAGATGAAGCAACTGTTCATCGAAACATACGGCTGCCAGATGAACGTGGCCGACAGTGAAGTCGTGGCCAGCATCATGCAGATGGCGGGCTACGAATTGTGCGACAACATCGACGCGGCCGATGCCGTCTTCGTCAACACCTGCTCGGTGCGCGACAACGCCGAACAGAAGATCTACTCACGTCTGCAATTCTTCCAGAGCCTGCGCAACAAAGGCCGCAGGCTCATTGTCGGCATCCTCGGCTGCATGGCCGAACGTGTGCGCGAGGAACTCGTCGAACGTGGCGCGAACCTCGTTGCCGGTCCCGACTCCTACCTCGACCTGCCAAACCTCATCGCCGCCGCCGAACGTGGCGAGAAGGCCGTCAACGTCGAACTCTCGACCACCGAGACCTACCGCGACATCATCCCGCAGCGCATCGGCCACAGCCGCATCTCGGGCTACATCTCCATCATGCGCGGCTGCAACAACTTCTGCACCTACTGCATCGTGCCCTACACCCGTGGCCGCGAACGCAGCCGCAGCGTTGACAGCATCCTGAACGAACTACGCGACCTGGAGGCCAAGGGTTTCAAGGAGGTCACCCTGCTCGGCCAGAACGTCAACAGCTACAACTGCGACGGCACTGATTTTGCCGATCTTTTGGCCATTGTGGCCGATGCCGCTCCCGCGATGCGCATCCGCTTTTCGACCTCCAATCCGCACGACCTCACCGACAAGATCATCGAGGCAATGGCATCGCACAAGAACATCTGCAACCACCTGCATCTGTGCGTCCAGAGCGGCTCGAACGTCGTCCTGAAGCGCATGAACCGCAAATACACGCGCGAATGGTATCTGGACCGCATCGCCACGCTGCGCCGCTACATCCCCGACTGCGGCATCTCGACCGACGTCTTCTGCGGATTCTGCGGCGAGACATTGGCCGACCACGCCGACACCCTCAGCCTGATGCGCGAGGTGGGCTACGACAGTGCCTTCATGTTCAAGTATTCCGAGCGACCCGGCACCTATGCCGCACGCCATTTTGAGGACGACGTGCCTGAAGAGGAGAAAATCCGCCGTCTGAACGAAATCATCGCGCTCCAGAACGAACTGTCGCTCGAAAGCAACCGCCGCGACGTGGGCAAGACATTCGAGGTGCTGGTC
>CACZAY010000188.1 GCA_902779265.1 uncultured Bacteroidales bacterium | reverse complement strand
ACAAATAAAATCTGAGAAAATCACTCCTTTTGGAGGAATATTTCATGTGAGAGAACTTTTTTCCCGTTTTTTAGGTCCGGTTATCGACAAAGTGCTGGGCATCCGGTGCACATCATTCGGCTATCAGTATAGTGAGATTGTAGGTTCACTGGCAAGCGTCTACTTCTGTGGTGGCGACTGTGTGGAGGATGTGACCAGCCACCTGATGTCCCATCTCTCGCTTCATCCCACTCTGCGCACATGTAGTTCTGACACTATTCTGAGAGCGATTTCAGAACTGGCCGTGGGCAATACGACCTATACATCTGACACAGGCAGGAGCTATGACTTCAATACGGCCACAATGCTGAACAGCCTGCTGGTAAAGGCGCTCCTGAGTACAGGCCAGCTTGTGGCCGGAGAGTCATACGACCTGGATTTCGACCACCAGTTCATCGAGACGGAGAAGTACGACGCGAAGATGACCTACAAGAAATTCACCGGCTACAGTCCCGGTGTGGCCGTCATAGGCGAGCTCATCGTCGGAATAGAGAATCGCGACGGCAATGCCAATGTCCGTTTCCACCAGCAGGACACGCTTGAGCGCATCTTCTCGAATCTTGAGCTGAACGGAATCCACATCAGGCGCGCCCGTATGGACTGCGGCTCCTGCTCGCGAGAGATTGTGGAGACCATCGAGAGGCACTCCGAGCACTTCTACATCCGCGCCAACCGCTGCGCCTCGCTCTATGACAGCTTGCTGGCACTGCGGGGATGGAAGAAGGAGGAGATCAACGGCATCGAGTATGAGCTGAACTCCATCACCGTAGAGAAATGGGAGGGGAAGGCATACCGCCTTGTCATCCAGCGAGAGCGACGCACGGATGGGGAGCGGGACCTGTGGGAGGGAGAATACACCTACCGCTGCATTCTGACCAACGACTATACCTCCACCAACCGCGAAATCGTGGAGTTCTACAACCTCAGGGGTGGCAAGGAACGCATCCTCGACGACATGAACAACGGCTTCGGGTGGGCAAGGCTGCCAAAGTCCTTCATGGCAGAGAATACAGTCTTCCTGCTGCTGACAGCACTCATACGCAACTTCTACAAGTTCCTCATGGACAGGCTTGACACAAAAGCCTTCGGACTGAAGAGGAACAGCCGTATCAAGGCATTCGTGTTCAAGTTCATCAGCGTGCCTGCCAAGTGGTGCCTGCCAAGTGGATAAGGACGGCAAGGCGCTATGAACTGAACATCTACACGGACAACAAGTCATACCTGAACCCTTTTGCTCTCGCTGATGGATGAGCAGGTTTGCTTTGAGGGTTAACCACAACATCCCCCACCTGCATGCTTGATGGGGTAAGGGGAATTGTGCCCGATTCAACACATGACGGACTATATTTTAATTTGTTAAGCCATACAAGACACCATAACGTGAATCTCTAGACGAAAGATTATTAGTTGCGGATTTTAGGTTTCTCATTTTTTTTTGTGAATTATTGTCGTTATAAGTATATTTGTGCCAATTGTTTACAGCCTACAGGTTTGAAACAAGTTAATATAACACAGATTATAAATACCAACTTTATGAAGGAAATCAAAATTTATCATTCCGTATGGCGAATGTCCCTCATGATTATGATTTGTGTGGCTTTTGTCATCGTTTTTTATGCTATCCTGCAAGAAACGGCTTTAAGTTCTTTCCAAAAGTCTTTTGCGTGGTGTGGCATCATCTTTTTCGGGCTCGGTGCGCTTCTGATGCTTTTCGGATTGTTGCGGGAACGGTTGACGGGCCGTCCATTCCTGACCATTTCCGATGAAGGCATCGTTTGTAACGGCGCATGGAAATGGATTGAAATCCGTTTTGCCGAGGTAGAAAGATTCGAACTGCTTGCGGGACGCCAGAATAATATGATCGGCATCCATTACAAGGCGGATGTTGAGCTCAGAAAATTGGCCGATGCAAATATCGTGGCCCGCCTCGCCCGCCGGTTTAATCTTCGGACAAGTGGTGCGCAGGAGTCGATTTCAGTCTCCGGCGTCTCTGTAAAGGCGAAAGAATTGTGCGAAGTCTTAAATGAGAGGTTGGCCAATGTGCATCGGCTATCATAAAATGGGGTATTGGCCAATGGATTTCGTCGAAAAGTCTTGCTTTTTTGCTCCGAATGCGCTACCTTTGCGCCGCTTTGCAATGGTGCAAAGGTCTTGAAAACTGAATTGAAATGGTAAAACACATCATCCTCTGGAAATTGCGCGATGATTTGTCATCGGCCGAAAAAGAGACTGTAAAACAAGGGATTAAGGCCGGATTGGAGGGTTTGAAGGGGCAGGTGCCCGGATTGGTTGACATCCATGTCCACGTCGATGGCCGTCTGGATTCTTCCAATGCCGACGTCATGCTCGACAGTACGCTGGAGAGCCCCGAGGCCCTGCGCGGCTATGCCGTCCACCCCGCCCATGTCGCTGTGGCCGACAGCAAGGTCCGCCCGTTTACGGCCGTCCGCACGTGTCTTGACTTCGAGATTTGATTTTCGGCCAATGGCATTCGTCGGGCGGGTAAAAGGCATTGGCCAACAAGGTCATTTCCGCTGATAACTGCCGCCCGGGCAGGTCCGTATCTTATCGTTCATCTCCAGATCGAGCAGCTCTTCCAGAAGGGTTGCTCGATCTACATCTGGTAGGGCGTCGGTCAGTTGTGAGAGACGTAGGTCGCCGCGTTCCTTCAGCAGTTTCATGATTCGTCGGCCAATGGGGGAAAGCAGCTCCTCCTCCTCAAATTCAATGCTCCGTTGCATGGCCTTCGGTCGCTTTTTGCCCCAGTTCAGGGCTTCCAGCATGTCATCGACGTTGGTAATCAGCGCGGCGCGGTTAGTGCGTATCAGACGGTTGCAGCCCCGGCTGTGCTCATCGGTCGCGCGTCCGGGGAAAGCCAATACGTCGCGCCCATAGTCCAGAGCGATGGATGCCGTCGTGAGCGAACCGCCCGTCTCGCTGCTTTCGGCGACGAGAACGGCATCGGCCATCCCCGCAATGATGCGGTTACGCGCGAGGAAGTTGCCGCGTTCGGGTTCGGTCCCTGTGCAATATTCGGTCAGGAGGCCGCCGCCTTGTGCAATCATCTGTTTGGCGATATTGCGGTGTGCGGCAGGGTAGATGCGGTCCAGTCCATGGGCCACGACGCCCAGGGTGGTGATTCCGTTGTCCAATGCTGCGCGATGGGCCGAGATGTCGATGCCCAATGCCAGTCCGCTGATGACGAGCAGATCGGGAATGGCCGACTTCAGGTCGGTCACAAGCTGCCTGACTTGGTCGCGTCCATATTGTGTGCAATTGCGTGTGCCTACAATACTTAATATATGTGAACTGTCGAGGTTGGTCTGGCCAATGTGGAACAGCAGGGCAGGCGCATCGGCGCAATCCAACAATCGCGTGGGGTAGCCCTCTTGGCCATAGACCAATGTCTGGATGTGGTGGTTCTGGATGAATGCGAACTCCTTCTCGGCGCGTTCCATGAGTGCTGGGTCGTTGCGCTGCTCTATCAGCAGCTGTCCTGCGCGAGGAATGTTTTTCAGCAATGATTCATCGGCCATAAAAACCTCACGCGCGGAACCGAAGGTGTTGATGAGCAGACGCGCGTACATCGAACCGATGCCGCGCATACAGATGAGCGCAATGACGTGTTTGAGTTCTTCGTCCATCGTTTCAGTCTTGTGTCGTCAGAAATTTCTTGAAGGTGTCGGCTATTTCGTCGCCACGGGTCAGGACGCCATCCACTACGCATACGCAATGGACCTCGGCCGTAATGCAGAGCTTCTCATCACTTTTCCGGTAGATTTCCTGATTGAAGACGTATCGGACTCCCGTCCTCTTTAAATTTAAACATGAGATGAACTCTTCGCCACCGTGCAGCGACGCCTTGTAGTTGATGATGACTTTCGATACCATGACGTCGATTCCCCGTCGATGCCATCCGTCGAAACTCTCGCCCACACTCTGGATGAACTCATGACGGGTCACTTCCAGATAGTGCTGATAGTTCGCATTGTTCACTACACCTTGCACGTCACACTCGTAATCGCGGGTTTTCATCTCGCATTTGAAGGCAAAATCTTTCATAATTATTTGGTCATTTTCGGCTGCAAAGGTAGTCTATTTTGCTCAATCTGCAAAGGGAAAGTTACAAAAAAAGGTTTTTTGGCCGATTTTTTCTGAAAATGTCATGGGAAAATTTGGAACTTGATTTTTTTTGCTATACCTTTGCACTCGCTTTTCGCAAAAAACGAAAGCAAACAAGTTCTTTGACAGAGTGAAACTAAGACAAGAATAGGTGCTATGGAGACATAGCAGTGCAAGCAAAAAGAACCTGGTCAATTCAAACAGATTTATGAACCCGAAAGGGTCATAGACGATATTTACAACGAAGAGTTTGATCCTGGCTCAGGATGAACGCTAGCGACAGGCCTAACACATGCAAGTCGAGGGGCAGCATGGTGTAGCAATACACTGATG
>CACZAY010000187.1 GCA_902779265.1 uncultured Bacteroidales bacterium | reverse complement strand
GTGACCGAGGTCGATAAGGCCTGCGAGACGCTGTTGCTGCAACGCATCGGCGAGCGCTATCCGGATCATAATATTCTGGCAGAGGAGAGCGGCGAACACAGTGCGAAGTCCGATGCCGAATGGGAATGGGTCATCGACCCGCTGGACGGCACGAACAACTACAGCCAGGGACTGCCCATCTTCTGCGTGAGCATCGGCGTGCGCTACAAGGGCGAGACGGTCGTGGGCGTGGTCTATGTGCCGTTTTTCGACGAGTTATTCAGCGCAGTGAAGGGCGAAGGCGCAAGCTGGAACGGACGTTTCATCCACGTGTCGCGCAAGACGGACCTGGGCGAATGTGTATTGGCCACGGGCTTCCCGTATGACAAGCGGACGAATCCGGTGAACAATCTGGACAACGCATTGGCCATCATCCCCGAAATACGCGGAATCAGGCGCATGGGCTCGGCTGCGTTCGACCTGTGTTATGTGGCCTGCGGCCTGCTAGACGGCTATTGGGAGCTCGACCTGAAGCCGTGGGATGCCTGTGCCGGAGCGCTCATCGTCGAGGAGGCCGGCGGCGTAGTGCGTCCCTTCCGCAATGACCGCCACATCTCGATCGTGGCCGGCAACCGCACCATTGTGGACCGGATTTACGAGCGTCTGAACAGGAACATCGGCCAATAAATGATTTAAAGGCATTGGCCAACAAGACAATAACAAGAAAGAAAAGACCTATTACTGAAACACAAGACACAATGAGAAAGCAACTCTTCACCCTCGCACTGATGGTCATCGGCGTTATGGCCAATGCCCAGCGTGACTACACCTCGCACTACACCGACCTGCCTGTCGAACTGGAGCAGGTCAAGGCACCTGTCATCCCCGATTTGACCATGAAGTTGACCGATTTCGGCGCCATGGGCAATGGCGTCGATCTCTGCACCGATGCGTTCCGCAAGGGTATCAATGCCCTGAGCAAGAAGGGCGGCGGCCACCTCATCGTCCCTGCCGGCGTGTGGCTGACGGGTCCCATCGAACTTAAAAGCAACATCGACCTGCACCTTGAGGCCAATGCGTTGGTCATCTTCTCGCCCGAAAAGATTCTGTTCGACGACGGCGACGACAAGGGCCGTTTCCTGCCTCTCATCGGCGGCACCGAACTGCACGACGTGAGCATCACGGGCAAGGGAACACTGGACGGCAACGGAAAATATTGGCGTCCGGCCAAGCGCAACAAGAACAGCGATTCGGAATGGAAGGCATTCAACCGCATGGGCGGCTACATCACGCCGAAGGGCGACCTCTGGATGCCGTTCAACCTGAAGCACTTCAAGAACATCAACCTCGTGAAGGGCGACACTGCCAAGGCTGCCACCAAGGAGGAGGGCCTGCGCAACGACCTGATCCGCATCACGAAGTCGGAAAACATTCTGTTCGAGGGCTTTACGGCGCAGAATTCGCCACGATTCCACGTCCATCCGGTCAAGTGCAAGAATGTCATCCTCGACGGCATTACGGTGCGTTGTCCGTGGAACGCGCAGAACGGCGACGCCATCGACTTGGCCAACGTCCAGACCGCGCTCGTGGTCAACTGCATTGTCGATGCGGGCGACGACGGCATCTGTCTGAAGGGCGGTGAGGGCGCGAAAGGTGTCGAGGCCGGCCCATGTTCCGATATGCTGATTCAGGACAACATCGTCTGGCATGCCCACGGCGGACTCGTCTTCGGCAGCGACTGCTCGGGCGGCATGAACAAGATTATCTGTCGCCGATGCACCATGTCGGGCACCGACGTCGGCCTGCGCTTCAAGAGCGGTCTGGGTCGCGGCGGACGCACCAGCCAGGTCTATTGCTACGACATCGTGATGAACGACATCAAGGACGAGGCCATCGTCTTCGACTGCACCTACATCGACAATAACTACAAGAAGATGCTCGAAAAGCAGGCCGGAACTGCGACCGACGAAGGAAAATCGGACAAGAAGAAGGCCAAGCAAAAGGCCAAGGAGGATGCGTACAAGTTGAACGACTACGCTCCCGACTGGCAGGATATCCACATTGAGCGTGTCGTGTGCCGCGAGTGCCGCTATGGTCTGAAAACCGTGCCGCTGGAGGGCCGCAAGTGCGTGCACGACATTGAGGTGAAGGACTGCACACTGTTCTACACCGTCAAGGGCGAGGATGTCGATAAGGACAGCCAGATCAAGACCCAAAATGTTAGATATGAAACTTATAAGTAATCAGGAATTTGGCGGCGAGAGGCCGCTCTACACAGCACATGACGTCGAACTTGCCCACGTGACCATTCACGTGGGCGAGTCGGCCGGTTCGAGGGCAAATACGTGTTGTGGGAGTGCCGGACGTTCCTCGTCGAACACTCTTATTTTGCCGAAAGTGCGCGCTCGTCGTTGTGGTACAGCCACGACTGCACGATGAACGACTGTCAGGTCGATGCGCCGAAGATGTTCCGCCGCATGACCGGCATCGAGGTGAACCGGACGCAGTTCCCCAACGCGCTCGAAACCTTCTGGGACTGCTCCAAAATCCGTCTGCGCGACGTCACAATCGCCAAGGCCGACTACCTCTTCATGCACTGCTCGGACATCGACATCGCCGACTACCGGCAGGACGGAAACTATTCATTCCAGTATGCCAAGAACGTCACCATCCGCAACGCCGTCATCAACTCAAAGGATGCATTCTGGGAGGCCGAGAACGTCACCATCTACGACTCCGAACTGAACGGCGAATATCTCGCGTGGTACGGCAAGAACATCCGCTTAGTGCGCTGCCACCTGACGGGCGAACAGCTGCTCTGCTACGTTGACGGACTTGTGCTCGAAGACTGCACCTTCGGCCCCGATGCCAATCTGATGTTCGAATACAGCACCGTCGAGGCCACCATCAAGGGCGATGTCACATCGATCAAGAATCCGTCGGCCGGCCATATCCGCGTAGCTGGAAAAATCGGCGAACTCATCATCGACGAGAACCAGAAGGAACCAAAAGATTGCGTTGTCACGCAATGTTAATGGCAGCCGATGGCTGCGCTAATATTCGCTTCGCTCATGTTAATAGTTCGCTGACGCTCACGTTAAGGCTGACGCGGCAAATGCAACGGAGTTGCACTAAGGGCTAAAGCTCTAAAAGTTCGCTGCGCTCACGCTAAATACTAACACGATTCATTAACACAAAAAAGTAATCTCCTTTGTCCAGTTGGGCAAACTCCTCCCCTCGGGGAGGTTGGGAGGGGGTCTCTCTTACTTATGGCAAACTTCGACAACATCATCGACCGCCGCGACACAGGCAGCATGAAGTGGGATGAATGTCCCGCGCCGGGAGGCCGTCATGCGTCGCGCCACACATGGATGCTACGGCTACACGATGGTGCCCGATGCCTACTACGCCGCCATCATCGACTGGTTCGCCACGCGCCACGGCTGGAACATCGGCCGCAACGAGATTCTCTACACCATCGGCGTGGTGCCGGCCATCGCTGCGACGCTCAAGGCGGTATGTCAGACGGGCGACAACGTGGTGCTGCTCACGCCGGTCTATAACATCTTCTTCAACCTCGTGCGCAATGCCGGATGCCAGACGGTCGAGGTGCCGCTGCTTTTTACGGCCGATGACCGCCGCACGCTCCACTACGCGATTGATTGGGAGGCGTTGGCCGATGCCCTTGCCCTCGAAAAGACCACCGTGCTGCTGCTCTGCAACCCGCACAACCCCGTGGGACGCATCTGGACGGCCGACGAGCTGAGCCGCATAGCCCGACTCTGCGCCGCGCATGGCGTGACCCTCGTGGCCGATGAGATTCACAACGAACTGGCCGCACCACATCTCACCTACACGCCGTTGGGCCGCGTCATGGCCGATGGAATGACATCGGCCGAAACCCTGCGCTATGTCGTCTGCGCATCGCCCAGCAAGAGTTTCAACACGGCCGGCCTGCAGAACGCCTTCCTCGTTGTGGCCGATGCCGACCTGCGCCGCCGCATCGACCGCGCCATCAATCTGAACGAGGTGTGCGACGTGAATCCGTTCGGCATCGAAGCCACCATTGCGGCCTACACCGAGGGCGGCGAATGGCTCGACGAACTGCGCCACTACCTGTGGGACAACTACCTGTTTGTGCGCGACGAGCTGCTACGCGGATTTCCCGACATTGCCGTCGCCGACCTTCAAGCCACCTATCTGATGTGGGTCGATTGCCGCGCCATCTGCGAGCGTAAGGGCATGGACGACAAGGCATTGGCCAATGAACTGCTCGAAAACGGCAAGGTATGGCTCTGCGCCGGATCGGACTACGGCAAGGCGGGCGCGGGCTTCCTGCGCATCAATCTGGCTTGTCCGCGGGCGACGTTGCGCGAGGCAGTGCTCCGCTTGATACGCGAGTTAAAAATTAAGAATTAAGAAATAAGAGTTCCATGCGGGCAAAAACCAACTCTTAATTCTTATTTCTTATTTCCTAACTTTGGATGAACAAAGATTTATTGCTTTCCAAAATCCGGCAGGGAGCCGACATGACGCGCCGTGAGCAGATTGTGCTTGCGGCGATGTTGAGTGTGCCGGCGATGTTGGCGCAGCTGGTGCAGATCGTCATGGAATATATCGACGCGGCGATGGTGGGCAGCCTGGGAGCCGAAGCATCGGCCTCAATCGGACTGGTCAGTTCGACGATATGGCTGTTCGGCGGCCTGTGCCATGCCTTCGGTGCGGGCTTCAGCGTGCAGGTGGCGCATCAGATTGGGGCCAACCGCTTTGAGGAGGCGCGCCACATCCTGCGTCAGTCGCTCTTGTGCGCCGTGCTGTTCAGCGTGACATTGGCCGCAATCGGCGTCGGCATTGCCCGACAGCTTCCGCATTGGCTGGGCGGTGCGTCGGACATCTGCCACGATGCCACGATCTACTTCGCCATATCGGCCACGATGCTGCCCTTCATGACGCTGATGGCGCTGTCGGCCGGAATGTTGCGCAGTGCGGGCAACGTCAAGGTGCCGAGCGTGATGATGGCGACGGCCTGTCTGCTGGACGTCATCTTCAACTGGATCTTCATCTTCCGCATGGGCTGGGGCGTGTTCGGCGCGGCTGTGGGGTCGGCCTTAGCCTACGGCATTGTGGCATTGGCCATAACCTCCTACCTGCTGTTCCGCAGCGAGACGTTGCGCCTTTCGTTGGATGCTGAGAAAGAAATATTAAATAATAAATCTGAAATAGAAATTTCATTGGCCGATGCCCCGAAGCCGCACACCGACCGCTCGTCGTTCGTCCCCTGTCGGCGCACGCTGCACAAGTGGTGGCACATTGCATGGCCGATGGGAGCCGAGCATTTCGTGATGTGCGCCGCCCACGTTGCGTCGACCGTCATCATTGCGCCGTTGGGCACGATTGCCATTGCGGCCAATTCGTTCGGCATCATCGTCGAAAGCCTCTGCTATATGCCCGGACACGGCGTGGCCGATGCCGCAACGACCCTCGTCGGACAGAGCCTGGGGGCGCAGCGCAAGCCGTTGGCACACAGTTTCGCGCATATCACCGTGGGGCTTGGCATGGCGGTGATGACCGTGATGGGCATCGTGATGTACCTCACCGCGCCGGCTGTGATGTTGCTCATGACGCCCGACGATGCCGTGCAGGCGCTCACTACGCGGGTTTTGCGCATCGAGGCGTTCGCCGAGCCGATGTTCGCCGCCCAGATTGTCTGCTACGGCGTATTTGTGGGCGCGGGCGACACGCTCATCCCGTGCGGCATGAACCTCGCGTCCATCTGGGTCGTGCGCATCTCATTGGCCCTGATCTTCACCAAAGTGCTCGGCCTCGGACTGGTCGGCTACTGGATGGCGATGGCCATCGAACTCTGTTTCCGTGGCGCGATTTTCCTGTGGCGGCTGAAGGGCCGGAGCTGGATGGAGAAGCTGAGAATCTAGAGACGACAAACGAGCCGCACCCTCAACAGGAATGCGGCTCGCTTCTTTTCTGAATTTGTGGCCAATGGTATTATTATCCCGACCTTCCTGGCCGACGACGAGGCATTGGCCATAAAAAAAACAAACGAACAGCGGCGCACCAGACAAGACTGATGCGCCGCTCGATATTTAAAGATGTGTCAATCAATAGGCGAAGAGAGGATACTTGGCCATCGTGGCGTTGACCTCACCGCGAACCTTGGCGATTACTGCCTCGTTCTCCGGGTCGTTGAGCACCTCTTCAATCCATGCTGCAATCTGAACCATAAGATCCTCCTTGGCACCACGGGTCGTGATGGCAGGAGTGCCGAGACGGATGCCCGAAGTCTGGAAGGCCGAACGAGAATCGAACGGAACCATGTTCTTGTTGGCCGTGATGTCGGCAGCAACGAGAGCCTTCTCGGCCACCTTGCCGGTCAAGTCAGGATACTTGGTGCGGAGGTCAACCAGCATAGAGTGGTTGTCAGTGCCGCCCGAGATGATCTTGAAGCCGCGCTTGATAAGTTCATTGGCCAATGTCGCAGCGTTAGCCTTCACCTGCTTGGCATACTCCTTGAACTCAGGCTGAAGGATTTCGCCGAAAGCGACAGCCTTGGCAGCGATGACGTGCTCCAATGGACCGCCCTGCGTACCAGGGAAGACGCTGCTGTCGAGACAGGCAGACATCATCTTGACTTCACCCTTGGGAGTCAACACGCCCTTGGGGTTCGGGAAGTCCTTGCCGATCATGATGGCACCACCGCGAGGACCGCGCAGCGACTTGTGGGTAGTCGTGGTGACGA
>CACZAY010000186.1 GCA_902779265.1 uncultured Bacteroidales bacterium | reverse complement strand
CGCCCATCATCGTCTTGCGCTGCATCGAGTAGTTGTCCTGGTCCTCCAGGCTGACGTTGACCGCCGTCCCGCTCTCGATGATGTTCTCGTTCAGGATGGTCACGATGCCCATGTTGTAATCGACGGTGTAGTCGCTGTTTTCGACCAGCGTCGCACCGCCCGCCGTCACCACGACCGAGCCGCGCGCCACGTTCATCGCGCCCAGGTCAATCTCTGCGCCGCTCGATGCCACATATTCGCCCTTCAGCCGGAACTTGTTCTTCTCGGCCACCTGCTGGGCGATGGTCAGTGTGCTGTCATACAGCTCGTTATAGCAATATTTGTTGGCCAATGCCTCACTCCCGAGCTTCTGTGCCAGGTGGCTGCCGAACGGCTCGACGACGGGGAAGATGATGCGTCCCGACATCGGATTGACCGTATAGCCTGACACCCAGTCGAACTGGCCGTCCGGATGGCTCTCGTCGTTGGCATTCAGGCGGTCCAGGTTCATCACCTTGATGAGCAGCTGCTGGGCGACGGGCCCCTCGTTGAGAAAGTTCGTATAGACGCCCGCCGTATCGCTCATGTACTGCACCTGCATCTTGAAGTTGTTCTTCTGCAGGTTGGTCACGCCCAGCGAATAGATGTTCTTCATCATCAGGTCCCAGAGCGGCGTCTCCGGATTGCCGGCCGTCGATTTCAGCAGCTTGACGATGAGCGTCTGGGTCGTGTTGCCCGGATTGTCGGTCGAGAACTCGCCCACCTGGTAGGTGCGTCCGCCCTTGGTGTATTGGAAGGCTACGGCCAATACCATGTCGTCGTCCAGCTGTGACTTCAGCGAGATATAGCCCAGGCTGCTGTTCAGCGTATATTCGCTGCTGTTCAGGAGGCGCGCCGACTCCACCTTCTCATAGTCCGTGCCGCCCGTCACGCCCTGCGCCTCCAGGTCCTGCATCGTCGTCGTCACGTTGGTGATGTCGCGCACGCCGCTGTACGCTCCGCTGATGGTCTCGTACAGGTCATTGGCCTTATTCTCAGGCAGTCCATTGGCGCTCATGTCGCTCCACCTTCCGTTGCCGATGTGGACGGATTCGCCCAGGTCCATGAAGGCCAGGATGTTGCGCGCGTTGTCGTAGGTGCCCTTCTTGTTCGTTGCCCAGACTTCAATCTTCGTGATTTCCACGCCCGATGCGATGAGCGGCAGGCGCGACATGTTCTGGTCGTAGGTGTCGCGGAAATACTGCGCCAGGAAGTAGTGGCGGTTCTGGTCGTAGGCATCGGCCATAATCTCATAGCTGCGTTTCGTCGAGCCGCCCTTGCTTGAGACGGTCTTGCTGGACGATTCCTGTTTGGCCAATAGCGCAGTCACGTTCAGCTTGCCGAACTTCAGCTTCGTCTTGATGCCGAAGAGCGCCTGGCTGCCCGAGATCAGGCCGTTGCCCGTCGTCATCGAGACATTGCCCGCCTCCAGGTCCTGGATGATTTCGTCCTCGTCGCCCTGGTAGGCCAGCTTGAACTGGTTGCGGTCGAAGTCGAAGGTCGCCTCGGTGTCGTAGTTCAGGTTGAACGACATCTTGGTGCCGACCGAGGCCGTCATGTTCAGCTGTATATCTTCGTTGAAGTCGAACGACTTCACGTCGCGCGCGCGCTGCGAAAGGGTCGGGTTGTCTATCTTGTTGCGTTTCAGTCCCATGCTCATGCTGGCCGAGCCTCTTGTCTTGACCTGCAGTCCGCCCTTGCCGAAAATCTTGTCGGCCGGACCGAGGCTGAACGACATGTCGAGCAGGTCCAGCCCTGTGCCGCCCTCATATTCGTCGAAAGCCTTCTGGTTCTGCTCGCGGAAATAGGCCGCACGCACCGCCCTCTCGGTGTAGCTCATGTACTCCTTGCGTGACATCGGGATGGTGTAGCCCAGCTGCTGCTCGCCGACTTTCGTGCGCACGAGATAGCGGTCGTTCTTCCAGTCATATTCAATGCTTTCCGTCACGTTCTTCGGGCTGCGCAGGTCACCCGGATGCGCCTTCTGCAGCTCCTGGACGCCATCGGGCGAGGTGCGGGCCACGCCCCATCGGGCCTTGCCGTCCTTGCGTTCATCGATGGCCTCCTCGGTCGCGTCGGCATCGTCATCGGCCATAACCCCGAGACTCCACCCCAGCGAGGGCGCAGCAAAAGAGACACTCCCGATCAGGAGCGTCGCCATCAGTCCGAAGAATATCTTTTTTCGCTTGGAGATAACCATGAATAGGAACACAGATGTGAAGACAGAACGAATCCCTTAAATAAATATTGTTTGCGCGAGGCTGAAAATTTCTTTTTTGGCCGATGGCAAGTATTTCCCGAAGGCCCTATGAACCTTCTATGAAGGTATTATCAGCGTATTATGGCCGATGCTTTTTCTCCCCGTTGTCATTCTGAGTGTAGCGGAGAATCCTCCATAAATTGAAATCAATTTTGTTGGCCAATGGATTTTATTGCACGCAGAGTGTAAGAAAGTGGAAAGAAGGAAATCTTACCCTAGAAAATGTTGAATGGTTCTTGCCCTAAAACCTGACAGAAATTGAATGAGAAACGTCCTTCGGATATAAGGACTTGGTGTTCATTTGCCCAAGTAACACGAAATGTAGTGAAACATTGAAGCGTTTCCGGTATTTGTTGGGCTTTTCGGGTCCTGTGTAAAAGCCGATTTGCTGAGGCTAAGTGTCACAAGTCGCAGGGCGGAGAGTGGAACAACGTTTTCGTCCAACCGCCACGCAATATTACCGGCAACTCGACCAAAGAAAAGTATCAATGGTTTTACACGGCTATTACACGAGCTCGGAAGTCTGTCTATTTAGTCGATGATTTTTTTATCGATTAGACATGGATGCGTGTGTCCTTTTGAGTGCGGAATTCTTCATAGAACCTTCATAGCGCTTCGGCATTGGCCAGCGCCTTTATATTATATATGTGTATTCCCGGATTCGTGGCCGATGTCCCCAATCTGGCAAGGCGAAATCGTCTCAATTCGGTGGCGAGAGAACGTATTGCAGAATCGTCCGGCGAGAAGAAAAGAGCCCGGCGAGAAGGAAAAACAGGAAAAATCCGGTACCATTGGCCATAAAACCGGCAGAAAACAATAAGAAACGCTTTTCGGCCAATGATTTTACCCCGCCGAAACTGTCAGATTTTGCATCTTTTGCCATCTGTGAATTTCAAAAACTGTCGTTTTGGCCTGCTCAGGCCCCCGATTTTGAGAATTTTTCGAAAAAGTCACAGAAAAATTTGGAAGTCTCGAGAAAAGCCACTATCTTTGCACCCGCTAAACGAAAGGAACACGGTTCCAACCAAGTTCTGAAAACGTTTGCGCAACGATCTTTGAGTGATTGAAACTAAGAAAAGACAAGTAGTACAAAGCCTGACTGAGAGATCAGTCAAGAAAAAGGTAGAGCAGTGCGAGAGCGATATT
>CACZAY010000185.1 GCA_902779265.1 uncultured Bacteroidales bacterium | reverse complement strand
CAGCCTTGGCAGCGAGCTCAGCCTTCTTGGCAGCAACAGCCTCGGCCTTAGCCTTCTTCACAGCAACCTCAGCCTCGGCAGCAGCAACTGCAACCTTCTTGGCTGCCTCAGCCTGATTGGCAACGACCTTGGCGATCTTAGCGTCGCGGCCAGCCTTCCAGGCGTCGAACTTGGCCTGAGCCTGAGCCTCGGTGAGGGCACCCTTCTTGATGCCACCATTGAGGTGCTTCATCAACAGGACACCTTCGTGAGAGAGGATGTGCTGGGCGGTGAGGGTTGGCTGAGCACCAGTCTCTACCCAATAGAGTGCGCGCTCGAATTTCAAATCTACTGTAGCAGGGTTCGTGTTTGGATTGTAAGTACCGATTTTCTCAATATACTTACCATCACGTGGCGCTCTGCTATCTGCGACTACGATTGAATAGAAAGCGTAGTCCTTGTGACCATGTCGTGCAAGACGGATCTTTGTAGCCATTTCGCAATTGATTTTAATAGGTTAATACTTGCTTCTCCAAGCAGGACAAACACCGGAATTTGCGGATTTGCGGGTGCAAAGGTAGTGATTTTTCGGGAATTGGACAAGGCCCCCCATCTTTTTTTTCAAAAAATTTGATTTTTTTTGGCCAATGGCTTAAACCTTCCGGATATTGCCACGTCACAATGGCAAACAACAATGGGAAAACACTTTTATCCTATAACATTTTAAAACCAATAGACTATGAAAAAGTTTATGATTCTCGCAGGCATCTGCCTCGTCATGTGCGCCAATGCCATTGGCCAAGATTCCAACCAGCGTCAGGGCGGCCAGCGCGCACGCCGAATGATGGATGCAGTGGTTGACACCGCAATCATCAACCACATGGACATCAACACTGAGGTCTTGCAGAAGGTCTATGCCCTGCAGCAGAGCAAGCAGGAAGAGCAACGCAAGATCATGGGCGATTTCCGCCAGCAGCGCGGCCAGCGCCTGAGTGACGAGGAGCGCAAGGCCATGGCGGAGAAGCGCGAGGCATTCACCGCACAATACCGCAAGGAGTTGCGCGCCCTCATCGGCGACGAGACCTACATCGCCTATCTTGAGAAGCAGCTGAGCCGCCAGGGCATGATGCGCATGATGCAGGGCGGCGGCCAACGCGGCAACAACGGTCAGTTCGGCGGCCAACGTCAGGGCGGTGGCCAGCGCGGAGGATTCGGTGGCGGCTTCGGCGGCGGTGACGATTTCTAAAGCATACTGTCAAACGGAGAATATTAAATAGTTAATGTGTGCGTGGCCAGACGGGACGGAGTTCCTGTCTGGCCTTTTTTCTTTTTGGCCAATGACCATCGGCCACCAACCCAAAGAAACGGAAAAGCCTCGGGGCAAGGATGTCCCGAGGCTTTTATCTTGTCGATTTTGTCTTGTTTCAGTTGCCGAACGGACAGACGGCGCGAACCGGAAATCCGTAATAGCGGTAGTTCTCGAAGATTACAATCTTCTCTTCGTCAAAGAAAATATATTCGGCGTAATACGATTCATTTTTGGCCAATGAATTGGTCCAGTAATAGCCGACGGTCCCGGCGTAGATATAGCCCTTGCTGCTCCGGTAGCCGGCGGCGGGCAGGAAGATGACGTTGCCGTTGCGTCCGCGGACGCTGTAGCCCAAGACACCCTCCAGATTCACCCACTCCCACGTGCAGTATTCCTTCAGCTCCAGCCACTCCTCTTCGCTCGGCATCCGCCAGTCACCGCCCCACTTGACGTGGGCGACATCGTCCTCCAAATCAAGCGTTGTCTTGTTATCGACGGTGCCATGCTCCTCCTTCGTACAATATTTGCTGACGGTGTATCGGCCGGAACTGAACTTGTACTCGGCCGCACGGAAGGCCTTCTTTCCATCGTTCATGCCCTGAGTCTCGCCCCAGGCATAGAGGTCACCGTAGTCCTCGACATTGAATGCCCCCAGGTTGTGCGTCGCCCACAGAATGCCGCTGGGCAGCGAGAGATCGACCGCCTCATAGCCGTTCAATTCCGGCAGAATGGCATTGGCCGCAGTAAAAGTCGCGATTTCACCACATTGGATAAGACTGGGCGACATTTTGGCGTAGGCGCGGTAATAATAGGTACGCGAGGGGCGCAGGCCATAGACTCGCGCGCAGAATGAGCCGTCGTTCTCCAGCGTTGCGGGGAACTTGCGTGCGGTGTTGAGTGTGGCCAATGTATCGACCTCGACACCCACCTCAACGGAATCCATCATTCTGATTTCCTTGAGGTTGATACTGCCGAGGATATAGGCCGAGCGCGCGCTAACGCCATCGGTCTCGCCTGTCTTGACGGCAGATTCCTTGTTACAACTTGCGCCAAAATACGCAATCATCAGTCCGGTCGCCAGATAGGCGATGATGGAACGGATACGTTTCTTGTGTTTCATTTTGGTTAATATTAATAGTTGGTAAAATAGGTTGTTTGCGTCAGTTGCATTGGCCGAAATCAATCTTATCATTATGGCCAATGGCGGGTTCGTCAGACACTGAACATCTTCGGGATGGGCAGCTCAAAACGCAGGTTCTCGCGCGTCACGGGATGAAAGAACTGGAGCACGTAGTTGTGCAGCATCAGACGGCCGCAGGGATTGGTCTTGGCGCCATACTTCTTGTCGCCCGCGATGGGACAGCCCAAGTCGCTCATGTGGACACGGATCTGGTTCTTGCGTCCCGTGAGCAGCTGGATGTCGATGGCACTGTATGCGCCATTGGACCTCAACACCTTATATCGCGTCACGGAGAGCTTGCCCTTCTCCGGATCCGGCGTGCTATAGACCTTCATGGCGGCATTTTCGGCCAAGTAGCTGCGCACCTCGCCCTCCTCGCGCTCGGGCACACCCTCGCAGATGGCCAGATAGCGCCGTTCGACCACATAGCTGGTCCACGCATCACGCAACTGCTGCTGCACGCGGCTGTTCTTGGCAAAAATCAGGATGCCCGACGTAAACTGGTCCAGACGGTGGCACACATAAGCATGGCTGCGCCCGTCGCAAGCATAGACATAGTCATCGACAATCTTCTGGGCCGTCTTCTCACGGTTGTTGCCGGCGGGGACGGTCAGCAGGCCCGAGGCCTTCTCGATGACGATGATGTCGGGGTCTTCGTAGATCAGGCGCACCATCCGGCTGCTGAGCGAGAAGAACGGACGCGTGAAATTGATGAGCACCTCATCACCCGCATGAAGCGGCTGGTCGAACTGCGTTGTGGCCGTGCCGTTCACCTTGACATGGCTGTGGCTCAAAATGGACTTGATTTCTGTACGCGAACGTGGAGCGAGCGCCTGCAGCAGGTAGGCCAACAGCGTGGTCTCCTCGGCGGGCGAGAATACCTCAATGCGGTCCGGACGCGGCGCGGAACGGTGTTTATTGCCTGGTTTGGGACACATATCTATAATTTTAAATAGTCAATCCAATAGTTTTTCGGCGCGAATATACA
>CACZAY010000184.1 GCA_902779265.1 uncultured Bacteroidales bacterium | reverse complement strand
TTCTCCTCTACCAGTTTGATGAACCGCGTGAAGAGGATTTCCGAACTCGACTTCTTCCGTACGGTAGGTTTTTGCAGTCGGTAGATTACATTGCTCAGGTCGCAGAATAACGCAAACGTCAGTGCACTTACCACACGTTTCCGATAGTGGTTGTCGGTTTCGTTAATCTTGCGTTTGATAAACTGGAAATAGTCGCTGAATACGTTAACCTCCTGCTGGGTGAGGTGACGCCAGCGGCCACGTGGCAGGTTCTTCTTGGTGAGACCTGCGAAATAAACGCGGTCGAGCTTCACAACACGATAGCCGAGGTGCTCGAAGATACGACGCACGATACGGTTCTTGCCCGAGTGGATCTCGATACCGACCTGATTCTTGTCCTCCTCGTTGGCGTAGGCAATGGCATCGGCATGAATCATACCATCCTCCAGCTCTACACCGGCTGCGATTTTGGCCAAGTCATCTTCGCCGACATTCTTGTCCAACCAGACGTGATAGATCTTCTTCTTGACATACTTCGGATGGGTCAGCTTAGAAGCCAAGTCACCATCATTGGTCAAAAGAAGCACACCCGTCGTGTTGCGGTCCAGACGGCCTACAGGGTAGATACGCTCCTGGCTGGCGTTGCGGACGAGGTCCATGACAGTCTGACGGCCCTGTGGGTCATCACTCGTTGTGACGGTATCCTTCGGCTTGTTGAGCAGGACGTAAACCTTGCGCTCCAGGCTGACAGGCTGATCATTGAACAGGACGCTGTCCTTGCGTGTCACCTTGGTGCCCAATTCGGTTACGACCTCACCATTGACCTTGACCGAGCCGTTCTGGATGTACTCATCGGCCTCACGGCGAGAGCAGACACCGGCATTGGCCAAGTACTTGTTCAAGCGGATTTCCTCATTTGGATCAACGATTGCCTCCGTGTATTCAACGGGACGCTGTGGATTATAACCCTGTTTGCGTGGTGCTGGCCGATGCTGCTGATAACCGTTACGGTTGTAACCACCCTGCTGCGGACGACCATAGCCACCCTGCTGCGGACGACCATAGCCACCCTGCTGCGGACGACCATAACCACCCTGCTGCGGACGACCGTAGCCACCCTGCTGCGGACGACCATAACCACCCTGCTGCGGACGACCGTAACCGCCCTGCTGCGGACGATTGTAGCCACCCTGCTGATAACGGGGCTGATAGCCACCCTGTGGATTCTCCTGAGACTGGGCACTCTGCGTATTCTCTACGCCTTCGGCCGAATTCTGCTCACCTCCATTCATTGGAGACTGCTGATAGCGGTTGTTGTAACCACCCGGACGGGGCTGGTAGCCACCCTGCTGATAGCGGGGCTGATAGCCACCCTGACGGGGCTGGAAACCGCCCTGACGTGGTTGATAGCCACCTTGACGAGGCTGGTAAGGACGCTGGTAACGCTCGTTCTGCGATGGATCAAAGTTGTGGGATTCGCTGATGCGCGGACGGCGCTTTGGCTGCTGGTCTTCGCCCTCATTGTGTGGAGCGGCAGCTTGTGGATTCTGATTTTCTTCCATAATCAATCAAAATGTTAGTAAATTATTAAATACCGGTATAATTGTTAGGAGCAAGTGCATGCAACTCTGCTTTCACTGACTCCGAAACATTCAGTGTTTCAATGAAATTGGCGATAGTCTCCTGATTCATGCCCGTATTGACACGGGTCAAGGCCTTGAGGGTCTCGTATGGCTTGGGATAGCCCTCGCGACGCAGGATGGTCTGGATGCCCTCGGCCACAACAGCCCAGGCGTTGTCCAGATCGCGGCGGATGGCCGATTCGTTCAAAAGGAGCTTGCGCAAGCCTTTCAAGGTGCTGGCCAATGCGATGAGCATGTGACCCATCGGAACGCCGACGTTACGCAATACGGTCGAATCGGTCAGGTCGCGCTGGAGGCGGCTTACGGGCAGCTTCACGGCGAGGTGTTCCAGAATGGCATTGGCAATACCCAAGTTGCCCTCCGAATTCTCGTAGTCAATCGGGTTGACCTTGTGCGGCATGGCCGACGAACCGACCTCACCGGCCTTGATCTGCTGCTTGAAGTACTCCATCGAAATGTACTGCCAGAAGTCCTTGTCAACATCGAGCAGGATGACATTGATGCGGCGCAGGGCATCAAACAATGCAGCCAGATTGTCGTAATTGGAAATCTGAGTAGTCCATTCTTCTCGGCCAATGCCCAGCTTCTCGCTCAGGAACTTGTTGCCGAAAGCACGCCAGTCGCGCTCAGGATAGGCGATGTGGTGGGCGTTGAAATTGCCCGTTGCACCGCCGAACTTGCCCGTCACAGGCACCTGCTTCAAAAGTTCAAGCTGCTGGCGCAGGCGATAGACGAAGACCATCACCTCCTTGCCCAGACGTGTGGGCGAAGCCGGCTGTCCGTGCGTGCGGGCCAACATCGGGATGTCCTTCCACTCGTCGGCATAGGCGGCAAGCTGGTCGATAACCTCCTGCAAGGCAGGGATATAGACCTCGTGGACACACTCCTTGATGGACATCGGCACGGCGGTGTTGTTGATGTCCTGGCTGGTCAGGCCGAAATGAATAAATTCCTTGAAAGCCTCAAGTCCCAACTTGTCAAACTCCTCCTTCAAGAGGTATTCGACAGCCTTCACATCATGATTGGTGACCTTCTCGATCTCCTTGATGCGCTGGGCATCGGCCGGCGTAAAGTTCTGATAGATGGCACGCAGTTTCGGGAAAACGTCACTTGAGACATTGGCCAACTGCGGCAACGGCAGCTCGCAGAGGGCGATAAAATATTCGACCTCGACGCGCACACGGTACTTGATGAGAGCAAACTCGGAGAAATAGTTGCTTAACACTTCTGTCTTGCTGTGGTAGCGACCGTCGATAGGACTCACGGCTGTCAACGGACTAAATTCGAACTCCATCGGAATTATAGTTTTAATTTGTATTTAATATAATGAATAATCTTTCACGTTCTCTGTAACGACATTTCGGCCCTCATTAGCCAAGCAAATAGTCCAGTCCTCTCCCATTCCATTCATTCAAGGCATTGGCCAATGTCATTTCTTCCAAAAACGGTAGCCAATGTTCACGCTGATGCTGTTCTGACGCGAGTCACAATCTTCGATGACGGTCTTGAACACACCCGGCTGATAGGTCACGCTGCCCGAAAAATGCCAGCAATCGATGCCGAGGCCGACCTGCGGGCCGATGTTCCAATTGCGGTAACCTGACGTCGAGCCCACAAACTTGTCGATGTAGAAGCCACCGTTGAGCGTGAGGCGGAACTTCTTGGCCAAGTTGATGTAATAGCGTGCCTGGGATTGCAGTTCGATGCTCTGGGCGGTCACTTCGTCAGTCTCCTCGTCACGCAGGATAGCGCCATAGCCCAAGCCATTGTCGTAATAATAAAGATGATCGCCGCCCTTGCGCATATAGAATGCACCCGTCTGGATGCCCCACCGCT
>CACZAY010000183.1:3629-5408 GCA_902779265.1 uncultured Bacteroidales bacterium | reverse complement strand
CTCGACGAGATGCGCCACGGGGCCGAACAGATGCAGGAGGCCGGACTCCGCATCCCGCTGCTGCTGGGCGGCGCAACGACATCGCCCAAGCACACCGCGCTGAAAATCGCGCCATACTACGACGGACCGGTTTTCCACGTGCGCGATGCGGCACAGAATCCGGTGCTCATCAGCCGTCTGCTCGACCCGGCGACGCACGATGCCATCGTCGAAGAGAACCGCCGCAAGCAGGAGGCCCTGCGCAACCCGAACAAGGACACCGTGCCGGTGCGCGCGCTCATTCCGCTCATCGACTGGCTCTACTTCTTCTGGGCATGGCGCACCAAGGAGGACAGCGACGTGGGCCGCGACCTCAAGCGCGACGCGGAAAAGCTGTTGCAGGAATTGGCCGACGACCCCGACGAACGCTTCTCTACGCGATTCCAGCAGCGGTTCTATCCCGCTGTGAGCGACGTTGTGGCCAATGAGATTTCCGTCCACGTCAACGATTACGAGACCGTCGTGCTGCCGACGCCGCGCCAGACCACCGAATGCGCCTCCTACAAGCAGGCAATGGCCAAGGGCGAACCCTACCGGCTCAAGTCGTTGGCCGACTTCATTGCCACGGCCGATGAGCAGCAGAACGCCATCGGCCAAAACCAGCCTCTGCCGGACTACCGCACCCACATCGGAGCCTTTGCCTGCACGATGAGCGCGGCCTTCGTCGAACGGCTCGAAAAGCTGAAGGCCGAACGCGGCGGTGGCGACTACGACGTGCTGCTGCTCCAGACCGTCGGCGACCGGTTGGCCGAAGCCACAGCCGAATTCATCGCCCAACGGATGCAGAAGGAGCGCGGTTGGCAGGGCATCCGTCCCGCCGTCGGCTACCCGTCGTGGCCGGAACAGCGCAACATGTTCCTGCTTGCCCAGCTGGTCGATATGAAGTCGCTCGGCATCAGCCTGACGGAAAACGGTGCGATGTATCCGCAAGCCTCCGTCTCCGGTCTCTATCTGGGCGACCCCGAGGCGGAATATTTCTCGATGTGAATGTTTTGATGGCCAATGACATTGTGGATTTGGGTCTGACCAGCGGTTTGCTTTGGGCAACGAAGAATGTCGGTGCCAATCTTATGACCGACTATGGAAGCTACTTCGCATGGGGTGAGACCGTGGGATATGGCCAGGGCATTTCTCATGATTTTTCGATCAGCACATACAAGTGGTACAAAACGACAACGGAGACTACCGTTGATAATGATGGAAATACGATTACGACACCGACTGTTGGCTATACAAAGTATATTCCGAAAGGGTATGCAGCATCTTACGGATATGATGGTTTCTACGATAATAAGATAGTCTTGGAGACTGCCGATGATGCCGCTGCGGCCAATTGGGGCGGTGATTGGCGGATGCCGACTTGGGCAGAATGGAATGAATTGAAAAGCCAATGCACATGGACGTGGTTGACATTGAACGGTGTGAATGGCTATAAGGTGGAGAGCAAGACGAACGGCAACTACATTTTCCTGCCCGCTGCGGGCCGTCGCAACGACACCTACCTCAGCAATGCCGGCTCGAACGGCAACTACTGGTCGTCGTCGCACTACGCGAGCCTCCCGGGCTACGCGTTTAGCCTGTGCTTCTCTTCGAGCAATGCATACACGACCAATAACAACCGCTATTACGGTTGCTCTGTACGTGCGGTGCGTTCCGCAGAATAAAATTACATCCTTGACATAAAATTATCGATACCCATCGGCCAAAAGATTGATCGCGGTGGGTATCGTTATTTGTTTT
>CACZAY010000183.1:0-3608 GCA_902779265.1 uncultured Bacteroidales bacterium | reverse complement strand
TCAATTGTCAATCAAAAAAAAACTTTCATTGGCCAAGAAAAAAATGCCACAAAAACCGCCCGAAAGATTGCAAAAGTGAAATAAAAGTTGTATCTTTGCGCGTTTTTGAAACTAAATTAACCATTAAAATATATAATCCATGAGCTCAAAACAGAAACGATTCTTCCTCAGTGAGGAGGAGATTCCTACCCAATGGTACAACATTCAGGCAGACATGGTCAACAAGCCTCTGCCGCCACTCAATCCGGCCACCAAGGAGCCACTCAAGCCTGAAGACCTGTTCCCAATCTTCGCCGAGGAGGTGAGCCGTCAGGAACTCGACCAGACGCACGCCTGGATTGACATCCCGGAAGAGGTGCGCAACATGTACAAATACTATCGTTCGACCCCTCTCGTACGCGCCTACGGCCTGGAGGAGGCTCTCGGCACACCTGCACACATATATTTCAAGAACGAGAGCGTAAGCCCTGTCGGCAGCCACAAGTTGAACTCAGCCCTCGCACAGGCATACTACTGCAAGAAGGAGGGTGTGACCAATGTGACGACCGAGACGGGTGCCGGCCAATGGGGTGCTGCCCTGTCGTACGCCGCCAAGGTGTTCGGTCTGGAGGCCGCCGTCTATCAGGTAAAAATCTCGTACAACCAGAAGCCTTACCGCCGTCTGATCATGCAGACCTACGGCGCACAGGTAACTGCATCGCCATCAATGTCAACCAAGGCCGGCCGCAAGATTCTGACCGAAGACCCGAACAACCAGGGTTCGCTCGGTACAGCCATCTCCGAGGCCATCGAACTCGCCGTAAGCACCCCGAACTGCAAATATACGCTCGGCTCCGTGCTCAGCCACGTCACCCTGCACCAGACAATCATCGGCCTTGAAGCCGAAAAGCAGATGCAGAAGGCCGGCGAATATCCCGACATAGTGATCGGCTGCTTCGGTGGCGGCTCGAACTTTGGCGGCATCGCATTCCCATTCATGCGCCACAACATCCTGGACGGCAAGACAACCCGTTTCGTCGCCGCCGAGCCGGCATCGTGCCCGAAACTCACCCGTGGCGTGTTCCAGTACGACTTCGGCGATGTTGCAGGCTATACTCCATTGTTGCCGATGTACACCCTTGGCCACAACTTCATGCCGGCCAATATCCACGCTGGCGGTCTGCGCTACCACGGTGCAGGTGTCATCGTCAGCCAACTCCTGAAGGACAAGCTGATGGAGGCCGTCGATATCCCACAGTTGGAGACCTTCGACGCAGGCATCCTCTTCGCCAAGGCTGAGGGCATCATTCCAGCACCAGAGTCGTGCCACGCCATCGCAGCTGCCATCCGTGAGGCCAACAAGTGCAAGGAGACGGGCGAAGAGAAGGTCATCCTCTTCAACCTCTCAGGTCACGGCCTGATCGACATGACGGCCTATGACCAGTATCTCTCCGGCTCACTCCAGAACTATGTTGTGACCGACGAGATGGTCAATGAGAACATCTCGCAGCTGGAGAAGATCGTCTGATTCTTAAAAGGGAGTGAAAGGAAAGTGAAAAAGAAGTGAAAGGGCTGTTGGCTCTTTTCTCGTGAAACTTCTTGTTCCTTTCCTTTCCCTTTGCGCATGAAGCTGAAAAATCTTTTTCGTTGGCCGATGCTCCTGCTGCTCATCCCGATGGCAGGATGCGATGCGGGCGGTGGCAACGGCATTGGCCAAAAACATGGCTCGCACAACGGCCACGACTATGTCGATCTCGGACTGAGCGTCAAGTGGGCAACGTGCAACATCGGCGCCGAACGGCCCGAGGAATCCGGTTTCAGCGTCGCGTGGGGAGAGACATCGGCCAAGAAAAACTACGATTGGAGCACCTATAGTTTCGGCGACTATGACCGGCAGACGCGCTATTGTGCGGCCGACGGGAAGACTGCGCTCGATGGGGCCGATGACGTGGCCGCCGTCCTGTGGGGCGGTGAGTGGCGGATGCCGACCTATGCCGAACAGCGTGAGCTGGTGAACGAGTGCTATTGGGTCTTTACCGACAGCTATCTTGATAGCGGTGCGCGCGGCTGGATTGTCTATAAGGCCAAGACCCCGGAAGACCGCGGACGGAAGAAATACCGCCAGCGGGAGGATCCGGAACAGCGTCCGAATGCGCGCCGGCATGGGGGAGAGGGCACCTCGCGGGACGAGATGTATAGTGTGGCCAATGACCCTCACATCTTCCTGCCGTCGGTCGGTCTCTGTAGCGGAACGTCGAGGCGGGAAGTGGGCGCGGAAGGCTATTATTGGTCCAGTTCTCTCTTCGAAAACCATGCAGGTGACGCCTGGTTCCTCTACTTCAATCCGAGCAAGGTAGGCATGGTCAGCAACCTGCGCTATTTCGGCAAATGCGTGCGTGCCGTGTGCCGTTGACGCGCCATCGGGCGCCGTAGAATGGCCGTCAAAATGTCACGTCGAGGTTGAAAATTGGCCGTAATGGAAAGAAATCCAGCGAAAAAAGCGTTTTTCTTGCCGATGAAAGGCGCATTGGCCATAAAAATCACTACCTTTGCGCGCTGATTCCGAGTTGAGGCTCATCAAAGCAAGACCCGATGTTTGGGGATTCGCCTCGCGGAGAAACTATTAAAGTTTTTTGAACAAATGTTCGCAATTGTTGAGATTCAGGGCCAGCAGTTCGCTGTTGAGCCAGATCAGAAAATCTGCGTTCTGAACATCGCAGATGCAAAAGTTGGTGACGAGCTCACTTTCGACAAGGTGCTCCTCGTGAACAACGAAGGTGCTATCACCGTAGGTACTCCAGTCGTAGCAGGTGCCAAGGTTGTAGCAGAGGTATCTCAGGTAGAGGTACGCGGTAAGAAGATCAAGGTGTTCCACAAGATCCGTCGCAAGGGCTTCGACAAGCTCGTCGGTTCACGTCAGCACTTTACCGAGGTGTTAATTAAGTCTATTGTTGCATAACCAAGCGGTTTCGCTTATTAAAAAGAAAGGAAACAAGCACTATGGCACACAAAAAAGGTGTAGGTAGTTCGAAGAACGGCCGTGAGTCACATAGCAAACGACTCGGTGTTAAGAAATTTGGTGGCGAAATCGTCAAGGCTGGCAACATCCTCGTTCGTCAGCGTGGCACAAAGCACAACCCAGGCCTCAACGTAGGTCTCGGCAAGGATGATACCCTCTTCGCTCTCATCGACGGCAAGGTCGTATTCACCCGCAAGCGCGAGAACAAGTCGTACGTCAGCGTAGAACCACTGTCATAAACGACAAGTCCACTGAAATTAACAAAGGACAATTGACATCTGAACACTCAGTTGTCGGTTGTCCTTCTTAAATTTTCTACCAATATGTTAACAATGAAATTGATTACCGAGCAGTACGATCGCGTTATTGCCGGTTTGAATAAGAAGCATTTCAACAATGCAAAGGAGGCCATCGACGCCGTTATCGCCAAAGATCAGGAGCGTCGTGCCACCCAGAAGGAGCTCGACGAGAACTTGGCCAAGAGCAACCAGCTCGCCAAGAGCATCGGCGCCCTGATGAAGGAGGGCAAGAAGGCCGAGGCCGAAACTGCAAAGGCCGAAGTGGCCGAGCTGAAGACGGCAAGCAAGGCATTGGACGAGAAGAAGGCCGC
>CACZAY010000182.1 GCA_902779265.1 uncultured Bacteroidales bacterium | reverse complement strand
ATTATCATCGTCGAAGGCATGGGCCGCATCAACTTCGGTCGCGCCATCAAGGACTTCAAGGGCATCGTGGGCAACGTCACGCTGACCACTGAGACGGACAACATGGAGATGGTGCTGACACCGAAGAACTGGATGAACGTCGCCATTCCCGACGACTATCAGACTGCTGTCAAGGCACTTGATATGGTGAAGGGCGTCAACGACCAGGTAGCTGCAGGCAAGGTGAAGGGAAGTGTTCCTGCACTCGCCTTTACACAGGGCTATGAGGGGTCAAAGAAGCTTGCCGACATCATGAAGCCGGGTTACCATCGCGGCTATTTTAATATTAATAAGGTGGGCGACACGTTCCTGAACTTCGAGACATGGGGCAAGGGACAGGTCTATGTGAATGGCCATGCTATGGGCCGCATCTGGAGCATCGGTCCGCAGCAGACGCTCTATGTGCCGGGCTGCTGGCTGAAGAAGGGCGCAAACGAAGTCATCGTGATGGACATCGTAGGTCCATCGGCCACAAAAATGGCTGGTCTGACCGAACCGATACTCGACGCACTGCACCGCGAAAACTTGCCGAAGGGCGGCTTCCGGATCGAATCGGGCACGACCGACAAGCTCGACAAGGGCCAAATGGTCGGCAACGACGCTGCTCCGGGTGCAAAATAAGATCGAATGAACAAACAGTTTTGTCTATAATTACATGATGTCTGTGCTGCCCCTCGGCGGCGCAGACATTGTCTATCATCCATCCACATTAGAAAATGCTCGGTTTTCTGCCCACACCATTCATCGCGCTCATCTCGCTGCTGGCGCTTTTCCTGGCCGTTGTCGGGGCGGTGAACCTGTGGGTGAAATATCGCACATGGAACGATGACCTGTATATCGTCCATCAGATCTACACGCGGCGGCGACTGTTCTGGCTCTACGTCAAGTGTTGGGTCATCCTTGTAGCCGGCGCGACACTCCTGCTCTGCGTCGAGATGGAGCTGCTGATGCAACTGCTTGTCATTCTGTTAGTTCTATTGGCCACAATCGGCATTGTCTATGGCGAAAGCTTGGCCGAGGTCCGTCTCCTGCAAAGCCAGAGCGAGAATCTCATGTTGCGCAGCCAGTTGAATCCACACTTTCTCTACAACACGCTCAACAACATCGACGCGCTCATCTGGCTGGACCAGGAAAAGGCATCGACCGCTGTCACGAACCTGAGCGACCTGATGCGCTATTTCACCTACAGCGCGCGGCAGGACAGCGTTTCATTGGCCGATGAGATTTCCCATCTCACCCAGCTGGTCGAACTACAGCGGCTGCGGATGCCGCTCGCCGAGTCGCTCACCTTCGTCACACGCGTGGAGCATCCGAAGGCCGGAATCGCCCCTCTCCTGCTCCTGCCGCTCATAGAAAACTGCTTCAAGCATTGCGGCCAATTGAATGAGCCGGGCGCCATCCGCCTGCAGATTGTCGAGACCGACGGCTGGCTGGACTACCGCAGCGACAACAATGTGAAAAGCGAAGAAAATCCATTGGCCAACAACACGAAACCACACCAGCACGGACTCGGAATGAAGGTACTACGACAAAGGCTATCGCTGCTCTATGGCGAGGACTTCCTGCTTGAAAGCGAGTCGGTTGACGGCCGATATCTGACCCACTTGAGGGTGAAGCTCTGAACTTTAGAGAAAAGAAGTCTGCTATGGTTTTCCAGACTTCTATTTAATAATCACCAACTAAATTTACTGAAACCTATGAAAAAAAATTTTCTTCCCACACTGAAATGCGCACTCACGGCAGCCGTTTTGGCAGCCATGTCTTTCACGGCCAAAGCCCAGGACGTGCAGTTGCACTACGACCTGGGCCGCAACATCTATTCCGACCACGAAGCGGGACGACCCAAGGTCACTGTAACCTTCGAGAACTTCTCGGCCGACCAGTGGGGCAGCTGGTTCTACTTCGTCGATGTTGATTTCAGCCGCAAGTTCACCGAATCGGCCTATACCGAAGTGAGCCGCGAGATGAACATTGGCCAAAAAGGGTTCGCTGCCCACATCGAATATGACGGCGGCCTGAACACAAGTGGCAGCTACCAGCAGTCGGCCCTGCTCGGCGGTGCATGGAACGGTCACAACGCCGATTTCTCGACCACCTACAGCGTACAATTGATGTACAAACGCGTCTTCAAGAGCTATGGCTGGACATCGGCCTACAACTCGCTTCAATTGACCGGTGTTTGGAACACAGCATTCTGCGACAAATCATTGACTTTCAGCGGATTCTTCGACCTGTGGCGTGGTGAAAAAGCTAATCATCATGGCCAATGCGTCTTCCTCGCCGAACCGCAGTTGTGGTACAACCTGAACACCGTGCGCGAAGGACTGAACCTGAGCATCGGCACCGAATGGGAAATCTCGAACAACTTCGTTTACAACACATTCGATGACCAGACGTTCTTCTTCAACCCGACATTGGCCCTGAAGTGGAGCTTCTGAGTACGATTACTTTAGGTCCATTGGCCATAAACATTGACATCTACACAAAAAAGGCTGACTTCCCAACGGAAATCAGCCCTTTTCTATTGTTCCAATGATGATTACTTGATGACGTCAACGCCCATGTAAGGAACAAGTGCTTCCGGCACCTTGATTGTGCCGTCGGCCTGCTGGTAGTCCTCCATGATTGAGGCGACGATGCGAGGCAGAGCCAGAGCCGAGCCGTTGAGCGTGTGGCAAAGCTCGATCTTCTTGTCGGCCGACTTGCGGTAGCGGCACTTCAAGCGGTTGGCCTGATAGGTGTCGAAGTTCGAAACGGACGATACCTCCAACCAGCGCTTCTGGGCTGCTGAATAGACCTCGAAGTCGTAGCAGATGGCGCTTGTGAACGACTGGTCGCCACCGCACAGACGCAGGATTCGGTAGGGCAGACCCAACTTCTGGAGCAAGCCTTCGACGTGGGCCAGCATCTCCTTGTGGCTCTCTGCGCTGTGCTCAGGGGTGTCGATGCGTACAATCTCAATCTTCGAGAACTCGTGCAGACGGTTCAAGCCGCGCACATCCTTGCCGTAGCTACCGGCCTCACGACGGAAACATTGTGTGTAGGCGCAGTTCTTGATAGGCAGCTGAGCCTCGTCGATGATGACGTCGCGGTAGATGTTGGTGACAGGAACCTCGGCCGTTGGAATCAGATAAAAATCATCAACCTCGCAGTGGTACATCTGGCCCTCCTTGTCGGGCAGCTGACCTGTGCCGTAGCCCGAAGCCTGGTTGACCACTGTTGGCGGCATGATCTCCTCGTAGCCGGCTTTCGATGCCTCGGCCAGGAAGAAGTTGATGAGTGCGCGCTGCAGACGGGCACCGAGTCCGCGATAGACAGGGAAGCCTGCGCCGGTAATCTTCACACCAAGGTCGAAGTCGATGAGGTTCAGGTTCTTAGCCAATTCCCAGTGTGGCAGTTTTGCGTTGGGGTAGTCGGGGTTGGTGTCCCAGTTGCCTACGGTATCTTTGCCGATGACACATTCCTTCAGGTTCGACTTTACGACCCAGTTGTCTTCGGCGCACGAACCTTCCGGCACCTCGTCGTATGGAATGTTCGGAATCTGGCAGAGCATCTTGACGATCTCCTCCTCAAGGGCGGCCTTCTTCTCGTCCAATGCCTTGCTTG
>CACZAY010000181.1 GCA_902779265.1 uncultured Bacteroidales bacterium | reverse complement strand
CTGTACATCACGAACATCAGCCTCGCCAATTACCTTACCAAATAGCAACAGGATTTCCGTCTGACCATAAGTCAGGGTATTACCTTCAATATGATTGCTGTTGTAATTGAAGTCCACCGTGAAACGACGGCTAAGTCTATCCCTGTCCTTTTCCGACAATGGCTGCAAATCCTGCCATGCTGCCAATGCCTTCTTAATATTCAGATACTTCATACGGCCACAAAGTATTAATTAACGCCACAAAGATACAAAATGTTTTCCAAAAGGTTGTAACGTTACAACCTTTTTTTAATAAAAATCTCCTATTTTTATCGTAAACTCACACCCAAACACATTAAAATTCTCTCGATTGTTCGAAACTTCCCCCAACCCACCCATACACAAAAAAGGCGTCCATTAAGAACGCCTTTTTCTGTTATTGGTTGTAATTCATTGGCCGATGTCCCTTATTTCAACATCGGGCGGCAGAGGATGAACACGGTGTTCGAATTCTCCGCAAGTTCGATACCGTAGTTTTCGAGCACGAACTTCTTGGCCGCAGCGTCATGCGAGATATTGGCATCCAGAATCATGCAGTCGTCCGTCTCGCCGATGTTGTACGAGCGTTGCAACATGCGGTTCACGCTCGCGAACTTCAACGGGCTGGCCACACAGTTGCCCGACTTGCGGTTGTAGAACGCGAAGTTGGTCTGGACGACATCCGAGATGGCATAGCGCCTGTAAACCAGTGTCACGAAGTCGCCGCAGATGTGCAGGTTGCGGAAACGGTAATACTTGTTCTCCTCCATATACGACTCATAGACACGCAGGTCCGACAGACGCGCCAGATAGGCGTAGTTCGGCGTGTTCTTGCCGAAATCGACCGTGGCGTACCATTGGACAGAATCACCCTGCAAGAGGTAGATCTCATTGCTCGTCGGCCAGAAGAAATAAGACTTGTCGGTGTGGATGACGAAGTTCGTGCTGTGTTCGATGTTGATGAAGTCGGGATGCTGCCGGAAGTAGCCTGCAATCGTGTCCTGCAACTCCTCATTGGCATGAATCAGGGCATAGCCTTCGGGATTGGCCGCCTTCTCGCAGGCGCAGAGCCAGTAGCCGTTGTCGGCCTTGGTGAACGAGTGGAAGCGGAACTTCGACGGAATGGACTTGTAGAATTGGCCATCCAAACCATAGACCAGCATCTTGGGCACAGTCTTGTCGAAGATGAAGACCTTTCCGTCGCGCACGGCGATGTCCGAGACCTCACGGAACTCCGAGTCTCTTGTACCTTGTTGGCCAATGGCGTTCAGGAACTTGCTGTCGCTGTCAAAGGCAAGTACCTGCTGGTTGCCCTTGTCGAAGACCACAAGCGTCGAATCGACCCAGAATGCACGGTTCGGGGTCTTGAGGACCGATTTCTCGGTCAGTTCGGGCACGAAAACCTTCTCGACGGTATAGAGCGTATCAAAATCGACATAGGACTCTGCCGCCGGCATCGGAACCCGGATAAAGCCGTCATTCTGTACTGTCGTCTCTGTCGCCTGTTCTGATGTGCACGCAGCCAATCCGATGGCCGCAAGTGCAAGAATTGAATAATACTTCATTGTGGTATAGGTTATGTAGTTGGATATACATATTGGTTGTCAGGGAATGGAGCGGGAGGATGGTCACATCGGCCAATGCCCCTCACTTCAACATCGGCCGGCACAGGGCGAACGCCGGATTGCAGCCCTCGGGAGCCTCCACGCCGTAGGTCGTCGTGACGTATTGGCGCACCTGCTCGTTGCTGCCGATCTTGGAATAGACGATGAGGCAGTCGTCCGTCTCACCGATATTGAACGAGCGGCGCAGGAAGACGTTCTCCGTGGCCATCTTCATCGGACAGGCCACCATCGTGCCCGTGACACGGTTGCAGTAGGCGAAATTGGGCGTAACGACATCGCTCACGGCATAGCGGCGGTAGAGGAATGTGATGAAGTTGCCGGCAACATGGACGTTGCGGAAACGGTAGAAATGATTTTCTTCCATATATTGCTGGAAGACACTCTCTTCGCTCAGACGGGCCATGTAGCCGTAGTTCGGGGTCTTCTCGCCGAAATCCACCGTGGCGTATGGGGCCACCTCGTCGCTATGCAGCTGGTAGATGGTGTTGCTCGTCGGCCAAAAGAAGAATGCCTCCTGGTTATGGATGACGAAGTTCGTGCCATGCTCCAGATTGATGAAACCGGGATCTTGCGGGAAGTAGCCTGCAATGACGTTCTGCAGGTCGCTGTCGGCATGAATCAGCGCATAGCCATCGGCATTATGCTCCCTCCGGGTGGCGTAGAGCCAATAGCCGCTTTCGGCCTTGGCGAACGAATGGAAGTCGAATTTCGACGGGATGTTACGCAACAGGTTGCCCTTCAGGTCAAAGACCAGCATCTTGCGTCCCACGGCGTCATAGGCATGGACCTTGCCCTGATAGACGACGACATCCTTCAGTTCGGCATATTCATCGGCCCCCGAACCCTGTCGGCCATACTCACACTGAAACTTTCCATCATGGTTGAAGGCCAATATCTTTTGCCGGCCGCTATCGAAGATCACCAGCAGCGAATCGGTCCAGAAAACGCGATAGGGGAACTTCAATGCCGTATTTTCGGTCATTTCCGGGACAATCACCTGCTCCACCTGCAACAGGGTGTCGAAATCGACCGCTGTCTCGGCCTGCAAGGGGACTCGGAAGGTGCCAGACACCTCTTTTTTTGTTTTCTCTGGCGTACAGGCCACTAATAATACGACGGCCAATGCAATAAAGTTGTAAATTTTCATCATTAATAAACATTTGGGGTTAACTAAATTGTGGCAAAGGTACACAATACATTTTGTTTTGACAAATTTTTAGGCTAAATTTTCACAAAAATGCGCTGAAAAACAGAAATATAACGGCCAATGCCGCCCCTTCATTGGCAAAAAACGACTTCTGACACGGTCCGATATCCCACAGAAAAAGAATGTTGCCGAGGCGCAGATACCCCGGCAACATCTCACTTTTCATAAATTCTTGGCCAATGGTTCAATCCTTCTCGCCATCGGCCACCATGCGCTTGAACACCAAGACGCTGCGTGCCGGGATATAGAGTTTGAGCCAACCCTTGCCGTCGGCTGCGTACATCGGGTCGGGTTGTGGCCGATAGACCTCGTCCTCCCCAATCTTCACGTTGCCGAAACCGCCGTACTTCGGGTCGTCGCTGTTCAGGACGAGCCTGTAGTCGGCCATGCGGCACAGGAATCCGTAGTCGGTGAAGGAGCGTTGGCCGTCGAAATTGAACACGAAGAGCAGACGACGGCGCTCGAAAGCGATGACGTGGTCGCCACGGTTATCCCAAATCGGGATGATCGGGCTCTCGCTGTACTTGTGGACGCTCTGCAACAGGTGGACGGCATCGCAATCCCACTGGTTCAGGAACTTGTAGTTCAAGTCGTCGCGGTCGAGCAGGTCCCACTGGCGGCGTGCATACTTGTAGCTCCAGCCGTTGCCCTCGCGCGGGAAGTCAATCCACTCGGGATGGCCGAACTCGTTGCCCATGAAGTTGAGGTAGCCGCCGCCCATCGTGGACATCGTGATGAGTCGGATCATCTTGTGCAGGGCAATGTGCGGAAGTGCCAGTACATGTCGCTGTCAATCAGGCGGAAGATGACGGTCTTGTCGCCCACCAGCGCCTGGTCGTGGCTCTCGACATACGAGATGGTCTTCTCGTCGCGGCGATGGTCGGTCAGTTTCCAGAAGATGTCGGTCGTGTTCCAGTCCTCGTCGCGCTTCTCCTTGAGCAGCTTGATCCAATAGTCGGGGATGCCCATCGCCAGTCGGTAGTCGAAGCCGATGCCGCCGTCCTCGATCGGGGCAGCCAGGCCCGGCATTCCCGACATCTCTTCGGCAATGGTGATGGCCGATGGCTTGAACTCGTGGATCAGCTTGTTGGCCAATGTCAGATAGCAGATGGCATCGCCGTCCTGATTGCCGTTGTAGTAGTCGCCGTAGCCCGTAAAGTCTTGGCCAAGACCATGGTTGCAATAGAGCATCGAGGTCACGCCATCGAAGCGGAAACCGTCGAAATTATAGACATCGAGCCAATA
>CACZAY010000180.1 GCA_902779265.1 uncultured Bacteroidales bacterium | reverse complement strand
AGACCTGAAAAAGATAGTGATTCGAATGGGAAAAACGATGTTCTGTTCTGGAAAAACTACTTTGATCTCGATACGGATTATGGAAAGATCAAAATGGAATTGTCAAAGGACAGAATAATAAAACAGGCAATTCCCTTCGGTCACGGGATCCGCATTTTGAGACAGGATCCATGGGAGACAACAGTTTCCTTTATTACATATCCAGGGAACTGGATACGTCCGCATTTGTCCATCCGTTCGCCGGGGCCTACTATCTGGACCAACCGGACATGCGTCCGGACCGGTACGCCGGGGACAAGATCATGTATTCATGCGGATACTCCGACAATACCGGTGTCTCGAATGGCGAAACGAGGAATGCCCCCGGTCTCACCTTCTCCTGCACAAAGGACTTCTTCTTCAAGGTCCTGGAAGGGCATTGGCCATACAGCAGTGGATTCTGGACCATCACGGCTGGCGCATCGAGCGCGAATGGCTCAAGTTCGTGCCCGGTGTCGTGACTGGCATTGGCCTTGTAATCAATGCGTTGTTGGCCAATGACGAGCGCGTCATCATCCAGCCGCCCATCTATCATCCGTTCCGGCTCACCAGCATAGGCAATGACCGCGAGGTCGTGTATAATCCGCTGCGCGAGGTGCGTGACGGCGACGGGGCATTGGCCAACTACGAAATGGACCTGGACTGGCTTGAGACATTGGCCAAAGACCCGAAAAACCGACTGCTCATCATGAGCAATCCGCGACGTGATTGTCGTCAGTGACGAGATACACTGCGACCTCGCGCTGACGGGCTACAAGCACGTGCCGTTCGCCTCGGTTTCGGCCGATGCCGCCCGCATCAGCATCACCCTGGGCGCGCCGACCAAGACGTTCAACATGGCGGGCCTCATCAGTTCCTATGCCATCGTGCCGGACGAAGGCCTGCGCACGCGCCTGTACCGTTGGATTTCGGCCAATGAACTTGACGAACCCTCGATTTTCGCGACGATTGCGGCAGCGGCTGCCTATCGCGAAGGGGAAGAGTGGCGCCGCCAGATGCTTCGTTATGTGGAGGCCAATGTCGATTTCCTGACCGATTTCGTGGCACAGCGCATCCCGCAGATTCGCGTTTTCCGTCCGCAGGCCTCGTTCCTCGTCTGGCTCGATTGCTGCGGCCTCGGTCTGAACCACAGGCAGCTGCTCGACCTCTTCATCAACCGTGCCCGGCTTGCCCTGAACGATGGCGAGATGTTCGGCCGGGGCGGTGAGGGCTTCATGCGCATCAATGTCGGCACGCCGCGCGTCATCCTGCGTGAGGCGTTGGAGCGTTTGGCCGATGCTGTTGCCGGACTCGCACGCCCGTGAAGAAAAAAACATTGGCCGAAAAAATATTTTTGAATTTTATGGGCCAATGTCCCTCGCTTGTCGAAAAAAATCGCTATCTTTGCGCGCTTAACATAACACAACCCTATGAAAAAACAACTTTATTTCTTGTCTGCGTTCGCATTGGGCGCACTGCTGCTGGCCTCTTGTAAGGACGATGACGACAATGAAAATTCTGGAGTCCGCGACTTGGACTTCAACGAACATGCCTATGCCGATCTGGGACTGCCCAGTGGACTGCTGTGGGCGACGTGCAACATCGGCGCCGAACTCTCGTCGGACTATGGCGACTACTTCGCTTGGGGTGAGGTCGAGTCGAAAGAGTCTTATGGCTGGGAAACCTACGGATTCAGCAACGGCGCGGAGGATGCGTTGACCAAGTATTGCTATGACAGCGATTTCGGCGCGAATGGCTTCACCGATGGGAAAAAAGAATTTGATGCGGCCGATGACGCTGCTTCCGTCCTTTGGGGTGGGGACTGGCGGACGCCGACCTATGCGGAACTTCGGGAACTTTATGCGTATTGCACGTGGACGTGGTCCACGCAGAACAAGGTGAACGGTTACGTCGTGACCGGACCCAGCGGCCTCTCCATCTTCCTGCCTGCGGCGGGTTGTTGCTCCGGCGAAGTGTCCCAATATGAGGGCATTTTCGGTACCTATTGGACTTCGTCGCTTGCACGGAGCTACCCGTGTCTCGCGTGTGGCCTGAATTTCGATGCTCAGGATGTGAGTCCGGAATATGACTTCTACCGCAATGTCGGCCGGCCGATTCGCGCCGTCTGCGGGAAGAAATGACGGGCAAACGCCATTGGCCACAATAAAAACACAAAAAAAGACCGGGAGTTGATTTCTCTCGGCCTTTTATTATTTGGTTTGCAGGAGGGACTCGACCTTGCGGTATTTCTCGCGGAATTCGGGTTCGGTCTCCAGCAGGTCTTCCACATTCTTCAGCGCGTGGAGCACGGTGGCGTGGTCTCGGTTGCCGATGACTTGGCCAATGCGGCTGACGGACTGCGTGGTGTATTTCTTGCAGAGTGACATCGCAGCCTGGCGTGCCCAGACGATTTCGCGCTTTCGGCTCTTGCTGTTGATGCTCTTCATGTCGATGCCATATGCGCCGATGACTTGCTGCAGGATGGCCTCGCAGGTGATGACCTTCTGCTCGATCTTGACAATCATGCGCATGACACGTGCCGCAAGCTCCTGGTCCACCGGACGGTTGAAGGCAATCGAGTGGGCCAACAGGGAGTTGATGATGCCCTCCAGGTCGCGCACGTTGTCGGTCGCGTTGCGGGCGATGAAGTCGATGACCTCGTCGCTGATGGCAAGCCCCTCGGCCTGACATTTCCCGATCAGGATGCACTTGCGCAGTTCGTAGTCGGGATGTTCGATTTCGCCGATGAAGCCCCACTTGAATCGCGTCAGCAGGCGGGGAATGAGGTCTTCCTCCAGTTCGACGGGCGGACGGTCGCAGGTCATGACGAGCTGCTTGCCTGCCTCGTGCAGGTAGTTGAAGATGTGGAAGAAGGTGTTCTGCGTCGCCGTCAGGTTCTTGCCTGCAAACTCCTGGATATCATCGACAATCAGCACATCGACCGAACGGTAGAAGTTGATGAAATCGTTCAGCTGGTTGTTGCGCGTGGCCTCCATATATTGGATCTTGAACAGATGCGCAGGTACGTAGAGGACGCGGGCCGATGGATTGTGCTCGCACACGTATAGGCCAATGGACTGCGCCAGATGCGTCTTGCCCACGCCCGATGCACCGAAGATGAAGAACGGATTGAAGGCGTTGTTGCCGGGCTTCTGGGCGACAGTCAGCGCTGCGCTCAGGGCCAGTTCGTTACTCTTGCCCTGGCAGAACGAGTCGAACGTGCAGGTCGGGTTCAGATGCGAGTCGAATTCCGGTGTTTTGGCCGATTCGGGGCGGGCAGTCTGCTCCACCTTGACCTCCTGCTGCTGGGTCACCTGAATCTGGTATTCCAGACGGATATGTGGGCCGAAGACGCGTTGCAGCGTCTTCTTCAGCAGGTCGAAATATTCCGACTCAAGTCTTTCATAGACGAAGTGGGACGGCACCTGCAGCACGAGCTTGTTGTCCGTGTAGCTGAGCGCACGCGTTGGCGCAAAGAAGGCACGATAAGCCTCTGGATTATGCAGATTGTCGCGGATGATTTCCAGACATTGTTCCCACTGTGTCTCGTAATTAGATTTCATAGTTACAAATAAAAAAAAAATACGGTCTTATTCTATATTAGAGTTAAGCGGTCAAGAGCATCTGAACCGACCATAATGACGTCCCCTGCGGAGCCGCATCGCGGCCGCTCGTCGGACTTGTGGAACAGAAGTGCAAGGACTGGTTCATACTCTTTTTCTACGTTGTAATATCAATGCAATCCGCTTGTCGCGAAAATTGCGAGGGCAAAGGTACGGAATATTTTTTTTACTTCCAATAGCAAAATTTTTCCGAAAATGTTTGGATAAGTCTAACTGACTGATTTCAAAAGGCCAACCGATTGTGTTGATGCTTTTCTGGCTAATTGTATTGAATTTCTGTCAAAAGAAACTGAAAAATAGGAAGTTATAGATTTCGATGTCGGCTCATTGCGTGAAGTTATCAACACTTTGTGCCTTTCTAATTTCAACACTTTTTTCAACGCGGAATATGTTGATTTTTAGTGTTGATAAGTCATTGTGATAATTTATTTTCAATTTAAATTATTGAGATTCGTAAGGTGGAAATACAGGGTGGAATTTTTGGCCAATGGTGTTTAAAAACGGCACGAAAAAAGTGTTGATAACTTTGCCGGCCGATGAGAAAAGACGAGGGCGTATCCCGGTTCGGTCCAGGAGCGCCCTCGTCGCGTCTGTTTGTGCCATTGGCCAATATCCCTTACGGATTCAGGAGGCGTTGGCCGATGGCGTTGTATGTCCTGCCGTTGCGACGGATGATGAGCCGTCCGCCGACGAGCCGTTTGTCCGCAGGTGCATTGGCCACAGAAATCCTGTTTTGGCCGATGCCGGTCGTGACGGGCTTGTCCGTGACCTTGACGGAATTGAGCTGGATGACGAACC
>CACZAY010000179.1 GCA_902779265.1 uncultured Bacteroidales bacterium | reverse complement strand
CGGGCATCGCTGACGCCCCCTTCCATCTTGGCCATTACGGCCTCGACAACCACGATGGCGTCGTCCACCACCGTTCCGATGGCCAGCACAAGGGCGAAGAGTGTCAGGATGTTGAGCGAGAATCCCGCCAACGTAACAATGGCGAAGGTGCCCAGCAATGACACGACGATGGATATAGAGGGAATAATTGTTGCCTTGAAATTCTGTAGGAAGAAGAACACCACCAGGATAACGAGGATGATGGCTATGATGAGCGTCTCAACAACGTTGCCAATGGCGGCATAGAGGAAGTCGTCGGAGGTCTCAAGTTTCTCGAACTCCAAACCTGCCGGCATCAATGGCTTCATATCCTCGAAGAGTTTGTCGATGCGGGCATTCACTTCCGTAGCGTTGGCTCCTGGAGCTTGGAACACCATGAAGATGGTGCCAGGCTTGCCGCCGATGTTCGACAAGAAATTGTAACTCATGGCGCCAATTTCCACATCGGCCACATCGCCCAAGTGAAGCAAGTGTCCACCATCGCTGGTACGCAATACGATGTCGTTGAACTCCTCGACGGTCTTCAGCGTACCTTTGTACTCCATCGTGTATTGGTAGTTGTTCTCCGACTGTGCGCCAAGAGAACCCGTGGCGGCAACGAAACTCTGGCCGCCGATGGCGGCAAACACATCGTTGGGCTCCAGGCCATACTGCGCCATTACGTCGGGCTTCATCCAGATGCGAAGGGCATAGGTGTTGCCAAGTGACATGACATCGCCCACACCGGTGATACGCATCAGTCGGGGCTTTACGTTGATGTCGATGTAGTTGGCCACGAAGTCGTCGTCGTACTTGCCGTCGACACTACGCAAAGCGCCTATCTGCAGAATGTTGCTCTGCATCTTGAACACCTGCACACCCACCTTCGTCACGTCGGCTGGCAACATGGCCGTGGCACGCGTCACACGGTTTTGGACGTTCACCGCCGCAAGGTCAGGATCGGTGCCCGACTTGAAATAGACGACAATGCTCACATCGCCCGACGACGATGCCGAGCTGGTCATATAGGTAATGTCGGGAACGCCATTGATGGCCTCTTCCAGCGGTTGGACCACCGACTTCATGATGGTGTTGGCGTCAGCACCCGTATAGGTGGTGGAGACACGCACGGTGGGCGGAGCAATGTTCGGATATTGCTCGATGGGCAGACTGTTCATACAGATATAACCCACCAAGGCAATGACAATAGAGATGGCACACGCCATCACGTATCTATTGATAAATATATTCTTTTTCATACAGGCAAATCATTTAACCACGGATCACGCAGATGGATTCTGACGGTGTTGCTTCGCTTATTTATTTGCCTCTTTTGGAGGATAGAGCACACGTTGGCCTTCCTGAACGTTATTGGCGCCGTCGGTGACGATTCTGTCGCCAACATTGAGCCCTGAGTTGACAATGACATCCTTGCCATTACCTGTGTTGGTGACGGTCACGGTGACAGCCGTTGCCGTACTGTCGGGACGGACCTTGTAGACCAGCGACTTGTCCTGAAGGCGCACCACGGCGTTCTGGGGAATGACTATCACATCTTCATGATGAACGGGAAGCACCACCGTGCCTTGTACGCCGGAGAACAGATGTCCGTCGGGGTTGGGGAAGGATGCCTTGCAAGCCAATGAACCGGTGGCAGCGTCGACCACACCCGTCAGACTGGTGATACGTCCCTTGTGAGGATATTCCGTTCCATTCTTCATGAAAAACGTCACGGGAGGAAGGCTGGCTATGTACTTATCCTTGTCGCTGGCCTTCACGCCCGACTCCACCTGGCCTTCGATAATGCCTTCCGTCACAGAGAACTCGGCATCCATCGTCGTGTTGCCACTCAATATGGTCAACTGAGTCATCGGGGACACCTGGTCGCCTCCACGGACGGGAATCTCGCCGACAACGCCTTCCACGGGCGAGGTGATGGTGCAGAAGCCCAGATTCACCTTGGCACGGCTTACGGCAGCCTGGGCTTGTGTGACAGATGCCCTGGCCTGACTAATGGCCGCTTGCGCCTGTTTGTAATTGTTCAACGAACTCTCGAGCATATAGCTGCTCACGATTTTCTTCTCGAACAAGTTTTTGTTGCTCTCATATTCCAATTTGGCACTATTGGCCTGCGCAATAGCAGCCTGCAGACTGGCATTCGCCGCTTGCAGGTTGGCATTGGCCGACTCCACTTCATGCTGAGCGGTGCGGGAATCGATGATGAAAAGGGTTTGTCCTCTATGCACCTGTTCACCTTCGATTACACAAATCTTCATCAACTGACCGCTTACCTGAGGTGAAATCGTTACGTCGGCCTGGCCTTTCATCTTCGCGCTAAATTTCATGGGTATCTCGATATCTGACTTCTGCAGCGTCATCGTTTCAAACGACGACGGTTCTTCCTTTGGAATGTCAATCGAACAGGATGCCAGTCCAAAAGCCAAGCCAAACACAAATGCCAATTCTATAGTCTTTTTCCGTTTCATCTAAGTTATGTGTTTACAATTAGTTTTCAAAAATTGATGCTATGGAATCACCTATTCACACAACAAGAGTAGGCACATGCTTATCCGAATATTTGACGTCGCCAAATATCCTTCCGTTTTTTTAACGAACTACACATTTCACTCACTTGCTGCATTTAAGGATGTTTAGTATATTTGACTAGTTACACCTCTTTTATATAAGTTTCTGTATTGGTCTGCAAAGGTAGCGCTAGTTTATGGAATTTCCAAATTTTTTCGAATATTTTTACTTTTTTCACGTTCCACGAATAAAGCCGAGACCAATATAACTGACCTTTTCTTTTGTTTTCTATTTTTTTTGGGTATTTTTGCAAAAACTTTTTTCAATACAATTACACTCAGTTACTTGATTATGAAGAAAATTTTATTTTTGTTGTTTGCCGTGACTGCAACCGCCAACGTGATGGCGCAGAATGACAGTCTGCAGTATCTTAATGAAGTGGTGGTCACAGGCACACGCAATGCCGTTGATGTGCGTCACCTGCCCATGACGGTGAATATCATACAACGTGACAAGCTCACTGAACAACACCAGACGAATGTCCTTCCCACGGCCATGCAACAGGTGCCGGGATTCTTCCTCACATCACGCTCGATGATGGGTTACGGCGTGTCGACAGGTGCGGCGGGCGGCATCAACCTGCGAGGCATCTCAGGTGGTGCGGGTCAGTTGTTGGTGCTTATCGACGGACATCCCCAATATCAGGGAATCTACGGACATCCTATTTCCGATAGCTATCAGACGCTGATGGCCGACCGTGTGGAGGTGCTCCGTGGACCGGCGTCGGTACTCTACGGCAGCAACGCCATGGGTGGCGTACTCAATATAGTCACTCGGGCCATGCACGGCAACGGGACAACAACGAATGTCAACCTGGGAGCGGGCAGCTATGGCACAGTGCAGGCGGAAGCGTCCAACCAGACACGTTTCGGCAAGTTCAGCAGCACCATTGCAGCGCAATACGGACGGACGGACAATCACCGGCCACGTATGGGTTTCGAACAGTATGGAGGTTACCTGAAACTCGGATATGATATATCATCGAATTGGAACGCCTATATTGATGCCGACATCACACACTTCAACGCTTCATACCCAGGAACAGTCACCAAACCGATGTTCTCGGCTGACCAATGGATAACGCGCGGCATGGTGTCGGCAGCACTCGAAAACCATTACAACCGTATGAGCGGCGCC
>CACZAY010000178.1 GCA_902779265.1 uncultured Bacteroidales bacterium | reverse complement strand
AAAGGGTTGCATTGGCCATAAAAAAGAAAGAAAAAAGGGAACGCGGTCGCGCTCCCTTCCTTGGTTTAGCATGGACGAGTCTTCGGCAGATGGAAGACGTCCTGGACCTCCTTCATGGCGGCCTCGGTCATTCCGTCCGGTTCGCTGCCCATATTGCGTGCGCACATGTAGATGTTGGCGGCTTTGCAGAGCACGTCGGTCTGGTCGAAGGCATCCATAATGTCGGTGCCGACGGCAACGGTGCCGTGCTTCTCCCACAGGACGACGTCGTGCTTCTTGATTTTTTCGAGGGTTGCTTCGGCCAATTCTACTGACGAAGGCAGACCGTAAGGTACGATGCCGATGCCCAGTGGGGCGAAGGCCAATGTCTCGGGAATCATAGACCAGAGCACCTTGGTCATCTCGTCACCCTTCAGAAAACGCTGGATGTGGCTCATGGCAACCAGCTCGATTGGGTGGGTGTGGAGTGTGGCCTTATAGCATGACCCGGTCTCCAGCAGGTAGTTCTGCAGTGCGAGGTGCGTAGGCAGTTCTGATGTCGGTGCGACTGGGCAATCGGCAATGATCTCGTAGCTTGCGCAGTCGTCACAGATGCGGATGATGGAACCGTTCTGCATTGGTTCCTTGGCCAAGTCACGCATACGCTTTCCCGTGCCCTTGCAATAGAAATATTTGCCCTTCAGTTGTGGCAGGGTCATGCCGATCTGCTTTACTGGAGCAATGGCCTTCATGGCCTTGCATTCGTCATCCATAAATTCGGTGACGTTAACTGTGATGTTGCCGCCGTTGCGCTCGGCCCAGCCTTTCTGCCAAAGGTATCCAGTTACTTCTGCAATTTGGTCGATGACATTCTTCAAGCCAGGGCGACCCTCAAGAATACTTTTCATTATTTTTCTTTCTTTTCTTTATTAAAGTAGGTGTCCAATGAAACAATTGAACACCTACTTTACATTTTAATTAAATGGATGAATCTTAATCTTCAATTTCGAACTTTTCACCGTAGCGCTGGCGTGTGATGGCGTCAAGCGACTTGCCACGAGTGTTCGGGCAGCCAATGACACCCACGATGAGCGAGATGAGCAACAGCGCAATCATGCAGTAGGATGCGATGGTAAAGCCTTCGCCCTCCTCTCCATAGATGTAGGTAAAGCCCAGACCCCATGCGGCTGACAGACCGCGTACGATGAAGAACATCAGACCTGAAGCTCCGGCACGGAACTTGGCCGGGAACAGTTCGCTGCCCCACAAGGCATAGAAAACCTGAACCGAAACGCCGCCTTCCAGACCCCACAGGATTGTGAATGCCCAGAGACCAGCCTCGTCGCTCACGCCGATGTGCAGGATGAGTACCCATGCGCTCAATGCCCCCATTGGACACAATTCATCCAGTTTGACTCCTCATTGCTCACGCCACCTGCTGTCTCGTAGATGTGTGGCTGGAAAAAGCCCATGACCGATGCCACCATGTTCCAGGCCAGATAGATTGTGGCAAGGAAGGCCAATGTCATTGAGGCCGTGTGATTGGAGAACAGCGATGTGAAAGCGCGGAAAAGGCTGGTTTTTGTGCCCGATGCAATTTCTGCGGCATGAGCGGCCTCCCAATCCTGACTCTCCTCCAGACGGCTCTGCAAGCGCCAAGCAATGAATGCGACGATGAAGAGTGAAAGGAATACAATACGAGAAGAGAAGACCTCGATGGCTACCGGTGAGGCCGATTCACCTGCGAAGGTGCGGCCAATGGACTCGACAAAGTCGTAGCAGTAGCCGCCAGGAGCAAGGAACATACCGAGCAGCAGGATGATCATTGGACCAAAGCCCCACGAAACCTGTGAAATACAGATGTTACGGCCTCGGTTGTTCGTCTCGGAACTCTCGGAAATGTAGGTCCATGAAGCAGGAACGCCTACACCGACCGAGATACCCGTCACGAGGAAGCCCATAAGCAGCATCGGGAAGTTGACCGAACACATGATGAGCAGTACGCCGACCATGTAGATCAGCAGGTTGTAAGTATAAATGAACTTACGACCATATTTGTCGGCCAAGAAGCCGCCGATGATGGCACCGATGGCGGCACCCAAACAGTTGGCGCTGATGAAGTTCAACCAGCCCAAGTGGACCTCAGTCAGGCCCAAATAGTTCTGCCACAGGGTGAGGCCGCTGGCACCTGCCACGATTGCACCTGCATCCAAGTAGTTGTTGAGCGACACGGCTATGGTGCTCGCTAATTCATTTTTCTTAGACATTTTGCTTATTGTTAAGTTGTGATTGAACGCGATATTAACGCTTGCTCGTCACGTCGGCAACATACTTGTCGATGTCGGCAATGAATTCTTGGCCAACGGGAACGTTGTTCTTCAAGCAGAACATATCATAAACGGCCTGCCATGGCATTGCCTTCTGCTCTTCGATGAGGGCCAATACCTTGTAGCCTTCGCCAGCCAGTTCGAGCTTTGAGATGTACTCCTTTGGTTCGAGCAGGGCGCGCAGCATACACTTCTGGGCAGAACGAGAACCGATGACATAGGCACCGATGCGGTTGATTGAGCCGTCGAAGAAGTCCAGTCCGTAATGAACGCGGTCCAATGCATTGGCACGAACGATCTCGAAGAAGAGTTCCTGGGTCGGGTCATCCATGATAGTAACGTGGTCTGAATCCCAGCGTACAGGACGAGAGACGTGCAGCATCAGCTCCTTGATGAATGGCAGGACGGCCGATACCTTGTCAGCAGGGCTTTCTGTCGGGTGATAGTGGCCTGTGTCGATGGTCAGAATCTTGTCATTCTGTGCAGCGTAGGCTGTGTAGAAGTCGTGAGAACCGACGGTGAAAGATTCGAGGCCAATGCCGAATACCTTGCCCTCGATACAGTCCTTCATGCAAGGCTGCTTCTTCTCGAAGATCTCATCGAGAGACTTCTTCAGTGTGTTGCGGTACAGCGCGTGGTTGACTGAAACGTCCTTGCAGCCGTCGTGTACCCAGAGATTCATGATACATGGGTCGTTCTGAGCCTCGCCCATAGCGTTGGCGATGTCACGGCAACGCTTGGTGTGCTCCACCCAGAACTTGCGGATTGATTCATCCGGATTGGCCAATGACAGACTGCCCGACTTCGGGTGAGAGAACGAAGACGAGTTGAAGTCCAACTTCGTGTTATTCTCCTTGGCCCACTGGATCCAACTCTCGAAATATTCTACGGTAACCTCATCGCGGTCAACGACTTTGCCCTTGAAGTCACCGTAAATCTCGTGCAGGTTCAAGCGATGGTTGCCAGGGATGAGGCTCTTGGCCTTGAGAATGTCTTGACGCAGTTCGTCAATGTTGCGGGCAGCACCCGGGAAATCGCCGGTTGACTGGATACCGCCGGACATGGCGCCGGCCTGTACCTCAAAACCCTTTACGTCGTCAGCCTGCCAGCAGTGCAGCGAAAGGTGGAAATTCTGTAACTGTTCGAGCACCTTGTCGGTATCGACGCCATAATCTGCATAGCGGGCTTTGGCCAGCTGATAAGCCTGTTCAATCAATTCTGATTTCATACGTTTATTTTTATTTGTTGGAAAATATTATTTGGTTGGAAATTTTCTTCGGTTTTGTGGCCAATGGCATTCGTCTCGTGAGCCGGTGGACATTGGCCGATATCTCTTACTTCTCACACAGCGCAACGTAGCGTGCATAGGCTGCATCCCAAGCTGCCGTGTCCTGCGGTTCGTAGCGGTCGAGTGGGGTCGCCTTGGCAATCAGGGCGCGCATCTCGTTGATGTCCTTCACCTTGCCGAGAGCCTTGAACTGCATCATGATGTTGCCGATGGCGGTAGCCTCGGTCGGACCTGTCAGCACCGGCACGCCGATGGAGTTGGATGTCCACTGGGCCAACAGTGCGTTCTTGGCACCGCCGCCGATGATGTGGAGCACTTCCAATGGGAAGTCGGCCAATTCCTTGAGCCATGAGAACACCGTGCGGTAGCGCAGGGCGAGGCTCTCCATGATGAGGCGTGCCACCTGGCTGTCATCTTCCGGCTGTGGCTGGCCGGTCTTGGCGCAATAGTCGTTGATGGCCTGCAGCATTGATTGCGGGTTGGCGAACGATGCATCGTCGGGGTTGATGAAGCTGCGGAATGCGGGTGCGGATTGCTCCATCTTGGCCAATTGGACAAAATCGTAATCCTTGCCGGCAGCCTTCCATTCCTTGCGGCACTGCTCCAGAATCCACATGCCTGTGATGTTCTTCAGGAATCGCGTAGTGCCCTCGACGCCGCCTTCGTTGGTGAAGTTCAGCTGGTAGCTGCGTTCGTTGATGATGGCATCCTTCGATTCGATGCCCATCAGGCTCCATGTGCCGCTCGACAGGTAGGCGAATTTCTCGTCCTTGGCAGGAACGGCTGCAACGGCCGAACCAGTGTCGTGACCTGCGATGGCGATGACCGGAACGTCGTAGCCGAAATCGACCACATCTTTCTTCAGGTTGCCGATAATCTGTCCCGGCATCGTGATGGGCGGGAACTTCTCCATCTTGGCGCCTGCAGCTTCAATGAGCTCAGCGTCAATCAGGCTTTCAAACTCTTTGATCGCTTTCTCGAATTCTTCGTCCGTAAGATCATCGATCAATTCGAAATCCTCTTCATACTCTTTGTATCCGTAGATGTATATCTCTCCGGTTCCCAGTGGATTCAGCGCGATGTAATCCTTGCCGTCCACATCGAATACGCCTACGATTCCGCACTCTTCTTCCTCACCGTTGTCATACTCCAGAGTGATGATATCGTCCTCTTCGTATCCGTATAATTCTTTGTCTTCTGCCATATTATATTTCTCCTTTCGGTTTTCGTCTTTTGTGATAGGGTTACTATACCATCAGTGAGCGTTTTTCACAACATTAAGTTTGTTCCTGGCTATTCCGCTCCCCTGTCGAATCTTCTTCCGCTCTTTTGTCGAATCTTCTTCAGCATCACCTGTTCTTGAAAAATGCGATGACCTTTTCGGCCGCTCTCCGGTCCATCCCGTCCACGCGTGCGAGGCGTTCTACAGGGCCGTCTGCAATCCCCGCGTCGCTGCCAGTTTTACTGCCCGTGGCAATCTTCTTGATCTCCTCTACGCTTCCAAAGGCAGCAAGCAGGGCTTTCCGGCGCTTTGGTCCGATGCCTTCGATTTCGTCCAATACGGAGTGCTCCAGATTTTTGCTCCGCAGTTTGCGGTGGTATGTGATCGCGAA
>CACZAY010000177.1 GCA_902779265.1 uncultured Bacteroidales bacterium | reverse complement strand
CGATGCCAATTCTTCGATTTCATCCAGCTCAGCGGCCTCCGACGGTGTGAAGAGCCTCATGCCCTGCACGTCGCGGTTGCCCGATGCTCCGTTGGTAAGTCGCACGTAAGTCATTGGTTCACTGAACGATGCCTTGACCGATGGGTGTCCGCCAGTGCTTCCCGTAAACGAACCGCACGACGTGTAGGTCTGTCCGTCGAGGCTCGATGCAAGCGTCCACGACTGAGAGCCGTTGCCCGACACGTAGAACTGCACCGAGGTGATTCCACTCGCGTAATGGACGGTGAATGTGCCGCCCGATCCGATGCGGATTGAGCCCAGATGGTCGGAACAGATGGTGCCGTCGCTCTTGGCAGGCTGGAACGTGGGCTGGAATGTGCCGCCCAGGAATGTGCCGTCCGAGAAGAAGGCGTTGACCATATCCTCGTTGTCGGCATTGAACCAGAAATAGTCGTCGTCAGTGCCGATGGCCAATGTGCTTTCAACATCGGGCGTGGTTGTGCCGCCTCCAGTGTTGCCGGCCCAACTCGGCACGTAGGATTCGTTGTCGGCCAATGTGACTCCGATGCCGTCGCCGCCCACGTAGGCCACAGTGGCGCCGCCATTGCTGATAGCTGTGCCGTCGGCGAATCCGATAAGCGTTGATTGATAGGTATTTACGGCCGATGTCAAGTCGCTGATGACGCTGTAGTTCTCATCCTGTGTCGAATTGCGGAACGACCACGAGAAGTCGCCGTGCTGCATTCGTCCGGCACCCAGTTCGCCGCGCACGATGGCAGGAACATCGGCCGCAGCATCCATCTTGTTTTCGATGTATGTCGTTCGGGCTGCCTCATCGGCCTCGTTGTTGTAGGTCGTGCCGCCCGTGTATGCCTTGACATCGGCCGCAATAACCTCATCGCGCGTCGTGGCCAAGTAGGCGTCCCAAGTGCCGTTGGTTGCGGCCAATGCGCTGTAATACTGCAACTTGCGCGGATTGATTACGATGTTGTTGAACGCCTTGATGATGCCGCCGTTCTCGCCCGAGAATGTTCCGTCGCCCTCGGCATCGGTGCCCTGCTTGGAGGTGAGCATCGGATATTTGCAGTTGCGGAAATAATTCTGTTCGACCAATGCCGAGCCGCCCATTGTCATGCCTACGCCGTATTTCGAATTGCCGTCGTAGTAGTTGTTGTAGATGTGGAAGAACATCGTGCGGATGCGCGGATGGCGTGAGTCGGAGTGGTCGAACCAGTTGTGGTGATAGGTGTGCCAGCAGCTGGTCGTCTCGCTCTTCATGCCGCCCAGACTTGACTTGCCGCAGTCGATGAAGTGGTTGTAACTCACGGTGATGTGCGTCGATTTTCCCTTAATATCGACCGTTCCGTCGCCCTTCACCTGGTCGGAGTCGCTGCCTGGCATACCGTAGAAGAGGTCGAGGTTATGTACCCAGATGTTGCTGTTGTTGGCTTCAATCGAGATGGCGTCGTCCATGCACCACATGACGGCGAAATTACGCATTTCGACGCCCTTGCAATAGCGCACCAGGATGCCGAACCCGTGGATGGCGGCGTCGCAACCAATGCCCTCGATGGTGATGGGCACGTCGCTGTAGCCGTTCTTGCCTTTGATTTGCAGACCCTCCGCACTCGAATCGAAACGATCCATGTTCTCGGCCTTGATGGTGCCGATGATGCGGATGGCCAACGGCGTCGTGTCGTAGCCCTTCTGATAGAGCGTGATGATGTCCTGAAGACCTGTTCCTGTGGTCGTTGTGCCCTTCGAAGAGGTGATTACGTCCGCAGTGATGGTCTTCGCATTGTCGGCATAGACGTAAAGGACTTTAGCTCCATCCTTCAGCGTGCCGTCGTTCTTGTAGGCTCCGATGCCGTCCGGCATGTCCACGTGGGCGAATCCGGAGCGGTCGTGCGCTGTCGCGGTGAAGGTCGCCGACTCGGCTTCGTCGCCCGTATTGGCCACAACCTTGAACTGGTAGTCGCCGGCTTTCAGTCCGACGGCATCGGCGCGCAGGTAGTTCGGATACTGGCGCACGAGCTGCGCGTCAAGTCGCGTGTAGGTTGCGGCATCGGCCGACTTGCAATAGACGGTGTAGGAACTTGCGCCTTCAACGGGGCTCCAGGTGACGTAGCCGCTTTCGAACCAGCCGCCCACCTGTTGGATGTTGATAGCGGCCGATGCATTGGCCATAACACCCAAAAACAACAATGTTGAGAGAATCTGTTTCATAAAATAAGGATTTGAGGTTATAACGGTTTTAAGGTTATAGGTTGTGGCCGATGCGTTTTTGGCCAATGTCCCGAACTCAGTCCTTGAGTCGTATCGCGCAGCCCTCGACGTCGGCATTGGCGATAGGTGGACGTTTCTTTTCGATGCGCAGGTCGATGTGTGCGATGTTGGGCCATCGGTCATGCAGATGCTCCATGATGCGGCTGGCGACGTGTTCCAGCAGGTCGGAGGGCTGCTCCATCTCGCGCTGGATGACGTTGACCACATCGGCGTAGTTGACTGTATCGGCCACGAGGTCGCTTTCGGCGGCGCGCTTCAGGTTGACGGCCAATGTGCAGTCCACGCGGTAATCATTGCCGACGGAACGCTCCTGATTGAAAACTCCGTGATAGGCGTGGAGCCGCAGGTTGTTGATTTCGATGTAAGTTTCCATAGTTGTCTGTGTGGTTTTAAGGTTGTGAGGTTATGAGGTGCTCAATCGACACAACTGCATTATAAATCATCTATGAGCTTTTTCTCATTTCATGGCTAATTTAGCATTAAGGTTTTGAGATTCATTGGCTTTACAACCTTATAAACTCAAAACCTTAATACCTTATCAAAGATTCTTGCCGTGGCAGTTCTTGTACTTCAGTCCGCTGCCGCATGGACACGGGTCGTTGCGGCCGACGTGCGGTTGGGCGACGATTGGACGGCGTGGCTGCGGCGTCGGGGCAGGGGCATCGGGCATAGCACCTGCGGGACGTGGTTCATTGGCCAATGCCGATGCCATCTGTGCGTGGCTGGCCTGCATCCGGCTGAAGTCCTGACGGCGTTCGGGGGCTGCGGCCTTGAACTGCTCGCCCTCGGACTGCTGCTGAGCTTCCGGATTGGCCGATGGAGGAGGAGTCGGGATGTGCAACTGGCTGCGCATCAGAATCTTGACTGCCTTGTTGTTCATCTTGGTGACCATGCGTTCGAAGATGCCGTAGCTCTCGACCTTGTAGATGAGGAGCGGATCTTTCTGCTCGTAGTGGGCATTCTGGACCGACTGCTTGAGGTCGTCGAGGTCGCGCAGGTTCTCCTTCCAGGCCTCGTCGATGACGTGCAGGATGATGACCTTCAGGAACGTCTTGATGATGTTGTGGCCATTGGTCTCGGCGGCCTCCTGCAGGTTGACAGGAATCTGGTAGATGCGTTTGCCGTCGGTGAATGGAACGATGACGTTCTTGATTTGGCCACCCTCCTTGAACCGTTCGTAAATCTGCACGAGCTGCGGTCCGATCTTGTCTTCGAGTTCGTTGCCGCGACGGTTGAAGTTCTCCATGGCGGCTTCGAAAATCTTGTTGGCCAATTCATCGGCCGAAACCTTCAGATCCTTCTCGAAGAAGTTCATGTTGATGCCGAAGTTGCGGAAGATTTCCGTCTTCAGGTTGTCTGCATCGCCGTCGTTGCTGTACTGCTTGACGAGTTCGGCGGCAACGTCATAGGCCATATTCATGAAATCGACACCGATACGCTCGCCCATCAAGGCGTGGCGGCGGCGGGTATAGACCACTTCGCGCTGCTTGTTGAGCACGTCGTCGTATTCCAACAGACGTTTGCGGATGCCGTAGTTGTTCTCCTCAACCTTCTTCTGCGCCTTTTCGATGCTTGACGAGAGGAGGCTGCTTTCGAGCACGTCGTCCTCGGTCATGCCGAACATCTTGCTGTCCATCAGTTTGGCGATGCGGTCTGAACCGAAGATGCGCATCAGGTTGTCGTCAAGGCTCAAGAAGTACTGGCTGGAGCCCGGGTC
>CACZAY010000176.1 GCA_902779265.1 uncultured Bacteroidales bacterium | reverse complement strand
CAACAACACCGGTTCGCGCGCCAACCAGGACGTCGGCCTCGACGGACTGAAGGATGCCGACGAACAGGCCTTTCCGACCTACGCCAACTACCGCGAGGCAGTGATGAGCAAGGTCAGCGCCGACGTGCTTGCCCAATGGCAGAGCGACCCGTTCTCGCCAATCAACGACCCGGCCGGCGACAACTTCCACTACTACCGCGGCAGCGACTTCGACCGCAACCGCACCTCGATCCTGGAGCGCTACAAGCACTACAACGGCACCGAAGGCAACAGCCGAAGCACCAACGAGAGCCCCGAAAAATACTCGACCGCAGCGACCACCAATCCCGATGTCGAGGACATCAACGGCGACAACACGCTGAACGAATACGAGCGCTACTTCCAGTATCACATCTCCCTGCGCCCCGAAGACCTCGTGGAGGGCACGAACCACATCGCCAGCATCAACGAGACATCGGTACGCCTGCGCAACGGCCGGCAGGAGGCAGTGCGCTGGTACCAGTTCCGCATCCCGATTTCGGAATATGACAAGAAGGTCGGCTCCATCAACAACTTCAAGTCCATCCGCTTCATGCGCATGTACATGACCGGCTGGGAACAGCAGCAGACCCTCCGCTTCGCCACGCTCGAACTCGTGCGCAGTGACTGGCGCAACTACACCGCCGGCCGACTCACCGAGCGCGGATACAACGTGACGGGGACAGGTGCATTGGCCACAGCCACAGTCAACATCGAGGAGAACGCCGGCTCCTATCCCGTCAACTACGTCCTGCCGCCCGGCGTGGACCGCGTGGTTGACCCTGCCCAGAGCACCTCGACACAGCTCAACGAGCAGGCCATGGTGCTCAACGTGACCGACCTCGAGCCGCACGATGCCGTCGCCGTCTATAAGAATTCGGGCATCGACATGCGCCAGTACGAGCGTGTGCAGATGTTCATCCACGGAGAGGCATTGGCCAACAACGACACGCAGCTGGGCAACGACGAACTGAGCGTCTTCATCCGTCTCGGGTCGGACTACAAGGACAACTACTACGAGTACGAAGTTCCGCTATCACTCACTCCGCCAGGCAATTACAACAGCAACAGCACGAGCGACCGCCTGCGTGTCTGGCCCGCCGACAACATGATTGACCTCGACCTGAGCAAGCTCACGACACTCAAGAAGCAGCGCAACTCCGAGAAACAGGCCAACCTGAGCGAGGTCTCGTACACGACGCTCTACAGCAAGTATGACAGCGACAACCGCGCCAACAAGATGACCGTCACGGGCAACCCGACGCTGAGCGAGGTGAGCGTCATCATGATCGGCGTGCGCAACAACGGCAAGGCGACCAAGAGCGGCAAGATCTGGGTCAACGAGCTGCGCCTGTGCGGCATCGACGAGGGAGGCGGTTGGGCGGCCAATGGCAATGCCACGCTCCGGGTGTCGGACCTGGCGACACTCAATGCGGCAGGCAACTACACCTCGGTGGGATGGGGCAGCATCGAACAGAGTGCCGCGGCCCGCTCGCTCACCGAAGACTGGCAATATAACGTCTCCGGCCAGACTGACCTGGGCCGATGGCTCCCGCAGCAGCTGAAGTTCAACGCACCGTTCTACTACAGCCGCAGCAAGGCGGTCACGACGCCGAAATATGACCCGTATAACGAGGACATGCAGCTCGACGAGACACTCGAGTCGTACCACACGCAACGCCAACGCGACTCGATAAAGGCATTGGCCCAAACCATCGAAAAGACGACCTCGATGTCGCTCACGGGCGTGAAGTTCAACGTCAAGTCGAAGAAGGCCAAGCCGTGGGATCCGGCCAATGTCTCGCTCTCGTATGCCCAGAACCGCAAGGAGGCCCACGACCCGACCACCGAATACGAGAAGGACGACAGCTACCGCGCATCGGCCAACTACCAGTACAGCCCGTACTTCACACCGTGGAAGCCGTTCGAGGAGAAAAAGGCATCGGCCAATGCACCGAAAAAACGCAGGAAGGCATCGGCCGCCGACACCGACGAAGAGGAGCAGCCCGAACCGAAAGCGACGAAAAAGGCATCGGCCAAAAAGAAGAAGAAACAGAAGCTCCTGAGCGACTTCCAGATCAACTGGCTGCCCAACAGCATCAGCCTGTCGAGCAACTGGAACCGCACCTACCACGAGGAGCAGCTGCGCAACATCGACAGCTACGAGTCAGACTACACCATCCCCGTGACCTACTCGAAACGCTTCACCTGGCTGCGCCAGACGGCCATCGCATGGGACCTGACCAAGACGCTCAAATTCAACTTCAACGCCGCGACCAACGCCCGCATCAACGAGCCCGACGCACCGGTCAACAGGACACTCTATCCGGACGAGTTTGAGGCCTGGCGCGACACCGTGACGATGCAGCTGTGGAAACTGGGCACGCCGGTCGATTACAACCAGTCGTTTGACGCGACGTGGAACATCCCCATCAACAAACTCTCATACACCGACTGGATTACGGCCACGGCCCGCTACAAGGGCACCTACACCTGGCAGCGCGGCACGACCATTGACGACGCGACCGAGACGGGCGGAACGCTCCAGAACCAGGGCAGCTGGCAGGGCGAACTGAAGTTCAACATCGAGACGCTCTACAACAAGTCGAAGTTCCTGAAGAAGGCCAATGACCGCTTCAAATCGACCAAAAACAACAAGAACGTCAAGACCGCCAAGAACTCGAAGTCCAACCCCGCCCGTCTGGAACCGGCCCGCAAGAAGAGCAACAGCAAGTCGTTCTCCCAAGAGCAGAGCTCGACCTGCGCCCCGACTCGACATTCACCCTCAACCACAAGCTGAACACGAAGCGGCTCATCATCTCGGCCAAGGACGCAGAGACGGGCAAGGTCGTCCGCCTCAAGATACGGCGCAAGGATGCCAACACCATCAGTTTCAAGGCCAATGACAGCCTCCGCCTCAGCCTCAACATCACGGCCGACAAGCCACTGGACGACATCGGCTGGTACAAGACCTCACAGGCCGTCGCCCGTTTCCTGATGATGGTGCGCAACGTGAACATCGGCTATAAATATACGCTCGACACCTACCTGCCCTCCTACCGGCTGAACGCGGGCGACTTCTTCGGCCAGAACAACTCGGGCAACGGTCTCGCGCCGGGTCTGGCCTTCGCCTTCGGATTTGAGGGCGGCGAGGAGTTCACCCAGAAGGCCATCGACAACAACTGGCTCATCGTCAACGACTCACTCACGACCCCTGCGGCCTACAGCGAGACGCGCGACCTGAACTACGGCGCCACCATCGAACCGCTGCCCGGCCTGAAAATCAACCTCACGGGCACGTGGAAACGCAGCGAGAAGCAGAGCCACCAGTTCATGTTCGACGACCTGGCCGTGAGCAAGTCCGGCTCGTTCCAGATGACGACCATCGCCCTCGGTTCGAGCTTCGGCGGGGCACGCAGCAGCAAGAAATACAGCAGCCATGCCTTTGAAGACCTGGTTGCCGCGCGCAATACCATCTACACCCGCGTCCTGTCACGCTACGAGGGCACGAACTATCCGACGGGAGGCTTTATGGCCGATTATCCGACGCAGGCCGGAATGCCCTACACCGGGATGTTGGGTGCGAGCCGCATCAATTCGAGCGACGTGCTGGTACCGGCGTTCCTGTCGGCCTACATGAACGAAGGTTCGCCGTGGGACGTCAACCTGTCGGCCTTCCCCGAAATGTGGAAGGCACTGCCCAACTGGAAGGTGCAGTACGACGGTCTGTTGCAGCTCTTCCCGAAATTGGCCGACCACTTCAAGACGCTCACACTGAGCCACGCCTACACCTGCACCTACGCCATCGGCAACTATGCAAGCTACACGAACTATGTCGAGAATGCCGACGGGCTCGGTTTTACGCTCGATGTGGCCAATGACGTTCCCGTCCCATCCAGCGAGTTCAACATCTCGACCGTGACGCTGACCGAAGGCTTCTCGCCCCTGATGGGCCTCAACGCCACCCTGCTGAGCGGCATCACGGCCAAGGCCGAGTACAAGCAGACGCGTGCGGTGACGCTCAACATGTCATCGGCCCAGATTGTCGAGAACATCTCGAAGGACCTGACCATCGGCACGGGCTACAAGATTGCCAACTTCAACACGAAGATGGGTTGGCCGGCCAGCTCCAACACGCGCGAAAAGAACGTCAGCCACGACCTGAACCTGAAGCTCGACCTGACGTTCAAGCAGCAGGTCGCCATCCTGCGCAAGATTGAGGATGTCTATAGCGAGGCCACGTCGGGCAACTCGGCCGTCAACATCAACTTCGCGGCCGACTACCAGTTCTCCAAGATGCTGAACCTCAAGTTCTATTGGCAGAAACAGATCAACCGACCGCTCATCTCGACCTCCTATCCCACCGTCAACACCGACTTCGGCCTGACGCTGAGCTTCTCGCTGACGAGATGATCGGATAGATAGACATTGGCCAATGTTCCCCACTTGACGCAGGTCCATTGGCCAAAAACACAGAAGAAACCCACCTGCCGGATTGTGTGCAGATGGGTTTCATTATTTTTCTTTCGTCAAAGATTCATTAGAGATTGCCGCGCTCCTTGTCGAGGTAATACTTGTAGGTGCCGACGGTCAACTCGTCGCAGGCAGCCTCGTCACAGACCACAATCGAATGGGGGTGCATCTGGAGCATCGAGGCCGTCCACTTGTGGCTCACCTCGCCATCGACGATGTGCTGGAGGGCACGCGCCTTGTGGTGACCGTTGCAGACGAGGAGGACCTCCTTGGCCGCCATCACCGTACCGATGCCGACCGTAAGGGCCTGCTTGGGCACGAGGTTCATGTCGTAGTCGAAGAAACGGCTGTTGGCAATAATCGTATCGGTCGTCAAGGTCTTGATGCGGGTCTTGCTGGCCAATGAGGAGCCCGGCTCGTTGAAGGCCAGGTGTCCGTCGGGGCCGACGCCGCCCATGAAGAGGTCAATGCCGCCGGCTGCCTCGATGGCCTTCTCGTAGGCCTCGCACTCCTGCTGGAGATCGGCCGCATTGCCGTTCAGGATATGCACATTTTCGGGCTTGATGTCTATCTGGCTGAAGAAATTCTTCCACATGAAGCTGTGGTAAGACTCGGGATGCTCTTCCGGCAGATGGACATATTCGTCCATATTGAAGGTAACAACGTTCTCGAAAGACAGCTCACCGGCTTCATACTTCTTGATGAGCGCCTTGTAGAGGCCAAGCGGCGAAGAGCCGGTCGGACAACCGAGCACGAAAGGCTTCTCGGCCGTAGGTTTGGCATCGATGATGCGCTTGGCAACATAGTCGGCTGCCCATTGGGACATCCGCTCGTAGGTAGGTTCAATGATGACTCTCATATAATATTTTGATTGGTATTAAAAAGTAACTGGGTCGTTTGTTTCAACCGAGCTTTCAGTTTTGACGGCGCAAAATTAAAAAAAACAGCGAAAACTACAAAGAGTTTACTGAAAAAACTGAGATATTTTTTTCTCAAATGACACAAAAAAAGCCGCATTTTTATTCATTGGGGGCAAAAATTGCAGGAAAAAGGCATTGGCCAATGTCATTTTTATGGTTTTGGCCGATGTCCATTGGCCACAAAACGAAAAATATCGACCCGGGATGGACCGTTCTTCATTTATTTTTGCTATTTTTGCAGCCGGAACACAAAGAACACAACCTTTCAACAACACCCGAAGACCGATCATGAAGTTTTTTCGTCACCTGATAACATGCCTGCTGATTACATGCACAAGCTCCGCAGCATGGAGCCAACCGAACGCCGCCGTCACTCACTACGACGAGGAGGACGGGCTTCCGCACGGGCATGTCACCCAGCTCCTGCAGGACTCGCTGGGATTCCTCTGGTTCGCCACGTGGAACGGCCTGTGCCGCTACGACGGCTACGAATTCCGCACCTTCAAGTCGCAGGTGGGCGACGGCTGCCACATGCTGACCGACCGTTGCCGCGACATCGCCCTCAGACCCGACGGCCAGATCGTGTGCCGCGTGGACGAAGAATGTTTCCTCTTCGACACGCGCACGTACCGTTTCCGCGACCTCACTCCCGACGAGGCTCTTCTGGCCCCCGATGACCTGAAGAGGTACCGCCAGAGCCGTCTCAGAGGCCGTTTCTCCATCACCGACCGGCAGGGGAACCATTGGACAATCACCGAAAACGGCATCGACAGAATCAGCCCCGAACGAACCCTCTCCTCGCGGCTCGACATCGTCCCCGAGGCGCAGGTCAAGTGCCTGTTTACCGACCGCAACGAGCGCCTCTGGGTCTGCACCAAAGACGACGCAGCAATCAGGATTTTTATGACCGATGACCTTTCCTTCCAGGGCTATCTCGGGGCCGATGGGCATCTGCAGAAGAACTACACGCCGTTTGGAGCCGCCGTTTACTGCATGTTCCAGTCGGCCGACGGCACCCTGTGGCTGGGCACCAAGCCCGACGGCATCTTCCGCCTCACCGAGACCGCGCCGGGCCGCTTCCAGGTCGAACATCTGGAGGGATTGGCCGACACGAACGTCTATTCCCTCCTGGCCGATGGCGACGGCCGCCTCTGGGCTGCCACGTTCGGCGGACTCACCTATACCGACGAGCCGCAGGCCAAGCGTCCGCGCTTCAAGACGCCCGCCCGCTATCCGAAAGAGGTGGCCCAGCGCGTGCGCTACCTGCACATCACGCCCGACGGCATCCTGTTGGCCGCAACCACCGAGGGCCTCATCGTTTCGCAGCTCATGGCCGATGCCGACCAGATGCAGTTCCAGCTGCACCAGCGCGAGGCCGACCGCGCCGAAAGCCTGAGCAGCAGCGCCACGATGGACATCGCCCGTGACACGCGCGGCAACTACTACGTCAGCACCGAGGTGGGCAAGCTCA
>CACZAY010000175.1 GCA_902779265.1 uncultured Bacteroidales bacterium | reverse complement strand
ATCTCCCATTTTCTTGTGATTGGGGCGATTTGTCGCCTATATTCTTGGCCAATTTCTGAAAAAATAGTACCTTTGCGGCTGAACTCAAAACATAACAAAATAACAAAACACACATTATGAAGAGACTATTTGGTTGCTTATTTGCAGCATTGGCCGTCATGAGCGGTCTCACTTCGTGCGATGAGGATGAGAAGATTTCAATGAAACTTCAGGGCGAATGGCACGGCGATTTTTACGCTTGCTATACCTGTAAGTACAAGCAGGAGGTGGAGCTCCGCAAGTTCTATGCCGAAGATACCTATATGCACTTCGTCCCAGACCATCTGTTTGGAAGCACTCGTGGCACTGGTTACGAGGTGGATATCTATCCGGCAAACAGTCCTGTGAAATATACGAAGTACGAATTCGATTGGAGAATTGACGATGGCGTGATTACTTTTGAGTATTTCGATGCTCCCGAGATGAATGTGGTTGTCGAGAATTTCCGTTTGACGTACGACCATTTCCAGGGTTATTTCGGCGCGAACAAGAGCACCATCGATTTGCGCAAGTTGGATTCTTTCGATTTTTCGGAGTATGTTAATCCGTATGAACTGCGTGCCGATGACTACGTGAACTACTACTCTGGCTACGATTATTATCGTAACACACGTGCTGCCGAGGTCGTGGAGGAAGATGGTCCGGAGGATTTGATCATCGTCTCCCGTGGCAGGGCGCAGAAACCTGAATAAAGTTACGCTTTATAGCATAAATACAGCAATCCCCGGAAGTCGTTCCTGTGTGACTTCCGGGGATTATTGTGTCTGTTTCATTGGCCAATGTCCCTTATCCGATCTCCAGCTTGAAGGTCTTGATGAGTTCATCGACCGCAGGATTTTCGTCAATCATCTCCAGCATCTTTTCGCGGGGCGAGAAGGCCTGTTTGGGTCTTTCGTCTTCGGGCAGGAGCTCGTAGTTGACCGTGATATGCGAGTTTTGCAGCGTGCGGCGCAGGTATTGCGCGATGCGTTCGCTGTTCTGTTCAATCTCCTTGAGTTGCAGTTCGCCGGGTACGCGGGAGATGTAGGTCGTCCCTTCGACCTGTTGCGGAATGGCCTCGGCCATACTGCTGATCAGAATTTTCTCAGTCTGATTCTGGGCTATGAAATCTTTCCACACGCGCCGAAGCGCGTCAGGCTCGACCGGCTCGTTCATTTCCTGCATCTGCTGGGCCGCCTGGTTTTGGGCGGGTGTGGCCGATGCCCTTGCTCCGAACATTGGCCCCAGACCGACACCGCTGTTTCTCGTCATGACGCGTGGCGCGGCTTGCGGCTGTTGCGGGGTGTTGGCCGATGGCGTTGCTGCCCCCATCGGGCGTTGCTGCGGCGGGACGGGCGATGGCTGAGGCATTGGCCGAGAACCTGTCACCGGAGGTTGCGGCGCTGCGGGACGAGCGGCGACAGGGCGTGGTTGCGCTGTGTTGGCCGATGGCGTTGCTGCCGCAGCCGGTTGCGCCTGTTGTGGCAACTGCGTCGGATGGAGCAGCTGGCAGACCTTGACGATGGCGAGCTCGACGCTGAGGCGCTTGTTGCGCGAGTTGCGGTAGTTGAAGTCGCAGTCGGAGGTGATGGCCAATGCGCGGTAGAGGAACGCCGGTGCGCACTTGGCAGCCTGCTGCCTGTACTGGTCGATGACGGCTGGCGCGGCTTCGATGAGCGTGAGCGTGGCGGCATCCTGGGCCACCATCAGGTCGCGCAGGTGGCTGGCCCATCCGCCGATGAAGGTCTGTGCATCGAATCCGCGGCGGATGACGCCGTCCAGACACATCAGCGCGGCGGGAATGTTGCCGTTCAGCGCATCTTCGGTCATGCGGAAGAAGATGTCGTAGTCGAGGATATTCAGGTTGTCGACTGTCGCCTGGCGCGTCACGTGGCCATCGGTGAACGAGACAATCTGGTCAAACACCGAGAGTGCGTCACGCATACCGCCATCGGCCTTGCGGGCGATGAACTGCAGCGCCTCGGGCTCGGTCTCGATGCCCTCCTGCCCGGCGATGTAGGCCAGCTGGTCGGCGATGTCCTGGATGGTGATGCGTTGGAAGTCGTAGGTCTGGCATCGGCTCAGGATGGTGGGCAGAATCTTCTGCTTCTCGGTCGTACACATCACGAAGATGGCGTGGTGTGGCGGCTCCTCCAGTGTCTTCAGAAAAGCATTGAACGCCGCTGTCGAGAGCATGTGGACCTCATCGATGATGAAGACCTTGTAGCGTCCCGTCTGGGGCGGAACCTGCACCTGGTCAATCAGCTCGCGGATATTATCGACCGAGTTGTTGGACGCGGCATCCAGCTCATAGACGTTATAGGAACGCTGCTCGTCGAATGCACGGCAGCTCTCGCACTCGTCGCAGGCCTCGCCTTCGGCCGTCAGATGTTCGCAGTTGATGGTCTTGGCAAAGATACGCGCGCAGGTGGTCTTGCCCACGCCACGCGGACCGCAGAACAGATAGGCATGGGCCAGTTTCCCGCCCACGATGGCGTTTTTCAGCGTCTGCACGAGGCTTCTTTGGCCGACGACCGACTTGAAGTTCTGCGGACGGTATTTTCTGGCACTTACGATGTAGTCAGACATATTTTCTTCTGATTTTAACTTCGGGCGCAAAGTTAGTCTTTTTTTTCCAATTGGCCAAATCGCGGCCCCTCTATTTTTCTCTTTTTTATGGCCAATGCCCCTCGGCTTCCCCCAGAGCGATTTTTACCCTTTTTCGGCCGATTTTTACCCTTTCCGCAGCTTCCGACCGTATTTTCGAGTCTCATTGGCCAATGTCATTCTCCCACACGGCCGCTTTGCTGTGAAAAATGTCCGCCGATGGGCATCGGAAGTCGTTTTACGCCGTCTTTTTCTACCTTATCATTGGCCAAGACCATCATTTCCGGCCTTCTTGATGTCGATTCCCAGCCTTTTTATGGCCGATGCCAAGGGTGGCAAAGTGGGGTGGAAAAATAACAAAAACGTTAGAATTGTGTAAAAAATTTAGATTTTGCGATTTTGACTTGTCCGTTCCTCCGGAATGTCGTATCTTTGCAGCGTCAAAAACAAATTGACAAAGCTAAAGATTAATTTGTACGCAATAGTCCTAAATGTTTTTTCATTATAGAGATTTGACACTTATTGTCTAATTGGTAAGGTCGTCAGTTTTAGTTAGTATTAGTGGTTGATCCAGCACACTGTGAAGTGCGCTGGATGTTTTTTTTACTCTACACTTGTATTACTTTACTTTTTCTCCGTTACTCTTTCAAGTACTTCCCGAAGCCGTCGCTGCAGACCGTTTCGAGCTGGGTCGAGTCGTTGGCCGATGGTACAATGAGCAGTGCCTCGACATCAGGTTCATCGGCCAGGATGCTCAGCGCACGTTCGCGGCCGACCACCATGAATGCTGTGGCAAAGGCATCGGCCGTCATGCAGTCGGGGGCAATGACCGTGGCCGACAGGACATCGCGCTGGATGGGATAGCCCGTGTGCGGGTCGATGGTGTGGGCATAGCGTTTCCCGCCCTTCTCGTAGAAGTTGCGGTAGTTGCCCGATGTGGCCAATCCGCCCTCCGTGAGTTGCAGAAATGCCTGATAACCATGTTCTTGCTGGAGCGAATCGACCACGGGGCGTGCCACGCCGACCGTCCATGCCCGGCCTTTGTCGTTGTGGCCGCGTAGCGCGATTTCGCCGCCGATTTCGACCATATAGTTCTCAACGCCTTGGCCAACGAGGAAGTCGGCCACAACGTCGCTCATGTAGCCCTTGGCGATGCTCGATGCGTCGAGGATGGTGCGCGCGTCCTGTTTGAGCAGATGTCCATCGGCCGTCATTGAAACCGTCTGGTAGCCAACGAATTGCAGGATGCTATCGACGGCCTCGCGAGTCACATTATCGCTGTTCTTGAAGCCGAAGCCCCACAGGTTGACGAGCGGCGCGACGGTGATATCGAAGGCTCCGTCGGTACGCGCGGAGACGTACATCGCCTTGTCGAACACGGTGCGGACGAAGTCGTTGGCCACTGCGGTCGTGTCGTTGCGGTTCATCCTGCTGATGATGCTTGTGTCGTTGAACATCGAAAGCGACCCGTCGAAAGCGCGGAACAGCGAG
>CACZAY010000174.1 GCA_902779265.1 uncultured Bacteroidales bacterium | reverse complement strand
CCCGACTACTCCACCCTGCACGTCGATCGGCGTATGCTCACCCGCCAGCCGACTACTCCTTTACTTCCCGAAATCGAAGGGCACCTCGTCCTAGCCCGTCCTACCGAAGCAAAATCCACCGTTTCGCAGACACGTCTCGTTATGGTAGGCCGACAGAACGCCATCTTCGACGGCCAGTGGCAACCCGACGGCACCTGGCTCTACTACACCTCCAACCTCTACGGCCGACGTCCTGCGATGCTCAACACCTATGACATCGAGGGACATCCAGTCGCCATGGAGTTCGTTTCGCCCTTTGCCAGGATACTTCCGCTCTCCCTGGCCAAACTCGAGGTAGGATGCACCAAAGCCGACCTGCAGCGCCGTGCCGAGAGTGCACAGCGCGAACAGGAAATCTCCGAATGGCTCTCCAAGGATTCTCTCGTCTTCAGCGCCAACCTCCTCTCCAGCGAACCTCACTGGAGCTACGATCTCGACGAATACACCAAGTTCAAGAGCGTACGCGAAATCCTCATCGAATTTGTCCGCGGCGTCAAGCGCGACAAGGTGCATGGCGTCAACCAGCTCTTCATCTTCGACCCCGATATGCGCATTTACTCCAAGTGGTCGGCCCTCGTCCTGCTCGACGGTATGCCCATATTCGACATCGATGAAATCCTAGACTACGATGCCCGTCTGCTCAAGTACGTCATGATCTATACCGATCGCTACACCTTCGGCAACACTCCCTACTGGGGCATCATCTCTTTCGTCTCGCAGAAGGGCCTGCTTTCCAACTTCAATCTCGACCGCACCTCCCACCTCGTGTCGTATAGTTTCCCGCAAGATCGTCCCGACTTCATCACCCCTGCCGACCCGCAGGCAGGCACTGTCGTCTGGTGTCCCGAAGTTGTGTCCGATGCCTCTCATCCCGTCGTTTTCACCGCTCCTTCCACCCCAGGAACATACCGCATCCTGCTGCAAGGTTTCGACAAGGACGGCAAATATGTCTCAAGGGCTTTTTTGCTCCAAAATGGGGGAAAATAGTACATTTCCTCTTCAACAAAATGTGAGATTTTTTCAACAAAATAACAAATATCGCGTACAAAATGACAAAAATGCCCCTTTAACAATTGACATTTAACATTTAACAATTATTTTGGGCATAAATGCGTCCAAAACTATAATTAATGAAAAAAAAAAAAAAAAAATCATGGAATTCCTTGGGGTTCCATATTTTTTTTTGTACATTTGCACCCGAAAACCAGTGACAATTGTTAATTGTTATTTGCTAATTCCCAATTGTTAATTGTTAATTATTAATTGTTATTTATATATTATGAGACCCTTCATTACCTTGACCGCCCTGTTGCTGTCTGTTTCTTCCTTCACCACTGTCCAAGCCCAGGGATGGTCGCTCAACGATTGCATTACCTATGCTTTGGAGAACAACATTCAGGTACAGCAGGCTCAGAATTCGGTTGAGAGCGCCGAGGCCGACGTCAAGTCCAGCCGCGCAGCCCTATTCCCGTCGCTCTCCTTCAGCTCCTCCCAGTCGCTCGGGTTCCAGAAGATCGAGAGCCAGAGCTATTCCACGTTCGACGCCATGCAGAAGAACCCCACCTACAACGGTTCGTATAACCTTTCGGCCAATATGACTCTCTTCGACGGCGGCGCCAACTGGCGTTCGCTCAAGCAGAGCAAGATCAACAAGCAGGCTTCCGAACTCGAAGCCCAGCAGACTGCCAACAACATCCAGGTGCAGATCATCCAGGCATACTATCAGATCCTCTATGCCCACGAAAGTGTGCAGACCAACGAGGAGATCGTAGCTGTTGCCCAGCGTGAACTCGACCGCACCAAGGCCAAGTTGGAAGTGGGCAAGGGCACCAAAGTCGATGTTGCTCAGATGGAGAGCCAGCTGCAGCAGAATACCTATAACCTCGTCAATGCGCGCAACACCGAGGCCTCCAACATCCTTTCGCTCAAGCAGCTCCTCCAGCTCAGCCCCGATGCCGACTTCAGCATCAACTATCAGGACTTCAGCGACGAGGACGTCCTCTCCATCATCCCATCGGTGGCCGATGCCGAGTTGATGGCCCTCAACAACCTGCCCGACGTCAAGGCAGCCGAATTGCAGACCAAGGCAGCTGAACTGCAGACCAAGATCGCCAAGGCCGGCTATATGCCTTCCATCTCACTCAATGGTGGCGTCAGCTCTAGTAACGGCAACGTATATAAGAGCGACTTCGGCACGCAGATCAAGGACCACTTGCGCGAAAACATCGGTGTGAGCATCTCCGTGCCCATCCTCGACAATCGCCGCACACGCTCAGCCATCGACCGAGCCAAGATCCAGCAGAGCAACGCCCTGCTCAATCAGGAGAACACCTTGCTCAAACTCCAGAACACCATCGCTTCGCTTCACCTCGACATCCTCTCCGCTCAGTCGCGCTACCAGAGCGCCATCGCCAGCGAAGCCTCGGCAAAGGAGAGTTTCGAGATGATGGAGGAACGCTACAACGTCGGCCTTGAGTCGGTCATCGACCTCCTTACCGAAAAGAACAACTACCTCCGCGCCAAGCAGGAGACCCTCCAGTCGAAATACACGGCTCTCATGGACCTCGAACTCCTCGACTTCTATACCGGTCAATAAGCGAATAATATAAAACCAGAATAATATGAAAACTACAATCCAAAACATCGTCCTCGCCCTCGCCGGCTGCGCTATCCTCGCCAGCTGCGGTGGCCACGACTACAAGGTGACCTATAGCACCGAGCAGGTGCAAAAGGGCGATATCTTCACCAGTATCACAGCCACCGGAACCATCGAACCCGTTACCGAGGTCGAGGTAGGTACTCAGGTATCAGGCATCATCGACAAGATCTACGTCGATTTCAATAGCGAGGTCAAGAAGGGCCAGCTCATCGCCGAGCTCGACAAGACCAACCTCAAGTCGCGCCTCGCCAGTGCCAACGCACAGCTTTCAAGCGCCAAGAACGAGATGGAATATCAGCGCAATAACTTCAACCGTATGAAGGAACTGCACGACAAGCAATACATCTCCGACGATGAGTTCGAGTCGGCACGCCTCTCCTACGACAAGGCTCGTGTCTCCTACGATGCCCAGAAGCTCAGCGTGCAGGAGGCACAGACCAACCTCTCCTACGCCTATATCTATTCGCCCATCGACGGCGTAATCCTCAGCCGCGAAGTCGAGGAAGGTCAGACCGTGGCCGCTTCAATGACCACGCCTACCCTCTTCACCATCGCACAGGACCTCACCGACATGCGCGTCATTGCCGATGTTGACGAGGCCGACATCGGTGGTGTCAAGGTAGGTCAGCGCGTATCCTTTGCCGTCGATGCCTTCCCCAACGACAAGTTCGAAGGTCGTGTCACGCAGGTTCGCCAGCAGGCAACTACTTCTTCCAACGTTGTCACCTATCAGGTGGTTATCTCGGCACCCAATCCCGACCTCAAGTTGATGCCAGGCCTCACCGCCAATGTCGAGATTTTCACCCTCGAGCTTCACGACGTGCTCTGTGTCAGCGCCAAGGCTTTGCGCTACTTCCCCCGCGAGACAGCCCTTATGAAGGGTGACGTCATCGAGCCAACCGAAGGCCGTGCTCCCAAACTCTGGTATCGCGATGGTCAGACCATCAAGGCATATCCTGTCCAGGTGGGTGCTTCCAACGGCATCTTCACCCAGATCACTTCTGGTGTCAGCGAAGGCCAGGAGGTCATCAACGAAGCCGTAATCGACGATGGCAATGCCGCTGAGGCCCAGATGCCGCAACAGAACAACAACCCGTTCATGCCAGGCCCACGTGGACGTAACAACAGGCGTTAATCCTCAAAACCTTCGAACCCTCAAACCTCTCAATATATGAGCGAAGACAATAGAAAAGTCGTCATCGAACTCAAGGACGTTTGCCGCGACTTCAAGGTCGGCGACGAGGTGGTCCACGCCTTGCGTGGTGTCTCGTTCAAGATCTACGAAGGTGAGTTCGTGACCATCCAGGGCACATCGGGCTCTGGCAAATCCACCTTGCTCAACCAGATTGGTTGTCTTGACACCCCCACTTCGGGCGAATACTACCTCGATGGTGTGTCGGTGCGCAAGCTGGGCAGCAACACCGGC
>CACZAY010000173.1 GCA_902779265.1 uncultured Bacteroidales bacterium | reverse complement strand
TGGTGGGCGGCAGACCGTCTTCGCACAAGGCCTGCGCCATGAGGCTCACTGCGGTATATTGCATCTTGGTGCCGCTGTCCTCGTTCGCGCCGTTCACCGAATAGGATGTTCCGGCCGATGCCCAGACGTGGGTCGCATCGCCCGTAACGTATTCGCTTGCGTTGTTGTCCCAGAATTTGACAAGCTCGTTGGCGCGCGTGCCGTACCAGAGTCCCGTGCCGCTGCCACTGCGGAGCGGCGACGAACGGCCGTTCCAAAGGTCACACGTACCTACACCGATGGCATGAAGTGCCTCGTGCATGATGGTGCCCGTGCGCTGATAGCTCGAGTTGGGGCCGACGCGCATCCAGCCGCCGTAGCTGCAATCGGCCGTCGGTGTGCCCGAACCATAGTGGACGCTGAGGTACAGGCCGGAAATCGAGGTCAGCTCGTTCCAGTAGTCGGCACACTCGCCCACCGCCTTGTTGATTCGTTCGTTTTCGGCCGATGAACCTCCGTTGTCGTAGCCCCAAGTGACGGTGCCTTTCGGCAGGGTGCAGAACTTGATGACGCCGCCGTAGCCCACTGCGCTGTCGGCCGTCATGCCGTATGCACGCGCATAGTAGATGGTGGCCGGCTCAAGCCCCTCGATGTAGCAGATACGACCGTTATTGGTGAAATATTTGGTCGAATGCAGATCGTCGATGGTGGGTTCGCAATTAGTGCTGCTGAAACAGAAACCACGCTCGGTGATGGCTGTGCCGTTGGCCGTCCAGGTGGCGCGGCCGAAGAATCGTGTGGCGCCGCGCTCGTAACGCGTATCGGTCACAACCGTGGGTGCCGTACCAGCACGAAGAGGCAACGACGCGAACGTCATTGCCAGCATAAAAAGTCGAAAAATATACAGTTTCATTGAGTGCATTGTGCTTTTCCGCTGATTATTCTGGTTTATTTGACCGCAAAAATACAAAAACTATTGCGAAATTCCGAAAAATTCCGGCGTATTTTTCGTTTTCGGCCGACAAACCGCGAAAAAATCCTGCTAAAAAACGATTTTGGACAATTATTTCTGGAAGACAACCTTTCCGTTGCGCACAATCAGGCCTTTGGTTTCTTGGCCAATGGCGCTGCCCGTCAGGTCGTAGCAGCACGGTGCGTCCTCAGCATTGGCCGATGTCACATCCTCAAGTCCGCTGGTGGCCTCGCCGCCCTCCTTGACGAGGGCAATGTCATTGGCCGTCAACTCAAAATTGTAGATGCGCACATCGTCGATATAGCCACGGAAGACGGGGTCACTCTTGAACTGGCTGCGGGCCAGATAGTTGATGACGGGACGGATGTCCGATGGCCGGATCTTCATCGTCGTCGAGCTTGCTGCGGCTGTTCCATCGACATAGAGCGTCACGGCCTCATCACCGATGGTCACTGCCACATGATGCCAGCCCGTGCCGAGTTTCTTGGCCGAGAGGACCTCCTCGTCGCCGCCGTTCTTCATCACGAAACGCATGTCGCTGCCGCTGTTGGGCGTGAGGAAGAGGTATTGGTCGGTGCCGTTACCGAAGTCGAAGATGCGCTGCCAGCTGCTGTTGGCCGATGTATTGTTGACCCACGCCGTGAACGTCCATCGCGGCGAACTGGCCACATTGGGCGGCAGGAGCAGGAACTGCGCGTTCAGGTAGAGCCCCTTGGCCCCGTCCTTGGCTCCCGTAGCGTTGTAGGGCACGGTGTACGGACAGGCCGCGTCGAGCATATTCTCGCTCTCGTCCAGCAGGTCGCCCTCGAACGAATAGCGTGCCACAAGTCCGGCTGCGGGCTGGAAATCGAGCGGGATGATGGCCGATGCCTCCGACAGGTTGCGGCTCTTATCGACGGCACGCAGCTTGTAGGCATACTGGCGGCCTGCGCCGATGGCGTTATCGACAAATTCCGTCTCTTCAATCATGCGGCCGATGCAGCTCCACGCGGTATCGCCATTGGCCACAACCGTTCCACGATAGACCATATAGCCCGCCAGATCCATGTCGTCGCTGGCTGTCCAGGTGATTTTGGCCGATGCAGTTCGTGCAACGACCTTCACGCCGGTCGGGGCCGATGGAGCCACCATATCCAGCTTTGCATCGACAGGGATGAGACGCCACCGCTGATAGGCTTCGCCCGACAGCTTGGCCGTCTTCACGAGCACGTTGTTCATCGTCTTGCCTTCCGGCACCTCAACGTAGAGACCCGAGTGGTGCGAACGGATGTACCAATCGCCATTGCCGGCATATTCGAAGGCCCAGTGCTCATTGCCTCCACCGCCGCCCGGATAGCCGCACACGCCAACGCCTTCGGCCGTACCCCAGTTGAGCAGGTCGGCTAGGAAAGTCGTGTCGCGCACGCTCTTCAGGTAATAGTAGCCGAAGTCGCCGCCATAGCGGCTATTGAGCGGCACGAGCTTCCATTGCTGGTGCGTCGCGGGTTTCGTGTCGTAGCTGGTCTGGGCCAATGACGTTCCGCTATCCTTATTGCCATACTGGAAACCGAGGCATTTGCCGGTGCTCACGTTCATGATGACGTAGGCCTGACCGGCCACGATTGGCTCAATCGGCACATCCTCGCCACTGTGCAACTGGATCATGCGTTCGGCATTGCGCTGGTCTTCGGTCGCATAGCCTGTTCCGCCCGGCATCGTGATGCCGAAGTTCTGCATGGGACCCACGCCGTCGTAGTACATCTCCTTGTCGAGCGAGAAAAACTCGTAGTTCGTGGTCGCAGCCTGACGCTCGCTCACGCCGAGGAAGGCATCCATGCGGCCGTCCTGACGCTTATAGACGCAGGCCGCCGTCCAGTTGGTGCGGTTTTCGGCATAGGCAATCTCCTTGCCGTAGTAGGCCGCGCGGCAGTATTCGCCGCGAGCCTGACCTTCCCAGCCCCACCATACGCCACTCTGCAGGCCATAATGGACGCCGATGAAGGCCTCGGCCACATTGTGCATCTCGTCGGCCGTCGCGTGATTGCCATCGGCCCTCACCGTCTGCCAGAACGAAGCATAGTTGTCGAACGAACCGGCCAGCTGGTGCGTATTGCCCTCCTGCACGTAGGGCTTCATGTAAGTGTACCACGGTGAAGCCTGGTCGCAGTTCAACGTGTTGCCGGCCGAGACGCGGATGCCGGCCAAGTCGGGATCTTCGTTGATGAGCTGGGCAATGGCCTTGAAGTGGGCCTTGGTGCCCTCCTTCCACGCGGTGTAGTCCGGCTCATTGAAGGGCGAGATGGTAATGACCTTGAATCCCTTGCTCTCGCAAAACTTCACCGAAGCCTTGATGACCTTGAGCCACTGCTCGGGCTTGCCGTAGTAGTTGGCATAGTTCTGGTCACAGTTGGGGAAGTTGTCCTTGTTGCAGAGCACCTCGTGGTCGCAGTTCAGGATCAAGTTCTTCACGCCGCTTCTCGCGATATTGTTCAGGCGCGACAGGAGCGTCCTCTGCTGTGCGGTTGACAGGTTGCCGTCGTCATCCACCAGGTCACTGGGCTGGAACGAGACGCGGCCTATTTTCAAGACATCTTGGCCAATGTAGTTCGTCCCACGTACCACGTTGTCCTCACTGTTCCAGGCCACATCCATGCCAACCTCAAATGGCTCGGCGGGCATCAACGACGGGTCGCTGATGTCGGTGTCGGCGCGGAACTGGACTTGTGTGTAACTGCTTGTGTTCGCTTTCAGGAACTGCGATGTGTGAGCCGGACGACCTTGGGCCCAAAGCTCCCCTCCGACTCCACTCATGACGGTGGAGAGGGTCAGCACATAAAGGTAAGTTTTCATAACGCAAAAGATGATTTGTAGCCCCCATTCCCTCCCCTTTCCCCACGTCGGGGGTCAAGGGCACATAATGAACAAATGGGCAATAATTGGTTTGATAAGTTCCGTTTACCCATAAAAAACCATCCTCGTCCCCTCTCCCCGCACAGGGGGAAGGGACGGGAATCTGGGGTTTTAATATCCGATCTGGTTGTTCCAGTGCAGGAACCAGTTGTGCTTGTCGGCCAAGTTCGTTGTGATGCCCGTATCGGCGCCACCACGACGGTTGAGAATCTTCTTGGCCAAGAAATTGTCATCCTTGAAATACATGTCGTAATAAGGATTCGGGTCGCTGGCATCGTTGTAACGGCGCAGCGCGACGCGCAGC
>CACZAY010000172.1 GCA_902779265.1 uncultured Bacteroidales bacterium | reverse complement strand
AAGAGCCGACGCATCTTGCATCATAATGCGTCAATCGGCAAATGTCTGCGGCGGTGCTTTCCTCGTTCTCAGGCAGAATGCCGACAATGGAAGTTCGCATCAGTGCTCCATTGGCCGCAGATTTTCGTCCATTTATTTCCCATACGAACTTCGAGACCTCGAAAGGCTTATCACAATAATCGCCAATCATCAAGACCATGTGAGTATGTCGGCCAATGCCCCTTGGTTTTCCTGATGCCCAACTCTTGAAATTCCGCGCTATATGCGACAAGTCCACACCCTTATCTTCAATCAAGGCATTGGCAATACACAGCATCATGTCGGTATCGTCCGTCCATTCCCCCCGCATCCACCGCCTACGATGGTAATCTTGACAGATTTCATTGTAATGCCTCAAGCCATTGGGATACACGCGAGCCATGTCATTTTCGTCCATGAACTCTGTGCCCAAGCCCAAGGCATCGCCAATGGCCTGACCATATATCGTTCCTTTGATCTTGTCCAACCTGTCCATTTAATTAAACACTTATAAAATAGTTGTCCATAGAGTTATCAACATAGTTATGAACATTGATGTTAATAACTATTTACTAAAATACACCCAAGCACTCCGATTTCTTTTCTGAAAAAACATAATAAGAAACAAATAAACGGTCGAATAATTGAGTTAATTACTCTTGGCGATTTCAACACATTCATGCCTTAAATCGCTAATAATCGGCATCTTGTTAGGATTATTTTCGATATTTACAATTGGTTTGAAGTCATAAATCAATTGTTTTTCTACGTCTTCCAAATTATCTGAGACAACGTAATAGTTCACGAGAAGGTGCTCCTTTATCCAATCCCTAATCTTCTCTGTATCCTCTTCGTCAAATTTGTAGTTCCGTTTATTTTTTTTGCCTGACAAAGAGCCTTTAACAGGTCTGAACCCCAACATTGCGCCCAAACTTCTAAAGAATGTTGCAGGCTTTTGGTGGTTGAGTTCCTCTTTCCAAAGTCTCTCGCGAAGACTCTTGGATGCAATACCGATGTATAGAAGGTTATGTCCTCTTTTATTGAGCTCTTCAGAAAACACCGATGGCAATTTGTTTATATCTTTAATTCTAATAGCATATAGTCCAGGTGCATCTGGAATTTCAGACGCACTAAAACCTGAAACGCTTTTGAATTTTGACTCATTCATTAGAGACTCAGCAATATGCTTCAAGTCCACTTTTTTGTTATCCATCAATATAGATTTCTGGTCGGTTTCTTTGGTGATATCAGATTGACTTCGATTTAAACCTTTGAAAAAAGAAACAATTATCTGTTTCAAAAAGGAGAAAAGGTTACTCGTGCGTGAATCTGCTTTTTTGTACTGATTGTAAAGTTCATTTATTGCACTTTTCTCGGCTCCGTTAAGTGCATTCCCTTTGTGTTTCTCATATTTTTTCTTGAATAATTTCTTGTCCATTTGAAAAACAGACAAGTCACCACCATAACTATCGTTAATATATTTAACGATTTTTTTCAACGCACTGTATCTTGCTGTACTTACGAGATGTCGTCTATCAAATTCTTGTCGCACCTTTTTATCCAGTTCTTGTAAAGTCATAAACGTATCATTTTTAAATCGGTTAAAATACTATTCTCAATTATGACATTTAGAGATTATTTCTTCATCAACTCCTTCGCGCAGGCAACGGCCTGGTTGGCATTGTCGGTGTAGGCGTCGGCACCGATGCGGTCGCAGAAGTCCTGGGTGACGGGAGCGCCGCCAATCATCACTTTGACCTGGTCGCGGATGCCGGCATCGCGTAGCGCCTGAATCACCTCGGGCATGTAGGTCATGGTGGTGGTGAGGAGGGCTGACATACTGAGGATGTCGGCCTTCTCGCGCTTGACCGCCTCAACGAACTTGTCGGCAGGGACGTCGATGCCGAGGTCAACGACCTCAAAACCAGCACCTTCGAGCATCGAGATGACGAGGTTCTTGCCAATGTCGTGCAGGTCGCCCTTGACCGTACCGACCACTACTTTGCCGAGGCTTTCCACCTGCGACGAAGTGCCGTGTTCCGACTGATACTGCTTGATGACGGCCATAGCAGCCTTCATCGTCTTGCCTGCCATAAGCAGCTGTGGCACAAAGGCTTTCCCCTCCTCAAACCGAGTTCCGAGCACGCTCATTGCCTCAATCATCTCGTTGATGATGTCGCCGCCAGCCTTACCATCGGCCAGAAGGTCGTTCACTACGCGAGTTGCATCGGCCACCTTGCCGCCCAAAACGGCCTGCTGCAAGGGCGAGAGATTGCTGTTGGCCGATGGCGTTGCCGTCGCATCGGTCGTGGCCAGTGTGGTGTTGGCCGATGAGACCCGTCCCGGAATGTGCGGACTCACGTAGCAGCCAGGCGCCGTCTCGACCAGTTCGGCGAGGGCGTGCATGTGACCGTCGTGCGTGCCGCAACAACCGCCCACGATGTTGATGAGATGCTCGTCGAACATCGGCCACATCTGCCTCTGGAAGAGGTCGGGTTGGGTGGGGAACACGCCATCGGCATCGGGAATTCCGGCATTGGGGAACACCGAAATGAAGTACGGCGTCTCGTTGGCCAAGCGGCGCGTGAGGTCGGTCACCATCGGGATGTCGGGGTTGCAGTTGATGCCCACCGAGAGCACGTGATAGTCGGGATGCAGCTGCTTGCAGAAGTCGATGACGTTCTGGCCGACCATGTTGTAGCCCTCGGCCGTGCGCACCGTGAAACTAAGCATCAGTGGCACGCGGATTCCGGTCTTCTGCATTGCGGCCAATGCTCCGTGCAGGTAGGCCTCGCAGTTCTGCGTGTCGAAGATTGTCTCGTTGAGGAGGCCATCGACGCCAGCTTCCAACTGCGCCTCGCACTGCTCCTGATAGATTTCGGCCAACTGCTCGAAGGTCATTTTCGCACCGTCCATCGAAATCGTTTCGCGCGTCGGACCCGCTCCGCCCAGCACGTAGCGCGGTTTCTTGGGGTTGGCCAACGTGAAGGCATCGGCCACCTGACGCGCCAACCGACAGGCCGCTACGTTGATTTCGCGCACCTGGTCGGCGAACTGTTGGGGCAGCGAACAGCGTTGTGCGTTGAACGTATTGGCCGTAATGATGTCCGATCCGGCGGCGAGGAACCGGCGATAGATGTCGGCGATGACCTCCGGCCGCTCGATGCTCAGATATTCGTTGCTGCCGCTCGTGCCGGTGAGGTGCAGGGCATGGATGGTGGTACCCATCGCGCCGTCGAAAATCAGGATACGTTCGCGCATCAGCTGATCCAGAGGCGGTCGTTCTATGGCCAATGGCGCAGTCACATCGGCCGCAGCGGATCTGTTCATGGCCAATGCCGTTCCGCGCGGACGCAGTCTTTCGGCACGCACCTCGGCGATGATGCGTTCGGCCTCTTCGACCTCAGCCTCGTTGTGGAAATCCATTTCGAGGTGCACGCCGTCGGTGCCGATGGCCTCCAGCAGCGGTTTGAGTTCGGCCAATGTAACCCACGAGATCAGCACGCTCTTGCCGCCCGCCAGAATCTTGCGGTAGAGGTCGTACCACTTCGGCGAACCGCCCTGCGGCTGACCAACACCCGGCGTCCACTGGATGGCCTTCAACTCCTTGATTTCCAACAGAGCAGGCAAATGGTGCATCGCGCCGACGCCGTCCAAATGGTAGATCGTGTAAGGGATGCGCTGGCATTGTTCGCGGATGAACGGCTGCACGAAACGGCGGTAGTCGTCGTCGCTCAACATGGTCGAGAGGTCACATTGCAGCTTGGTCATCTTGCCCGGCGCCCATGCCGAGAAGTAGCAGAAAGCCATCTCGCCGTCCTCCTCCTTGATGATGTCGTACAGCTCGTCGAACACCTTGAAATAGGCATCGTTGATGCGCTGCATCTGCCGTTCGAGCACGTCGGGTTGTTCGATGATGTCCATCATCACGCGGTCGGTTCCCTTCATGCCGGCCAAGACGTCGATGCCCTCCATCAGGTCGGGCATACCCACGTAGTAGTGGCCTTGTGCCCGTTTTTTGCAGTCTCGCAGCAACTCCTTGTGCAACAGGTAGTTCGGATGGTTCGGATCGAACTGGAAGTCGTCGGTGTAGTTCGGGTCGGGGTGAATCCAGATGGTGTCGTCGCCGCCCTCAAACTGCGCTCCGAGGAGGGCCGACATCGAACCTGGCCCCAACTGCGTGTTGGCCACG
>CACZAY010000171.1 GCA_902779265.1 uncultured Bacteroidales bacterium | reverse complement strand
CATTGGCCAAAAAGCTCTTCTTGAGGAAGATGCCGTGGGTGGGTTGGCCAATGGTGCGGCCCTGGAGGTCATAATAGACGGTCCGGACGGTTGCGCCATCGAGCTGGCTGATGCCAGTCGGAAGGGCGACCTTGGCCTTGTTGGCATTGACCACCTGGCCGGTCGTGGTGTCAATGAGGAGCGCAGCCACCTTGAGGTTGGCCTTGTTCTGGATGACGGAGACGCCATCGGTGTTCACGGCATCGGCCAAATTGAAGCTATAGCTGTGGGTCACGGGTGTTTCGCCTGTCACCTGGGTCGGGATGCTGCCCTCGATGCCACCGATTTCGGATGTCAGCACGGCCACGTCGTTGAAGGTGAGGCCGGAGACATACGCATCGGAGGTCTGGCTGAAGGCGTCCATATAGAGAGGATTGCCGTTTTCGCCCGAGGCGTAGTAGTTGCTCTGCTGCCAGCTGGCATCCGTCAGACCGTCGGATATGAGCACGTACTCCAGCGCGAAGTTGGCATCGGCCACATCGTTGGGGAATGTGACATTGGCCGTCACCTCAACCTTCGAAAGGTCGTCGCTGAGGACGGGCGTCACCTCGATGTCGGCATAACCGAAGGCCTTGGCCTGCTGCTGCAGCGCATCGACGATGGCGAAATCCGTCTCATAATCGTAGCCGTAGTAGGCATCGCCTGGAGCCACACGCTCAATCCAGGCCGAGGGGTAGTCGTCGACGGGCGACGGGAAGGAGTAGCGGTCCAGGATTTCGAGCTCGTCTTCGTTGTGGTAGCTGATGAGGACGTAGTCATCGGGATAGAGCTCGGCCAATTTCTCCAATGCGACGAAGCCGCGCGGGCACCATCCGCACCAGAAGCCGGTGTATTCCTCCAGCAGGACACGATGCTTGGGGACCTTGTTCAGGACGATGATCGTCTGGGTGGACTCGGCGTTGGCATCTTCATTGGCCACACCGTTCACCTTTTCGACGGTCAGCTTGAGGTCGTAGTTGCCACGCTGGGCGATGGCTGGGAGCGCCAGTTCCAGCTGGGCGGTCTTGCCGAAGAAGGCATCAATCTTGACCTCGCGGCTGAAGACGTCCTCCATGCCGGCGATGGCATAGCGGATCTCGACGGACTGTACGCCATTGGCGCCGTGGTTGGCCAATGCGACTGGAAGCGTGAACGGCTGACCGGCCTGCACGTAATGCTCATTGGCCAACAACAGCGAAGCAGCATTGTCCTTGACGGCACTGCCGGTCACCTTCACCGTAATCATGGCGTCGCCGCCATAGACCTCCGACACGTCAAGCCACTTCAGGTAGCCGGCAGAGGTGTGCAGGTAGAAACCGCCCTCGTGTGACTGGTCGGTAATCGAGACAGGAGTCTGATTCATAGGATTGTCCACATTGTTGACCGTCAGCGAATAGCCCACATAGACACCGCCTTCGGGGATGAGGTAGGGTTTGTCGAGCTTGACAGTGACGAAACCGCCCTTGGCCGGAGAGACACTCTTCACAGCCAGATCGGCCACGTTCCGGCCACCCTCAACGCGCAGCTGGGAGGTCACGAAGACGGAGATGTCCGACACGCCGGAGACGCTCTGAATCGGGAATGTGATGCTCTCAAGGATGGTACCAGCGAGAGCGGGGTCGGACAGCTTGATGGCCACGTCATAGGTCTCGGGCTTGCCGCTGTTGGTCACCGTATTGAGCGACTCCTGGCCGGTATAGAAACCGTAGTCGATACGCTTGTCATCGGCCGAAACGGTCACATCGGGATAAGCGGGCGTTGCAGCCTCGGGCTGAATCTCGGTGCCCAGGCCCTCCACATCGGCCCAAACAATCTCCGAACGGCGCTCCTCTCCTGCCCCACGATAGATTGCCTGCACGCCATAGGCTTCAGGGCCAATGACATGATAGTAGAACGAGAAACTGGTGCCATCGGAATAGACATCCCAGCCATCGGAATAGTCGTAGGGGAACTCCGTCATGGTCTCGGCCTCCTGATACTGATAGTCGTAGGCGGATGTGGCCAATGGCGTTACCTCGCCGTTCACCTTCACGAAGACCTGATAGCTCAACTCCTCGGTCTTGATATAGTTGCCGTCCACATCACGGGCATTGAGCATGAAGTAGATGCAGCCCCAACCTTCACCATTGAGATAGCTGTCGATTCCACCCTCGGAAATGAAGAGGCGGGTCGGTGCGACAGGCGTAGCGGCCACCTCGGTGAACGGCTCCATCTTGGCCTTATTGAAGGCAGCGGCATAGTTCAGGTTCGTCTTACCGGCATTGAGCAGGAACGGCGTGCTCTCGGAAAACGTCCGTGTCTTGGGATCATAGACGAACTCGATATTGCCATTGGCCAACTCATAATTATCATAATATTCCTCGAAGTAGGAATCATACTCCTGGCTGTAGGTTGCGGCCATGAGATACTGGTGGGAAGAGGCCACCTCATCGGCGCCCACATACTGACCGCCGATGCCCTGCACATAGACTTCGGTCTCAGTGAAGCCGACATTGACGAGCGAGCCGACATAGCCATCGGCCGTCAACGAATAGACCGCGGTCGTCAGACCGGCTGGCGCCTCAACGAGCTCGTCGCTCATCAGCGACATATTGATGTTGAAGTCGCCGAAGCCCGACCAGCTGTCATCGACGTCATAAATCAGTCCAATGATTTCCTGACCCGAGGCCAATGCGCCGAGTGACGAAATCTTGCCCGTCTCGGCCAAATAGCGCAACGTGACGGTCTGGTTGGGTGCCTTTACGTACCAATCCAGATCGGCATCATAGACCAACTTGGCCATAACGACATTGTAGCCATAGTCGGGGAACTCCATCACCGTCTGCGGGAACTTGAACGTGATGCTGCTGCCGCTCACCGTACCCTGGCTCCAGACGTTCGTTCCGCCCTGCGAGACAAGATTCTTGACATAGACGGCGTTGTTGTCACCGAAGACGACATTGCCCAGCGCGCCGCTCAGTTCGGTCATACCGACTCCGAAGAGAGAGCTGTAGTAGGCCGAACCATTGCGGACATATTTCACCTGGCGGCCATCAGGCTGATTGGTGATGATTGCAGCCTTGCGCACGGCGGCACGCTTCTGTACCGAGGCCGAAACGGCATTTTCCTTGGCGCGTGAGGCAAAGATGGCACGCGCTGTCTTCAGCCGATCCGCGTCAATCTGGCGCTGTGATGATTGTTTGTGGCCAATGTTCTTGCCGGACATCTTGACAAGTTCAGCCATCTTCTCTTTGGACAAGGCGCGTTGGCCCTGAGCATAACTGCCGACCGTCACGAAGAGTGCGGCCAATATCAAATATAATATCTTTTTCATAATCGGATTAATATTAAAAGTTCCTTTGCTTTTCAGCCCTTAATCTGTTATTTTATCGCACCAGGACCTTCTGCGTGAGACTGGTACCATCGGCAAAAGAGGTCTTCCGGAAGAAGATGCCGTGGGCTGGTTGGCCAATGGTGCGTCCCTGGATGTCATAATAAGTCACCTCGCGGACTGCCTTGGCCGATGGCGTTGTCTGGCCGATGGCGTTCGTGCCGTAGCTGAACTTCAGCGTCACCTTGGGACCCAGTTCGGCCTCGACCCATTTTTGCGTAATCGGGTTCTGCTCGAAGGTCACCAGCTGATAGACGACGACGCAGGTGCCGTCCGACTCAGGCAGCCATTCGGTCTGCATGTCCTTCAGTTCGCCGGACGCGAAAGCGGCGCTGCCGGTGTTGTACGTGCCGGTGCGGTGGTTCTGGACGCAGTTGACGGGGAAGCAGGTCTGCAATGTGCCATTGGCCAATGTCTCAATCTTATAGGCGCCGCCGCCCTGGACGGTCTCGCCCGAGACGTTCTTGACGTAGAGATGCGAGGGCACCTGGATGCCGCCGAAACCATCGTCCTCAACCTCGTTCAGGGTGAGGGTCGTGCCATCGGCCACAATCGTACCGTCACTGAGGGCGAACTGGAGCGGGAAGGCTGGAGCCGGGTCGCTCACAAGGGTCTTGGAGGCATTGGCGATGGTGCCGTCGGGAGCAACGAGCAGGGCAACGACATAGATCTGACTGTAGTCGAGGGCAGACTGGAGCGTGGCCTTGGTAGGCAGCGTCAGGGTGTACTGGGACGAGGTCTTTCCGCTCTTGGCCAATGTGACATCGGCCACCTGATTGATGCCTTTCACATAGGAACTGGCGATGGCCACGTCGTTGAACTTCCAGTCCGTGACATATTGCGTGCCATTCTTGCCGCCACTGCAGAAGTCAGCGAGATACTCATCGGCATAGGCCAGTTCGGTGGTCAGCTGGTAGTAGTAGTTTGCCTGCGTCCACGCGCTGGTCGTTCCGCTCAAGCCATCGGCCACAAGCACGAACTCGAGCGAGAACTGCGAGTCGTCGAAGAGGGTCTCAATCTCGGCATTGGCCACAACCTGCGTCCTGTCGGCATTGTACTGGCAGCTCACCTTGACCGATGCGACGGCAGGACGGGCCAGCGCGGCGCGGAAATCGTCGCAGATGTCCTCGTCGGAACCGAAATACGGGTCCACGATCTCGCCACGGTCCAGGACGCAAGACGGCGCACCGCCGAAACCGACGTAGGCATAATCATCATAGCCGATGAACATCGCGTCGCCTTCGTTGTACTGATGGATGCCGATGCCGACGAAGCGGTCACCGAAGGTCCTGCGCAGCCGCTCCATGCCGACCAGACCGCGTGGACACCAGCCGCAGCCCGTGCCCGTATATTCCTCGACGGCGACGTTGCGCTCGATCTCCTTGACGACGCTGTAGTGGGTGAAGGTCGCGCTGTTGTCGGCCGATGCATTGGCCACACCGTTCACTTTCGTGATGGCCAATGTCTTGACCTGACGCACCTGAGCAGCCTCGGCCGGGACGGCGAGATCGACGATGGCCGATGCGTTGAAGGCCAGCTCATTTTCGAGCGTGACCTGCTGTTCAAAGAGGGTGTTGCCCCCGGCCTCGATGGTATAGGTGAAGTCGGCCAATGGCTGGGTTCCGACATTCATCAGCGAGACGGTCGTCATGGCCGATGCGCCGGCCTTGCTGTAGGTGTCGCTGGCGGCATTGACCACAACGGCATTGGCCGAGAACTGACCTTCGAGCAGCAGCTGGAGGTAGAGCGAGCCATAGCCGGCGCCGTAGCAGTTGGTCCACTTGGACATCTTCTTCTCCGCGCGGAGAATGAGTCCGTAGGGCGTGTCGTCGCCACCCGTGGCGACAGGATAGGTATCGGCCTGAGAGAGCAGCCTCGTCACCGTAAACGTGTAGCCGACATAGAGACCATCGGCCGGGATGACACAGGCATTGGCCAACTTCACGTCTGTAAAGTTGCCGGTCAGGTCGCTTGCCGGGACATCGACATACTGGATGACGTTGTCGCTGTTGATGGCCGATGGCAATGACGACGCAACCCAGACCTTGACGTTCTTCACATTGGACGTCGGAATCGAGAGACGGACAGCCTGGATGCTCTTGCCGGCAGCCACGGCATGATCGCCCGGGACAAAGATGGCGCAATGATAGGTATCGAGCGCATTGACTCCCAGGCCATACAGCTGGGCATCGACGGGGAGATAGCCCCACCAGACCTGGTTTTCGCCGGGCGTGATTGTTTCACTCTGTTGTTGGCCAATGGCCAGCGGTGCAGCGGTCGGGGCGCGGTGCAATGTCTGGGCCGATGCATTGGCCACAAACAAAAGGGACACCGCCGTAACGGAGCAGATAAGTGTAAATAGTTTTTTCATACGCAAAAAAAAATAAGTAAACGGCACCCTCATTTCACGAGGGATTCTTCAGTTGAACAATGGGTTGTAGATGTTTTGTTTTGATGATGTTTTGATTATTTTGATTTGGGATTCAATGGGTTCCGCTATGGGTCAGGGCCGCCTGCTCGACGCCCGCGTCGTTATAGAGGAAGGCGACAACGCTCACGAGGCCGACGTTCCACGCCGGGGCTATGGCCTGCGAGAACTGCAACGTGCGCGTCTCTCCGGCTTCGAGCGAGATTTCATCGCCCCACGCGCCGTTGACGGCCGTGCGCAGGACGTGGTTGTGCACGTAGTTGAGATTGCGCGAGCCGTCGGGCATGATCTGCTGGGCCACAATGCCGTCCTCAAGTACCCAGACCTGCAACCGGCCCTGATAGGCATCGGCCGCAAGACGCTCGGCAGTGACGGTGATTTCAATCGCGTCGGCCGTGACATTGGCCAAGACCTCCAGCCTCGTGCCCGCCTCTCGCTCCAGCTCCTCTCGCACGGCGCGTGTCCAATCGGTATAGTTGACGGGCTCGCCGCGGTTGATGAGGCCGACGGGCTGAAACTCCAGCTTCCAGTGGTCGTAGTAGGTGTCGCCCAGGTCGGTCGCGAGGCCCACGTAGCTGGCCGTGCCCTTGAAGCCGAGCGGTCCGCCGTGGATGCCCACGGGAATCAGCCGGTCGCCATAGGCCTCGTGCAGCTGGTCGATGATTTCGGTGCCCTTGGGACAGTTGGAACATTTCTGTCCCGTGAAATCCTCCAGCAGGACGTTGCGCTTGATGGCCGATGGTCCGACGGAATCCGGTTCATTGGCCAAGACCTCTATCAGCTGCTCGTCGGCCGCGATGGGATCACACGCGACAAGGAGCATTGGCCATAAAAATAACAGAAATATCTTGCGTTTCATCGTTGTCAGAAATTATAGTTGTACGACAGTGTGAAGCCGCGCGTAGCCGGAACGTA
>CACZAY010000170.1 GCA_902779265.1 uncultured Bacteroidales bacterium | reverse complement strand
AAGCGCGGTGCACCAGATGCCTGTCAGCAGGAAGAAGGGCAGCAGATTGCTCTCCAGCGCCCAGCGGCTCATCATGACATGCCACGGGTTGATGACCAGCAGGAAGAGCGCCAGCAGGCCGAAGCGCCGCCCGCCGGCATACCGCGCCATACGCCAGAAGACAAGCAGCGTCAGGCAGCCGGAGATCGCATTGGGCAGGCGGATCGTCCACTCGCTCAGACCAAACAGCGCCACAAAGGGCATCGCCAGATAGCTCATCAGCACGTTCTGCCCGCTGCCCCATGAGATGAAAAACATACAGGTTATTCCCGTCCTGTTTGAAATGGTGCTTCTCAAAATCCTTTATCAGATCATCGTCATAATCAAAGCACCTGTCATTCACTGCAGTATATGATGCTTCGCACAGTTCCTTACTAAACAAGAATGCCTCCAGATACCAGATTTCCAGCGTCATCGAGCAAGGGAAACAAGACAGGATCGAGGAACTCTTACAAGATATGGAAGACTCGCAGGTCGTTGTCTTTGCGCATCATGCCAACGACCCAAGCGTAGGGCTTTCCCTACATGTCGATTCGGACAAATACAAGATGTTCATGAACGACACGGGACTATTCATCACGCTCGCCTTCTGGGACAAAGACATCACCAACAATGCCATCTATCAGAAACTTCTCAACGACAAACTTTCGACCGACCTTGGTTATGTGTACGAGAACATGGTAGCACAGATGCTGAAAGCCGCAGGGAATGAACTCTTCTATCACACATGGCCAACGGAGAGCGGGAAACATAACTACGAGATTGACTTTTTGCTTTCTCGTGGCAGTAAAATTTGCCCTATCGAAGTAAAGTCATCGGGCTACAAGACCCATGCCTCGCTCGACGCATTCTTCAGGAAGTTCCCGGAGCGCATCCTGCATCGCTATCTTGTTTACACCAAAGATTACCAAAAAGATGCAGACATCCAAATGATTCCAATATTCTTGACGATGTTCCTGTAATCGCGGTGCTTTCCATGTCTTTTCGGACAATGAGCCCCGTCATGCGAATGGGATTGGTTGCATGACGGGGCACTCGCTGCAAATATACACTAAATTCAGGAATAAAGCGCCAATATTCGGTCAAAGATTGTAATTTCCAACATTTTGAGCAAGAAAAGTCATTTTTTTTCCAATCTATCGACTTTTCTCCCCGAAATTGGTTATCTTTGCGGGCGGATTCGACTTGCAAATTGCCAATTCCATTGTCAATTATCAGCAATCCTACCCTCGGAAAAACTTAATCAAAACACAGAAAAATATGGCAAATCATCTTGTAATCATGGCCGGCGGCATCGGAAGCCGTTTCTGGCCGATGTCCACGCCCGAATGTCCGAAACAGTTCCTCGACATCATGGGCACCGGACGCACCATGATCCAGCAGACCTTCGACCGCTTCGGCGACCTCATCGACATCAGCCACGTCTGGGTCGTCACATCGAAGAACTTCCAGAGCCTCGTGGCCGAACAGCTCACAGGCATCGACCCGCAGCACATCCTGCTCGAACCCTGTATGCGCAACACCGCTCCGTGCGTGGCCTACGTGAGCTGGAAAATCATGGCCGAAGACCCATCGGCCAACATCTTCGTAGCCGCCAGCGACCACCTTGTGACCGACACCGCAGCCTTCCGCAGCTACGTGGCCCAAGGTCTGGACTTCATTGCCGATGGCGACCGCATCCTCACCCTCGGAATGCAGCCGACGCGACCCGAGACGGGCTACGGCTACATCGAACAGGGCGACAAGTGCGATGCCACAAACGGCTCACACGACATCTTCAAACTGGCCGCATTCCGCGAAAAACCCTGTCTGGATGTCGCCAAGCAATATCTCGCCACCGGCCGCTACACCTGGAACAGCGGCATGTTCCTCTGGTCGGTCAAGACCATCGTGGGCGAACTGCGCCGCCACGCGCCCGAAATCGCCGCCATCATGGATCAGATTGCTCCGACTTTCTTTACGGCCGATGAGCAGGCCAAGGTGGACGAGCTCTACGCGACCTGCCCGAAGATTTCCATCGACTATGCCGTGATGGAGAAGACGCAGCTGGCCTATGTCATGCCGGCAGAATTCGGCTGGAGCGACCTCGGCACGTGGGGGTCGATGCACACCCTGCTGCCACAGGATGCCGATGGCAATGCCGTGGTGGGCGACGGCGTGAAGATGATCGAGAGCGAGGGCTGCATGGTGCGTATGCCGCAGGGCAAGCAGGTCGTCATCCAGGGCTTGAAGGACGTCATTGTGGCCGAACACAACGGCACGCTCCTCATCTGCAAGCTGAGCGACGAACAGCGTATCAAGGACTGGCACGACTAAGTGAGTTAAGAGATAAGAATTAAGAAATAAGAGTTATAAAGAGTTGCGAGGATGCACCCGAACACAGGGAACATCCTCGCTTTTTATTGGGACATTGGCCAATGCCGTTCTCCTTAAAAAACAGGCGTATAGCTCATTTTCCAGCCTTCAAACTTCCTTATTTTCCCATTTTTGGGGGCTATTTATGGCCAATGAATTCAATCGCCGCCAGATTACCTCGGCAGGAAAATGCGGTAGCCGACCGTAGAGCTGATCAGTTTCGGGTTGGCCAACGGACAGTCCCACAACTGGCGGCGGAAGCTCACATCGGCGAAAATCATGCCACGGTGCAGCTTGATGGAAAGACCCGCACCGGCCATCCAGAACATTCCGGGCGAAAAGCGCGTCTTGAACCAAGGCTCATACCAGCCGTCATACTTCACGCGGCCGAAGGTGTAGCCCACCTGCGCGATGGCATAGGGACTGACGCGCCAGAACGGCACACTGCAACGCCCCTGCACGAAGAGCGGCACCTCCCAATTCGACTCAAAATCGCCGTGGTCGAACCGATGCAGGGAGAGGCCGATGCCCGGTCCGACCGAAACCCAGTCGTTGAAGCGGTAGCCGACAACCACCGATGTGCCGACGCCCTTGGTCAGATATACAGAGCGATAGACTTCGTGGGTGGCGCGGACTTCCGGCTCAAAACCGCGCTGCGAATCGTACCTTCCGGCCGACGGCATCTTCTGGCGACGCACAAGGCCGCTGATCTGATTGTAGAAGACCTTGTCGGCCAATGCCTCGAACGGCGCATCGCCCATCTGGACATATTCATCGACCTCACGGCCGCCGTCCACGTCGAAATCTTCCTCGAAAAGCCACAAGCTGTCGCCCGGAGCAATGACGTTGGCCAATGCGGCATCGGCCGCAAGTTCGCCGTCAAGGTCAAGGTCGGTGACGGTGACGCGCAGGAAGTATTGCGCATCGGCCGACCCGCGGCTCAACTGGTAATCGGGCATGAGCTGCTGCAATCGGGCGACGAACGCATCGCCGAAAGCGGCCTTCCTCTGCGTCCAACGCTCGCCATAGTGCGCCGAGAGCGAGGCATCGGTCCAATTTTTCTGCAAATCGACATCGGCCGCAAACGAGAAATCGACACGCATCGACGCACGCTGCGCATCGGCCATAAACACGGCAGACCACAACGTGGCGGTCAAAAAGAGGTTTCGAAGGAATGTTTTCATTGTTCTTCAGGTTTGATGATTGTCATGTTCGACATTTCGGCCGATGGCGGATAAGGAATGCGCCAGCCGAGTTCACGCAGGTTGTCGCGCGTCAGGAGATAGCGCATCACGTATGGAATCTCCTCTTGCTCGCAATGGTAATAGAAATGACGCCAGCGCGATGGAATCGTGTCATAGATGGTGACGGTCAATGAATTATCCCGTTCAAAACACTTCTCCCAGATATAGGCATCATAGCCGAAGCCACAATCAGGCCCATCATTGGCCATAAAACGCTCACAGCCGCCAGCCCTCACGCTATCTTCGTTAAACCAGCGCGGATAGTCTCTATACTCGTCGTCATACCAGTCAAGGGCCATGGTGACGTAGATGGTGGAGTCGGACCGGTTCTCCACGCCGATGTAATAATGGTGGTATTCATCCTCAATCAGGTCGCAGCCCACATTCAGCAGGGCGCTCGCCGACAAGATGCCCAAAAGCAGTTTTTGTTTCATGGATTGTTTGTTTAGTGTTTTTTCCGTCGGCAAACATACGTTTTTTCCTTGAATTTCGGTCTTGGCCAATGCGATTTTATTGATTTTTCCCGATTTGCATCGCCCCCCCCCAGAGAATGTCATGTCGGATTGGCAAAAATCATTGACCAACAACAAGATTTTCTTTTGGGCCAATGGAGTCCGGCCCGAAGGCGCTAATCACTTTCGCCCAGGGTGCTCACGCATCAGTAGCGGAAGCCATAGTCTTCATTGT
>CACZAY010000169.1:4391-5315 GCA_902779265.1 uncultured Bacteroidales bacterium | reverse complement strand
TTCGTATTCATTTGTGCTAATTATCAAATTACCACCATCTGTAGGTTGACTTCCTTTGCTCATTTCAGGCAAGCCTTTTGTGAGTTGTTTTCCCCTTGATTGAATAAAAACATCCGGAGCGTCCAGCAGATATCCATTGATATGCTTTACTGCCTTATACCGATCCCCTTCAAATAGCAGTTTTATTAAACCGGCTGTAGGAAAACAGGTGAAACCGATAATCACGCAATGGACGGCTGCCTGATCTTTTGCCTCGCTTACCCACACGAATGTTCTATGTGCAAACAGGATTTCCACATTCTTCTTTTCAAAAAGAAAACTCCAGAGAATCCCTACCGACTCACCCTGTGTAATAGAGTTCGTAGATACAAAAGCCGCCCTGATTTTTGTCCCCTGCATATAGTCGGCAGCTTTCTGATACCAGGAAGCAACGTAATCCAGCTTGCCGTGTTTCTTGAGATCATGAAAAGCAATTTCCATGTCCCGAACCTGTTCCTTGGAACGCCATTGATGGCCGACGAACGGCGGGTTCCCCATCAGGAACGAAAGCCTGTCATTCGGGATGACATCATTCCAGTCCATCCGCAGCGCGTTGCCTTCCACGATATTCGCGTTGGTTTTAAGCGGCAGGAAATCCAGGTTCATCAGGACGATGCTTTCCGTCTCCTTCATCATCTGGCTTTCCGCGATCCAGAGGGCCGTCTTGGCGACGGTCACGGCAAAATCGTTGATCTCGATACCATAGAACTGGCTGATAGACACCTTGATGGGATTCGTTGCCGCGCCCATGACCATCTGCCCGCCCTGCAGCTCCCTGATGATCTCATTCTCAATTCTGCGGATGCTGAGGTATGTTTCCGTGAGGAAGTTTCCACTGCCTGCCGCGCTGTCCAAAAACGAGAGCGACGCCAGATGATCCTGGAA
>CACZAY010000169.1:0-4348 GCA_902779265.1 uncultured Bacteroidales bacterium | reverse complement strand
GGATCAATCACCTTGTGAATGTTCTCGATGGAAGTGTAATGCATCCCGCCGGAGCGGCGTGTCTCCGGGTTCAAGGTAGACTCAAAGACCGCGCCGAAAATGGTCGGGCTGATCTCTGACCAGTCGAAATCATCGCTGGCCTTCTGCAGGATCAGCTCCCTGATCGCCTCCGTGAACTGTGGGATTTCGATATCCTCCTGGACGACAAACATCTCGGTGCCGAACTTCGGGAACTGTTTCTTCAACTTGCGGAAGGCTGCGGTGGCCTCCTCCTGCGTGCGATAGTTGCCGATGACCAAACGCCAGTTCGGACTCTTGAACAGGACGTAGGTCTCCAGATCGGGCAGGTAGCTCTTGATTTCCGTCTCGCGGCGGTAGGCCTCCTCCTTGGAAACCAACTGGTTGTTACCCGAGAAGGCACGCACGCGAAAGCCTTTCGACGTGACGACATTGCGGCCCTGCCGGTTGCGTTGCAGGCGCGACACGGCATTGTATTTCCGCACCTCACGGCCTAAAAGTGCCTCAAGCCGCGCGTCTTGATAGAGCGTCACTTTGCCCTGCTGGCGCAGCTGGTCACATAAAGTAGGTGCCGCATCGACCTCGGCAGTGGATGAGACCACAACCTGAGCCGACGCGGCAATGGGCAGTGCCCAGAGTAGGAAGAATGCAATCTGCTTCACTCCTTGTAGGTTTATTTTGACGGCGTGGGACATTGGCCGGAATAATCTTTCCTTTATGGCCAATGGACCGGCGTCGTCACGTTTCGTATTACTTCCAAGCCTCGATGATTGGCATGAAGGTGTCAACCTTGAGGGCTGCGCCACCGATCAGGCCGCCGTCGATGTCCGGCTGGGCGAAGAGCTCGGGAGCATTGCTGCCCTTGCATGAACCGCCGTAGAGGATTGAGGTGTTATCGGCAACCTCTGCATTGTACTTCTTGGCGATGCTGGCACGGATGAAGGCGTGAACCTCCTCAGCCTGTGCGCTGGTTGCGGTGAGGCCGGTGCCGATGGCCCAAACTGGCTCGTAGGCGACGATGCACTTGGCGAAATCCTCGGCCGAAAGGGTGTACATTGCCTCCATCTGGCCTTCGATGACAGCCTTGAAGGTACCGTTCTCACGCTCCTCCTTAACCTCGCCGACGCAGAAAATTGGGGTCAAGCCATTGGCCAAAGCCTGGTTCAACTTGGCAACGAGCAGCTCGTTGTTCTCACCATGATACTGGCGACGCTCGCTGTGGCCCAGGATGACGTACTTGGCTCCGGTCGATGCAATCATGTTGGCTGCGACCTCGCCCGTGTAGGCACCCTTGTCGTGTGCAGAGCAATCCTCGGCACCGACGCCGATTACAGAGCCTTCAACGGCCTTTGCGACACTTGCAACCGAGATGAATGGGGTGCAAACGACTACGTCACAGTTCACTTTCTTTCCAGCCAAAGCAGCCTTCAGACCCTCAGCCAGAGCAACGCCTTCCTGAAGAGTGGTGTTCATCTTCCAGTTACCGGCAACAATCTTTTTTCTCATTTTTGTTTCTTTTTTGAAAAGGTTTTTATAATACGCATCGGCAAATATAATAACAATGGAGCAAACAGCCAAACGACAATCCAAAAAACGCGCATTTTTCTGTTGATTGGCTGGATTTGGCCCAAACTCTGCTCACTTAACTTTGCAGATGTCAGACGCGGCACATCGATTCCCGTCAGGTGCGATTTCCACTGGATGATTCCGCCATGCAGGAGCATGAATCCCGGGTTGCTGCGCGTGATGGTCTCGATCTCCTGCTGGTCGGCATAGAGGAAGGTGTATTCCGAGCCGGTGTTGAACCGCCAACGTGCCACCGCCGACTCATCGCGCAGGGTGACGCAATAGAAGGGATAGCCCTGTTCCAAGGCGTATTCGTAGAGGTTCTCGATGCGGTCGATGTCGTGTTCTTCGGCGCGCGTGAGGTCGGGCGAGAGTAGCAGCATGACGTAGCCCGTATCGGCCAGAACGTCGCACGAGACATCGGCCCCGGACTCATCGAAAAGGACCAGCCCGTGGTCTTTCTTGGCCAATGTTCCCCGGCCGTCATCACGGACGATGGTCTCGACGAACGTCCAGCCGTCGGCCTCGTCGGGCAGGTTGTCGAGCGTGAATTCCTGGCGCACACCATTGCGCTCATAGACAATCACATACGATTCGTTGGTGTCAGCTGGGGCATTGGCCAATGTCCCCCTGCAACCCGCCGCGATGTCCACACCCGGACGATACGGACGGAAGTCGATGAAAGGAGACCGCCACGTGCCCAGACAGAGCAGGAGGACGACCCCGACCAGCGCAATGTAGAAGTAGAAGGTGTGGAAAATGCGCGACAGCAGCGCGACCTGCGACCGCCGCCGGAGGAAGAGCAGGACGACGGCTGACGAGAGGACGACATTCTTGGCAAACGTCTGCCAGTTGGTCAGGATCAGCACGTCGCCGAAACAGCCGCAGTCGTCTATCGGGTTGGCCAATGCGAGGTAAAGCGTGAGCGGCGTCATTACGGTCATGAAGGCCAATGCCGTGACCGAGGTCATCAGCCGGTGTCGCCCGATGATGGTATAGAAGCCCATCGCAAACTCCACCAGAGCCAGCAGCCATGCGGCCGCAAGCGCGAAATCGGACAGGAAGACGAGCCCGAAATGCTGGAGATATTCGTCAATCTTCAGTGCCGAGCCGACAGGGTCAATCGCCTTCGCGATGCCGCTGAAGAGAAACGCGCCGCCGACGAGACATTGGCCGAAAAAAACGATGTACCTGTCCCTATTTTTCACAGACGAGCTTGATGAGTGCAAAGAGTGAGTAGTTTACCATGTCGAGATAATTGGCGTCGATACCCTCGCTGATGAGCGTCTTGCCAGCGTGGTCTTCAATCTCCTTCGTGCGCTGTATCTTCATCAGGATGAGATCGACGTAGCTCGAGACGCGCATCAGGCGCCACGCCTCGTCGTAGTCGTGGTTCTTGGCCGACAGGAGCGACAATGCGGCCTGCAACTGCTCGTCGTAGAGCTTCACGACGGTCTCGGCGTCCAGGTCGGGCTTATCGACGTAGCCGCGTTTCAGCTGGATGACGCCCATCAGGCCGTAATTAACAATGCCGATGAACTCCGGCACAATGCCCTCGCCCACCAGCGACTCGCCCTTGATCTGGAGCGAGCGGATGCGGTTGGCCTTGATGAATATCTGGTCAGTGATGGATTCCGGCCGCATGATGCGCCATGAGGCACCGTAGTCAAACGTCTTTTTCGTGAACACGTCGCGACACAGTTTCGTCACCTCTTTCAACTCTTCTTCTGTATTCATTGTCAGCAATTTAACTCTTATTTCTTAATTCTTATTTTCTAACTCTCATTTCCACGCATTCAGAATCTGCATGGCGCGGTTCTGGGCCCGCTTGATGGACGCCGGGTCATTGGCATCGATGCGGTAATACATCGGGTCGGGCAGATAGAGCGGCTTGCCGATGGGCACGTTGTTCGGGTCGCCCAACTGGAACGCATTCACGTCGTAGATATAAGCCCAGAATGCCTTGTCGCCGTAGTTCTTGAGCGCCAGGAGCGTCAGTCGTCCACCGTTGCCCAGGGTTGCCCGCTTCGGCTTTCCGTCCTCCATCCAGAGCTGCTCGTCACTGGGTCGCGAGGCGCTTTGTTTTTTGGCCGATGGCGTTGCCTCCCGCTTCGTCTCGGGCTGTTTCACTGGGCTCTTTGCGGCCGATGGCGCAGCCTCCTCCCCCTTTACGGCCGACGGCTCTTCGCTGACGGTTCCGGCCGATGTCGTATCGGCCACAACCTCGCTCGTCGGCGCAGGTTACGGCGCGGCCTTCTTCTCGCTTCCGGAGCAGGCATTGGCCAAGACTATAATCAAGATTATCAACACGATGGCGCCGCCGATTGCGCCCCACATCCACGGCTTTACGGCCGGCAGTTTCTCCTGTAAGATGTCCATCAGCGACTTCTCCTCGACCCTCGTGCGGCGCGGTCTTGGGGTGTCGGCCGATGGCTTTTCGGGCTCTTTTTTCTCTTCGTTCTTGGCCAATGGCGTTGCCGGCTCGGGAGCTGCGACGGGCTCTTCTTCCGCAGCCGATGCGGCAACCTTCGTCGCACCCACGGCGGCCACGATGTTGCCCAATGCGACAGCGGAATTTTCGACCAGGGCATCGGCCACGGTCTCGACCTGCGCGGTGGAAGGCCCATCGGCCGCAACAGGCTCTTCGGGAGCGGCAGGCTCGGGTTCGGCGGGCGTTTCCGGCCCATCGGTCACAACAGGTTCTATCGGTTCGGAAGGTTCATCGGCCACGACAGGCTCACCCACGGGACGCGGCGCATTGGCC
>CACZAY010000168.1 GCA_902779265.1 uncultured Bacteroidales bacterium | reverse complement strand
ACCGCCACGGGTACGGGTAACTACACCGGCACGAAGACCGCACAGTTCGCCATCACCAAGGCCAACATCGGCGTGACCGCCCCTGTAGCCAAGACAGGTCTGGTCTATACCACCCAGCCGCAGATGCTCGTCGCACCGGCATCGGCCAGCGCTGGCGAAGTCCAGTATTCGCTTGACGGCCAGAGCTGGAGCACCAGCGTGCCTACGGGCATCGACGCCAAGACCTACACCGTTCACTATCGCGTAGTGGCCGATGCCAACCACAACGACGTGGCCGAATCGACCGTCAACGTGACCATCGACAAGGCCGAGCTGACCGCTGCTGCATTGGCCGAGGGTAACTTCATCTACAACCAGCAGCCGCAGACGGCTCCCGTGGTCTTCGTCGGCGCAGGCACAATCGTCGTTCCGGCCGACAGCTATGACGTGACGGGCAACACCGCCACCACCGTAGGCACCTACACCGTCACCGTGACGGGCAAGGGCAACTTCAAGGGTACGGCAACGGCCCAGTTCAGCATCGTGGCAGCCAACGCCAACGTCTTCGACTTGACATTGGCCCAGGATAGCTACATCTACGACGGCACGGCCAAGACTCCGGGCGTGACCGTGAAGGACGGCGAGGCCACACTGGTCGAGGGTACCGACTACACATTGGCCTACAGCGCCAACGTGAATGCCGGCACCGCCACCGTGACCGCTACGGGCAAGGGCAACTACACCGGCACCGCATCTAAGACCTACGCCATCGAGCCAGCCCAGCTGACTGCCGTGACATTGGCCAACACCGAGTTCGTCTATAACGTCTTCAAGCCAGTAGCCCAGACCGCCGAGGTCGCTACGGTCATGGCCGGCAACATCGAGGTTCCCGACACCCAATATGAGGTAGTGGGCAACACGCAGACCGAGGCCGGCGTCCACACCGTAGCCGTGACCGGCAAGACCAACTTTGCCGGCAGCGTGACCGCCGAGTTCGTCATCAAGGACCAGACCATCGACGGCACCATCGGCACCGACGAGAGCGGCACCGGCATCTCCGGACAGATGGTCATCAGCGTGGTTGACCGCATCAACAAGTGGCTGCGCATCGACCGCATCCTCCAGCCTACCAGCACCGAGGGCGAGAAGGTGACCGTCATCATCCCTGCCCAGATTGACGGTTGGGATGTGACCGAACTGGGTGAAGACGCGATGGATGGCATGGACAACGTGACCGACATCTACCTGCCCGACACCGAAGAGCCGATCCAGATCGGCGAAGGCGCGTTCCCGTCGTTGGCCACCATCCATACGTCATTGGCCCTGCTCGATGACTACGCCCTGATGATTACATTGAAGAGCAACTACGAGGCCACGAAAGTGCTGACCACCGTGACCCTTGTCAACAAGTACTGGACGCTGGGCACCGGCTGCGACGTCGTCATCCCCGAGGGCATCGACGCCTACACCGTGCAGGCCAAGAACAGTGCCGAGGTGGCCACCGAGATTATCCCGGAGGAGCTGCTCAACATGGGCGGCGAACGTATCATCAAGGCCAACAACGGCGTGCTGCTGCTGGGTGAGGCCGGCAAGAGCTACGACCTCTATGCCTACTGCGGCCGCCTCGCGAGCGGTATGTCGATCTCGACGGCCGACAACAAGGACTACGGCCGCAGCAACTGCCTGGAGCCTGTCGTCGAACGCAGCCACTACGAGCGTGGACATTACTTCGTGCTGGTCAACAACCAGTTCCACTCCATCCTCGCTGAGGGCACAGACGTGAAGGTGCCGGCCGGCAAGGCAGTGCTGCATCTGGGCGAAAGCCAGGCAGGTGCCAACGCCGCCATGCTGCGCATCAGCGTCGAGGAGACATCGGGCATCGAGACCATCGGCCAGACCGACTCTGAGCCTGCATCGGCCACATTCGACCTGTTGGGTCGCGTAGCTGATCCATCGGCCAAGGGATTCCGCATCACTAACCGTAAAATAATGCTTGCGAAATGAAGACTGTAAGAATCATATCAATGCTGACGCTGGCAATGGCTCTCACGGGAGCCATGCCGGCACAGGCACAGCAGAAGCAGACGGACTTCGCGCCGCAATGGTACGTGCTGCCCCAAGTGGGTCTGGGCTACCATGTGGGTGAGGCATCGTTCGGCGACCTGCTGTCACCTGCCTTCCAGCTGGGCGTCGGCTACCGGTTCACGCCGCTGTTCGGCCTGCGTGCAAGCATGTCGGGCTTCCAGGCGCGCAACTGGCAGTGCCACCCGGTGGAGGAATACAAATGGAACTATATGCAGGGCAACATCGACGCTGCGCTGTCGGTCACTGACCTCATCTGGGGCTGGGACGCAGAGCGCCGCTGGAACGCCCACGCGCTGGCAGGCATCGGCCTGAACCTGAGCTTCAAGAACGACGACGCGAACGCATTGGCCGCCACCCCGACGGCACCCGGCGAGCCCAACGCGGGCTTCGAGGAGCTCTGGAGCGGCAAGAAGGCATTCTTCGCCATGCGTCTGGGTGCCGATGTGGAGTATTCGTTGAACGAACGGCTCGCCATCGGCCTTGAATACGTGGCCAACGCGCTGCCCGACCAGTGGAACTCGAAGCGCGGCAAGAACGGCAACATGGACTGGCAGCAGAACCTGCTCGCCGGTGTGCGCATCGCCCTGGGTCCGACAAGGTCGGGAGCAGGAGCAGGATCGGCATCGGCCATGTCGGCATCATCATCGGCCAGCAGCCGCCGCAGGGCTGTCGGGAACGGCACGGGTGACGTCAAGGAGGTGCTGCCGCCTGACGTATTCGCCAAGGTGACCTTCGCCCCCGGTTCGTCGGATGTGCCCGACAAGGAGCTGTCGAAGCTGCAAGCGGCTCTGGACAAGCTGCGCCAGTCGCCTGAAAGCCACATGACGCTGTCGGGATATGAGGCCGTCGATCAGCCTGTGACCTACTCCAGCCTGTCGAAGAAGCGTGCCGAGGCCATCAAGGAATGGCTCGTGCAACATGGTGCCGATGCCAGCCGCATCGATGCCGCCGGCAAGGGCATGAAGATGGACGGCTCGAAGACCGATACCCGCTCGGTGGAGGTTAGGATAGAGTGAGTTTAAGGGCTATTAACGCCCATATCGCTCCATTTCCTCTACCTTTTCTCTCCACTTCGTTTCTAAATAAAAAAACAATAAAAATCTAACGATATGAACAAGAAAGCATTTTTCACCATGATGATGCCCGCGCTGATGCTGGGCGCTGTGTCATGCACCGACTATCAGGATGACATCGACAAACTGGGCATCGAGAACGAAAACCTGCGTAACTACAACAACGAGACGCTCTCGCGCCTCAACTCGGTAGTCCACCAGCCCGAATCGGGCGTGGAGAAGATTACCATCGACCAGCCCAAGGCTGCCACCATCATCTATGAGGTCGAGCCGATGGATCTGGCCTCCACATTGGCCGAAGACATCTCGCGCCTGAGCTTCGTCGGCCAGAATGGGGCATCGTTGACCATCACCGCCGCAACGGGCAACAACAACGACGGTACGTTGACCATCACGGCCACGCCGAGCGGCTTCGACGGCAGCAAGGACTACAGCTTCTCGCTCATCTACACCGAGGACGAGCGCTCGTACCAGACGGCCTACACGGAGGTCTATGTGGTGACACGTCCGACGGCATTGGACATCAACATCCCGACCACTTCGGGCGGCAAGTATGCCGTGGGTGCCACCTACCAGCTGAGTGCCGGTTTCACGCCGTCGTACACCACCGAGCAGAACGTGACCTGGAGCAGCAGCGACACGAGCATCGCCACCATCGATGCCAATGGCGTGCTCACGCCCGTCAAGAACGGCACCGTGACCATTACCTGCACCTCGCTGGATAATCCAGCCGTTAGCTACTCAGTGACCATCGAGATCACCGGCGGTAACCTCCCGCTCAACGAGGGCGGCATCAGCCAAGGTGGTGCTGAGTAATCGTGCGACCTACATAGCCGCCCATGCGGCAAATAATAACCTCGCCCCGAAACTACATCAATGTTTCGGGGCGAGGTCGTATTTTCACCAATGAAACGTCGCCTCCTTGATACCCCACATTTAATAATTTGGGGGCTATTACTGTCCTCTAAACATCGTACAAAGTCACTTTACCCCTTGAAACCCAGGAGTTGAGTGACTTTCCTTTTTCAGTAAGCCCCATATTTGCTTTTATTACTGTTCGCTAAACTTGTTTTCTCCCTATATTTACTGCTTTTGTAGCTTGACAAGCCCCCATTTTTCCAATTCCTTAATGACAGATGACAGATGACAGATTTCTGGAGAAGGTCGGCGTGCGTATCGGCTTCCAAAACAACTGTAGCACTGTAGCGTGTAGCAGAAAATTTTGGAAAACCATCGGCCATAATACGCTGATAATACCTTCATAGAAGGTTCATAGAGCCTTCGGGATTTTTTACGCGCAGAGGGA
>CACZAY010000167.1 GCA_902779265.1 uncultured Bacteroidales bacterium | reverse complement strand
ACCGCTGGCTCTCGGGCGAACAAGCCGTGCGCGACATTGCTGCGGCACTCACCGGATTCACGTAGGTCATGTTCGGCACCTCATAGCGCATACCTAACATATTGAACGACACACCCATATCGTCCAGATTGAAGATTCGGCTGCCCCACGAGAGGTGCATTGTGGACGACAGGCCGTTGCGGTTGCGCGTAATCAGATTGAACGGCTGACGCAACAGCAAAGCATCCTTCGTATTCCTCACAAACGACTGATAGTCATGGTCGTTGAGCAACGTAGCGGTCTTCCAGTCAATCCAGCCTTCGTAGTCGTCGCAGTCGCGGATGATGCGGAACCATCGTGGCTGTTCGTTAACGATGCGGAATGTGTCGCCAAAAATCAGCTGGTTGATCATTTCGGCCGATTCGCTGGCCGACTCCCTCATCGGGATGTATGGTTGCAGGCAGATAGCTGCTTTCATAACTCTTATATCTTAATTCTTATTTCTTAAATTATCAGAATCTGGCCGCAATTTCCTCATTTGTAAGCTGATAGGCAATGAGTCGGCCATCGGGTGTATAGGTGTGCTCCGGCAGGTCGTACAGCGCATCGACCAGCTGCGTCATCTCCTCCTCCGACAGGATTTTACCCGCCGGAATAGCCTGCGTGCGGCTCAATCGAAGGGCGAGTTTGCGGTCGATGTCTTTGCCGATGTTGCCCATCCCGTCGCGCGCCGACTCAATCATTTCGAGCAGCAGATCCTGCAAGTTGATGCCCTTGTCGAGCGATGCCGGTTTGCCGTTCACCGCAAAACTGCCGCCACCGAGGTTGTCCAGTTCGAAGCCCAGATAGCGCAACTGCGGCAAGATGGTTTCAAGGATTGGCTCGTCGGACGGTGCAACCTCGACAATTTCGGGGAAAAGTTCCTGTTGCGACACTCCCTGACGTTGCTGGATCTGCTGGAAATAGCGGTCGAAAAGCACTGTGACGTGCGCCTGATGCTGGTCGATGAGCAGCAGCCCCTTCTTCGTGCTCGCTGCGATGTAGGTGCCGCCCACCTGCAGGTATTTGCGGAAGGTGTTGCGATGTTCCACGTTGGGCATGGCCGCCATCGGATCGACCGGCACATTGGCCTCATCCTGATAGTTCGGCACATCGTCGAACACCGTAGAGAGGCGGCTTGTCAGCGTTCCTGATTCGTTGGCCGATGGCGCATCCGTATCGTCCAGGCGTGACGAAAGACGGCTGCTCAATGTCTCTCCCGACGCGAACGACTCCTGCGACGGCATTTCGGACTGTCTCTCGTTTGAAAAATCCGCGTAGAGGCTCTTCCAGTTGCTCATCAACGACGTTTTTCGGAACGGATTGTAGTCGCCGTTGTAGTTCACTTTCGGCTCGCTCGGCGGAGCCTTCGTCGGGTCGTATGGTTCGATTTCCGGCGCATCAGCCTGGTCGAAATCGATGCTCGGCACAGCGTTGAACTTGCCCAACGCCTCACGGATGGTTGCCGTCAGGATATGCCAACGGGCCGTCTCGTTCTGGAACTTGATTTCGGTCTTGGTCGGATGCACATTCACGTCAATCGAAGCCGGATCGACGCGCAGATAGATGAAATAGTTGGGCTGCGAACCATCGGGAATCAGTTCCTGGTAGCACTCCATCACCGCCTTGTGGAAGTACGGGTGGCGCATGTAGCGGTCGTTGACGAAGAAATATTGCAGTGCTCCCTTCTTGCGCGCGCCTTCGGGTTGGCAGACGAATCCCTCGATTTTCATCAGTTCGTTATCGACGCCAACGGGGATGAGCTGTTGGCCCAATGTCTTGTTGAAGAGTTGCAGGATGCGCTGCTTGTAGTTGCCGATGGTGAGTTGCAGCAACTGCACTCCATTGTGTATCAAGGTAAAGCCGACTTGCGGGTTGGCCAATGCCACATGCTGAAGTTCGGTAATGACGTTCGACAGTTCAGTCTGGTTGCTCTTCAGGAAATTGCGGCGCGCCGGCACGTTGTAGAACAGATTTCTGACCTCGATGTTCGTGCCCGCAGCACACACAACCGACTCCTGCGACAACAGACGGCTTCCGGCCATCCGCAGCAGCACACCGGCCTCGTCATCGGGTCTGCGCGTCCGCATATCGACCTCGGCCACAGCCACAATGCTGGCCAATGCCTCTCCACGGAAGCCCATCGTGTGCAGCGCGAAGAGGTCGGCCGCCTGAGTGATTTTGCTCGTCGCGTGACGTTCAAACGCCATTCGGGCATCGGTGGGCGACATTCCCTTGCCGTTGTCAATCACCTGAATCAGCTCTTTGCCCGATTCGCGCAACACGACCTGGATCTGCGTCGCACCCGCGTCAATCGAGTTTTCGAGCAGCTCCTTGATGACCGATGCCGGACGTTGAACGACCTCACCGGCGGCTATCTGGTTGGCCACGCTGTCGGGCAATAAGTGAATGATGTCCATCTTCTTTATTTGAAATAAACCTCCTTGATGAGCCAATGCAGCAGGACGACAAGCACGATGAGCCATACCAGCATCTTGACCAGACGCTTTGACCGGTAATTCGGCCCCTCGTCGGCCTCTTTTTCACGGCGACGGCGCACGTGCGTTGTTCCCTCGAAGAATTTTCCGCGCAACATCTCCTCGGCCTTCAGCTCCTCGGGAGGCAGCAGGCCCTCTTCGCGCATGATCTGACGCTTGCGTTTCTCGATGTACTCCTTGCGTTCGTTGCCGAAATACGGCTTGCGTTCAAATCGCTTCGGTTTTTCAACGGTGAATATGCTCATATTTTCTTTTCAACTTTGATGTCCTTTGATTATTTTGGTCTTGTTGGACGGCGGCAAAACTCTTTCTCCCATGTGGAGGGGCCGTTTCACCATCCGTTCAGTTCCTTGTCATCAAACAGCTTGACGACCTCCTGCTGGTCCTCGGCCTTCATACGCACGTCGCGGAACACGTCCTGCGGAGACATTGGCCGTAAATATGACATCCAGCGGAAACCTTGCAGATAGAGGATGTCATCGGTGACCAATTGTATCGGCGTAAGCGAGCCGACGGGCTGCGGCCAGATGCGCAGGTGGTCCATCTTCTGATTCTTGAACCAGATGCTCAGGTAGTTGCCGATGACTTGATTGAGGCCAATGAGCGTCGGCTTTCCCCCGTTTTTCGACTCCTCGACCGGATAGAAGATGGTCTGCACGTTGCCGGCCATGTCCATGCGGCTGATGCGCGATGAGTCGAAATAGCAAATCAGCCCCTTGCCCGCAATCTGGTCGTAGTGGATGCTGTCGTTCTGCTGCGTCAGAAAGGCATTGTCGTGTACGAGCGCGCGTTCGATGCCGCCGCCATTGGCCATATAGACCAGAATCGAGTCGCCTGTGATCTGATAGTCGCCGTTCCACATCACGGGATTGCCCACGAATGTTGCCAACGAGTCGGTCGGATTGTAGTTCAACGAATCGCAAACACCCTGAATGTCAGTGCGATAATAGCGCACATTGAAGTGACATGTCAGGTAATGGATGGTGTCCTGTTGTTCGACCCATCTGTAACTCGGTGCAGCCGGGCGAGGCTCGTTGTGTGGGATTGAGTCATTGGCCAATGTCACATCCAGACTGTCCGTTGTCGGTTTGGGGCCAATGGCGCTATCGGCCACAACCTCCTCCCGGATCATGCGAGAGCGGATGGCTCGGAACGTGCGCAACGTATCGGCATGCAGGTAGAGAGTGTCTCGGGTGGAAAATTCCATGGCCAATGCGCTGTCTGTCACGGTCATGACCTGCGTCGAGTCGATATAGTGGCAGCGGTTGCCTGAGACACGCAGATGTTGCAGCGTGTCGTGCGCAACGAAATTGCCCCACGCGTCACCGTAGCCCGCCTTGCCGTCGTAGAAGAGCGTATCGGCCGTAACCGAACGGCCCGTACTGACTGCCACCGAGCGGTTGTAGAGCCACGACTGCTGCGACTTGGTATTGACCGTGCCGAGGTCGGTGTAGAGCGTAGCCGTAGCCTTCACGATGCGCGACGGACCGAGAATCCACACGTCATCGGTCTGGAAACTGTATTCAAGCGTGTCGCTGTAGAGCGTCATCCTGGGCCGATAGTCCTCGCTCTCCACATCGGGATAGGCCGGACGCGGCTCAAGTTTCGAAAAGTCGTAGTTGCGCATCACGACATCATTCTTGAATACGGCCAATTTGCTTTGCGTGTAATACGAACCGAGATTGCTCAACAGATGGTTTTCGGGATTGTCAATCCATCCTCCGTTCGGGTAGTGAGCCCTGCCCTCCTGCCGGTAATACAACATATATTCCGTGTGCAGGCGCGTGTCATTATGAACCATCAGCACATGGTCATACAGTTCGCCGATCATCGTCTCGCCGTCATACGAAAGTGAATCGCACCACATCTGCAAGGTGTCACCCTCCCACATGTGGACATGGCTGAACGCCTCGAACGAGTTGCGGCTCTGGATGGGTGTCACACCTTCCGACTGGCTATCAGTGACGGCCATCTCGCAGGTAGCGGTAAACGAGGTACTGAACA
>CACZAY010000166.1 GCA_902779265.1 uncultured Bacteroidales bacterium | reverse complement strand
GCATCGGTCATGGCGCTGAGCGTGAAGGGCGCGACGCAAATCGGCCACAGCAAGCTGACCTACGGTACGACGGTGCAGCGCGAGGCCATCGACGACCGCATTGCCGAATGGGAACGGCGCGACTCGTCGGGCTACACCCTGCCGCACGACGGCCAGACGGTGCAGATGATCTACAACAAGCACTCGTTCTACGACAACACGACTACGCGAATTTCGGCCTTCGCACAGGAGCAGTTCGGCTGGAATATGCTGGGTGGCCGATGGCTCGTGCTGGGCGGCGTGCGGCTGAGCCATTGGACATTCAACCGCGAGACACTCCTGTCGCCCCGCGCCATGCTGCGCTACACGCCCGACGCGTTGAACAGCAGCGAGCGGCAGACGGTGTTCAGACTGTCCACAGGTCTGTACTACCAGGCACCGTTCTACAAGGAATACCGACAGAGCTACGTGGACGGCGACGGCAACACGATGGTGCGCATGAACGACGACATCCGCAGCCAGAGGTGCTTCCAGTTCATCGTGGGCGGCGACTACACCTTCCGCGCCTACGACCGCCCGTTCAAGCTGACAGCCGAGGCGTACTATAAGCACATCGGCCAATATATTCCCTATACGGTCGATAACGTGCAGATTGTCTATGCCGGCCACAACACGGGGACGGCGTTCAACACAGGCATCGACCTCAAGCTGTTCGGCGAATTCGTGCCCGGCACCGACTCGTGGATCTCGCTCTCGCTGATGGAGGCCAAGGAGACCTACGACGGGCTGAAGACACCGCGTCCGACGGAGCAGCGCTATTCGTTCGGCATCTTCTTCAGCGACTTCTGGCCGGGCAACGACTCGTACAAGGTGCACCTGCGCGGCGTGATGAACGACGGACTGCCCTTCTATAGCCCCATCGGCGGACGCAAGTCGGGCATCTTCCGCACGCCAGCCTACCGCCGCGTCGATCTGGGCGCTACGCGAGTTTGGAACGCCAACAATGCGAAGTTCATGAATCGTGGCCGATGGACCTTGGTGCGTGAGCTGTCGGCCGGCATCGAATTCTTCAACCTGCTGGGCATCAACAACACCAATTCCTACTATTGGGTCACGGCCATCAACAACCTGCAATATGCCGTGCCGAACTACCTGACGGGAAGGATGGTATCGATAAGCGCGGCGGTGAAGCTGTAATCCACACAAACCCTCTCCCCAGCTGTCCCCTCGCTAAAGCTCGTCTTCTCGCTGAACGATTATCAATCGTTCTGGTCGCTGCGAGGCCCCCCTTAATGGGGAGGGGAAAGAAGGATGCGGCATTGGACATAAAAAGAATTTCGTGGTTTTCGTGATTTTCGTGGTCAAAAAATTCACGAGATTTTCGTGGTAAAAAACTAGATTCTGTAATCGGAAAAAATTACTCCCGGACGGGAGGCATATATAACTTTTATGAACAAAACTCTCTTACTCACATGGCTGGTGGTGTCTGTGGCCAATGCGTCACAGGCTCAGTCCCCGACGACTCCGGGCAGCCAGCAGAAGCTGTGGAATGAAATCAAAACCGACACCGTCCAGGCCCACTACACGGGCACGACGCTGAGCAATCCCTATCGGCACGACGGCGGGCTTAGCCCCGTCATCGGCGTCCACAACGTGCAGACAATGCGCGCCCAACGCAAGCTCGACCGGCCCAACTCGCTGGGCGACACCGCAGGCTGGACCTACAACCACCAGCCGATGCTGGCCAACTGGCACGGCCGCCTGTGGATGCACTATCTGAGCGACCCACGTTCGGAGCACGTCTTCCCCTCGCGCACGCTGCTGCAATCATCGGCCGACGGACACACATGGACCGAGCCGCAGGTGCTCTTCCCCATCTACGCCACCGAGGGGCGCGAAGACGAGACATCGGCCGTCATGCACCAACGCGTCGGCTGGTACGTCTCATCGGCAGCAACCGGCAGACGGCTCATCGCCATCGGACACTACGGCATCTGCCGCACACCGAAGGACGACCCGAACGACGGCAACGGCATCGGCCGCGTAGTGCGTGAGGTTATGGCCGATGGCTCTCTCGGCCCCATCTATTTCCTCTACTACAATCACGACTACAACGAGAAGAACACCCGTTGGCCGCTCTACACCCGCGCAAAGGACAAGAAATTCCGTCGCGCGTGCGAAGAGATACTGAACAACCCGCTCTACTGGATGCAGATGGTTGAGGAGTGCGACCGCAACGACGCACGATTGCCGCTCACGAACATCTACAAGGCATTCTGCTACTATCAGTTGGCCGACAGTTCGCTCGTCGCCTTCTGGAAACACGCACTCACCTCGCGCAGCTTCGACGGCGGACGGACATGGACCTTCCCGGCCAAGCGCGCACAGGGCTTCGTCAATAGCAACGCCAAGATCTGGGGTCAGCGGTTGGCCGACGGCACATTCGCCACAGTCTATAATCCCGCCGAATTCCGTTGGCCGCTCGCCATCTCGACCTCGACCGACGGACTCGACTACACCACGCTGAGCCTCGTGAACGGCGAAATCTCGCCCATGCGCTACGGCGGCAACTACAAGAGCTACGGCCCGCAGTACACACGCGGCGTGCAGCCCACGGGGAGCGACCTTGCATCGGCCATAACCGACCGCGACACCTGCTTCTGGGTGACCTATTCGATGAACAAGGAGGACATCTGGGTGAGCCGCATTCCGGTGCCGGTGCGCACTGTGGCCACAAGCTACGACGAGCCGTGGAACATCTATTCGCCCGTCATGGCGCGGGTTGAGTTTATGGCCGATGGCATCCGTCTGCACGACAGCGACCCGTACGACTACGCGAAGGTGGAGCGCGTCATCCCCGCTACGCGGAATCTGACCCTCAGCTTCGACATCACCGCCGCACAAGTCAACCACGGCCGCCTCGACCTCGAACTGCTCGACGCGCACGGCACGCCCTGCACCCGTCTGTCATGGATGGCCGACAGCCTCGTCATGGTCAAGGTGGGCGCACGTTCGGCAGCCGTCATCCGGCCATACGAGGCAGGCAAGACATACCACATCGAGATGAAGGTGTCGCTCGACACACGCATGATGACGCTCTCCGTCGATGGCAAGGAGCAGCGCCCCAAGATGCTGTTCGCACCGCTCGACGCCATCACGCGCATCTGTTTCCGCACGGGCGAGGAGCAACAGTTCCCCACCGTCAACACGCCGGCCGACAACGACAGCGACCTGCCCGAACTGACCGTGCCCGAGGCGCGATGGACATTGGCCAACGTCAAGGCATCGGCCACGGATGAGACATCGGCCACAACCGCATTGCTCCACTGGAACGACTTCCGCCACTACGCGGATTATTTCAACGCGATGGAGGACGAAAACGTCGTGCAGGCCATCCCGAACGACTCGTCGGCCGCATGGATGGGGCGCAACGTGCCGCTCTTCGAGTGCCCCGACAAGATGGTCGAAGAGATGTACTACTTCCGCTGGTGGACCCTGCGCAAGCACATCGTCGAGACGCCCTACGGCTACGGCATGACCGAATTCCTCGTGCAGCGCAAGTACAGCGACAAGTGGAACCTCATCGCCTGCGCCGTCGGCCATCACCTGATGGAGACCCGTTGGCTGCGCGACGGCCGCTACGGTGCCGACATCGCCCGCCTGTGGATGCGCGGCAACCACAACCCGAAAATCGGCGGCGACTCGATCAACGGCGCTCCGATGCAGAAGCTCTACAAGTTCTCAAGCTGGATACCCTACGCCGCATGGCAGCGCACGCTGGTTACGGCCGATACAGCATGGTTCAACGACCTGCGTCCCGACTTCGAGGCGCACCTGGCCCGCTGGGAGAAAGACCGCAGCTTCGGCGACGGGATGTTCTGGCAGGCCGACGTGCAGGACGGCATGGAGGAGCAGATCTCGGGCGGCCGCAAGGTCAAGAACCGTCGTCCGACCATCAACTCGTACATGGCGGCCAACTACGCGGTCATGGGCATGAACGACAAGGCCGAGGCATTGGCCAAACTCATCGACCAGAAGCTGTGGAGCGACTCGCTGCAATTCTATGGGACGATGACGGCCAATGACTCAATCGCCCGCGTGCGTGAACTCATCGGCTACCTGCCGTGGTACTTCAACCTGCCGGCCGACGATTCGGCCAAGTACCGCGCCGCGTGGATGCAGCTGCTCGACGAAAATGGATTTGACGCACCGGCCGGCATGACGACGGCCGAACGGAGGCATCCGCTGTTCCGCAAGTCGTGGAAGGGACGGCCGACGTGCGAGTGGGACGGCGCCATCTGGCCGTTCGCCACGAGCCAGACGCTCACCGCGCTCATCAACGTGGAGCGCAACTACCCGAACCTCGCCGCTGCCCTGCCCGACGACCTCTTCTGGCATCACTTCAAGAAATACACCGAGTCGATGCACTTCCACGGCCGCCCCTACGTCGGCGAATATATGGACGAGGTGACGGGCTTCTGGCTGTGGGGCGAGCATGAGCGTTCGCGCTACTACAACCACTCGACCTACAACGACCTGGTCATCACCGGCCTGTGCGG
>CACZAY010000165.1 GCA_902779265.1 uncultured Bacteroidales bacterium | reverse complement strand
GGGCATAGCCGATGTTCTCCCTGAGGGCCCTGGCGTCTTCGACGGAGTTGTTGGAGGCGCCATCGATCTCGACCACGTCGGGATGGATGCCCTGGGTGATCTTCCGGCAGGAGCCGCATTCGTTGCAGGGCTCGGCGCAGGGTGCGTGCTCGCAGTTGAGCGCCTTGGAGAAGATGCGGGCGATGGTGGTCTTGCCCACGCCGCGCGTGCCGCAGAGCAGGTAGCCGGCCGCAATGCGGTCCTCGGCCGAGGCCTTGGAGGCCGTGAAGCCCTGCGCGATGGCCGTGGCCACGATATTGTGCTTTTCGGCGATGGTGGCGATATACATCAACTTGTTGTAAAGCTGCAATGAGATGGCATCGCTGGTCGATTCCTGCGAGTAGTTGGCATAGGGATGATCCCAATTTACGCCAGTGGATGACTGTGGCAAAAACATCTTTGTGGTCGAGGTCTTCATGTTCATGTTCACGTAACCACGATAGGTCAGACGCTGCCATTCGGTAGGCATCGGGACCTTGTACTCCCAGTCGATGGTAATCTTCTGGTTGCGCTCCTGGGTGTTCTTGAAGCCCTCCTTGGCCATGGCCACCGGATTCCAGTTGCCCTTACCTTTTTTGTTGTCCTCGATTCCAGTGAACTGACCCTGGAAGTTTTCCTTCGGAGTGAAGTACGACTGCGAGCGGGTGCCGTCGTCGTTCATCAGATAGGGGCTTTGGTTCGGCATCATCGACTGGGCCTGCGCACGGACGTTCTCGACGGCGTTGCCCTCCTTCTTGTAGTCGGTGTAGCTCACGTCGGTGAAGACGCGGAAGCGGTCAGAGAACTTGTAGGTAATCTTCGCGCTGGTAGTGATACGCTTGGCTTCGGTGCCGATGGTTGTACCGACGTCGTCGAGGAAACCGAACGACATGCGGTAGGTGGCCTTGTCGCCGCCGCCGCTCATGCTGAGCGAGTTGTCCCACTGCCAGGCGTTCTGGCGCACCTCGCCGAGCCAGTCGGTATCGACGTTATACTCGTTGTAATAGCGGTAAGAGGGGTCGCGCAGGAGCTCCTTGGTGTTGAAAAGCAGGGCCAATTCGCTGGTCGCGTTGCTCAAACCCTTGGCATTGGCCGCATTCCAGATGGCATCTTCGATCATGGAGATGTACTGCTTGCCGTTCAACAGCGGAATGGTGGCGGGCTCCTCCTTGTAGGCGAATTTCGACTGGAAGGTGAAGTTGGTCTTGCCGGTCTTGCCCTGCTTCGTGTTGATGAGCAGGACACCGTTGGCGCCGGCCGTACCGTAGATGGAGGTGGCGGCAGCATCCTTCAGGACCTCGATGGACTCGATATCGGCCGGAGAGATGTTCAACAGGGCGCCGAAGTCATCCTCATTGGCATCGGAGAACGAGAAGTCGTCGCCGAACGAGACAGTTGTCTGAATGCCATCGACCACAACGAGCGGTTCGGCCGATGAGGAGAGCGTGGAGACGCCACGGATGCGGATGCTCGACTTGGCACCCGGATCACCGCCCAGGACGATATCGACACCGGCCATCTGGCCCTGCAAGGCCTCTTCGATGGAGGCGACTGGGGCCACTTCGGTCAGCTCGGCCATCTGGACCTTCTGGGTAGAGGAGGTCTGGTTCAGTTCGGTGATACCCAATTCGTTGCGGGTAATCTGCTTTTGGACAATCTCGACATCGGACAACATCTTGGAATCATCGACCAATGTGACGTCGAGCTTGGTCTGGCCGGTGTAGTCGAAGACCTGCGACTTGAGGCCGATGAAGGAGAACTGGATGCGGAGGTTCTTGCCCTCGGGCACATTCAGCACGTAATTACCGTCCAGGTCGGTCGTGGTGCCGGTCAAGGTACGGTTCTGCTGGTTGATGACCACGACATTGGCGCCAAAGATAGGCTCGTTGATGCCTTCTTCGATGACGACACCAATCAAGGTCCTGCTCTGGGCTGCGCCGAGGGTGGCGGCCATCGCAATCAACAGCGATAAGATATATCTTTGAATTTTCATTGTTTAATATTTATTTAGGCTTTGGGGCCCTGGTCGCTTTCGACCGTCAGGTCTTGAGTTTGCCGCATCTGCCATTGGCCGCAACAAAACTCATGACCTTATGACCTTACAACCTTATTATGACCTCATTTCAAGACGGTATCAATCAACTGGAATGCGCCGTCGCTGAAGGCAAACGGCAGATAGTCATAGGTGCCGACGAACGGGACGACCGTGCCCTCGGGGACCTTCTTGCCAGCTGCGAAATTGGCCGAAAGAGACTCACCGTTGTCCGTAATGACGAGGTTGTAGTCGCCATCGGTGCGGTATTCGCCCTGGAAGGACGAACCGACGTAGGGATAGGAGGTGAAGACGTTCGACGTGGACATGACGAAATAGCTCAGGAGGTAGTTGGCCAGGTCGGCCTTGGTGGCCGTGCCGGTAATGGCATAGGTGGTCTCGTCTATCTTGAGCGACTTGCAGCCCGGCAGGGTATTGAGCGCGTTCTTGATGGCATCATTGGTCGGAACGAGGACGAAGAATCGTGGTGAGTTTCTGTCCAATGTCAGCATTCCGGTGAAATAGCTGCCGCCCGAAGAGCTGCTGGTGGCAAGTCCGGCCTTCTGCAACAGCTGGACGAAGCAGGCGTAGGGATAGGCGCGGTCAACGTTCTGGGAAAGTTCATTCTCAAGGCTCTTGTCCGATGCCGGCATATAGACGCTGGGATACTCGTAGGCGTAGGCCTTGCCGTTGCTCCACGAGGCGCCATCGGCCGAAGCCTTGATTTCATGGAAGGGATACCAGATCTCTTCGGTGAAGGTCGGGTTCAGCTGCTGGTTGAACAGGGCATTGGTCGTAATCTTTCCATCGCGGATGTACCAGTAGTTGAACGACTCGTTGGTCTCGACGACCTGGATGCCGGTGGTCTTGAGCTCGTCGGCGGCGGTCGTGGTATTCATGTTGGCCATAGCCAGACACGCGTCAGATGACAACGAGGTGTAGCCGCCATCCAAATCGTTCCACTGCTGGAGCTCGTAGCTCTCGACGCCAGCATTGACGCTGCGGTACAGGCGCATGGCGGGTTCGGAATGGGTGAACTGCGCCGTGTCGGGAATCAGGGCGACGAACTTGGACTCCTGGGATGAGAGCGAGAGAAGAACATCGGCCCCATTCAAGGCATAGAGGTAGGGCAGGTATTTCACGTCCTTGAAGACGGGACCGGCCACGCTGTTGAAGACGCCGGGCACCTCCATTGTGGACGAACCGTAGATCACGCCGTTGTTGCAGACGACATTGACGTCGTAGCTGGCGGGATCGGCCGAAAGCACGTTACCGAATCGCGACTGGGCCTTGCCCTGCCGGATATAGTCGGGATAGCACATATAGTCCATCAAACCCTGGTCGCTATAGCGGATATCGGTGATGCACTCGCGCAAGAGGGTGTTCTGGATGAGCGGATTGAGGGTCTCGATGGATGAATAGCCGCAACCTGCCTCCCAATATTGATTGAACATGCGGGTGAAGGCCTCATCGGTCGGAATGAACAGGTTCCAAGAACACATCGAATTGGTTGAAAATGCAGTATAGTCATTGATTCCCCACTCCATATCGATATACGGCAGACCATTGAAGTAACGGCTATAGACGTCATAGCCGCGGTTCTCGGTTTCAACGCTGTTGATGGCATAATAGCTGTACATGTCAAACAGCTTGGCCACCAGCTGATAGTTGTCGCGCGACTTCAGCTCTTCGTAGATGGTTCCGACAGGCTCAATCACGTGGTCGATGTGGTAGAGGTAACCATTGTCGGTCACGACGGCGGCGGTGTCGAGCACGGCGGCGTTCATGACGTTAAAGCCATTGGCCAAATGCTTCGGATTCCACTCCGTGTCGGGGAAGAAATAGTTGTAGTTGCTGGCGGCGTCGATGCCGAGAGTAGAAAACAGTTTCTCGGAGAAGACAGTCAGATAACGGTCGAAGCGCACAACGGTGAGCGTCTCGGCGTCGATGGTGGGATCGGGATTGGCAACCACAACGGCATCCTCACAGCAGCGTGTGCGGAAGCGGTTGTACATACCGGCACGCACGGCACGTTCGGCCTCGGTGGAGGCATCTCCCTCAACGGGACGGAAATTGGTCATCTTGTCCCAATCCATCGCGTAGTAGAGCAGATGGTAGGTGATGACCAGACGAGTCAATGTCGGGTCGGCGTAGTACATCTCCTCGATGCTGGCATAGCCTTTTTCCTGCAAGAAGCGGCTGAAGGCCTCGTCGGTCGGGGCCAACACGGTAAGAATCTGGCTGTCAACCACATCACTGTAGCCTACCAGCTCGATGCCACGCAGGAAAGTCTTGAACGAGTTACCCTCGAACGACTTTTGCAGCACCTCGGTGGCATTGCCCACCAGGAAGTCGGGAGCCTTGTAGTGGGCATCCTCGCTCATGTCGTCCTGACACGAGTTCAGGCTGATGGTCATGGCCAATGATAATGACAACCCTGCCCCGTAACGCAGAAGTGTTTGATTAGTCATAAATGGAATCTTATTTTAATAAACAAATGAGTTATCTATGTATGCACG
>CACZAY010000164.1 GCA_902779265.1 uncultured Bacteroidales bacterium | reverse complement strand
TTATGTACTTGGGATAGAAAACAATATCTACCTGCAAGTGGGTTTCATCATGTTGATAGGTTTGCTTTGTAAGACGGCTATATTGCTTACGGAATATGGCACCCAATGCCGACAGGCGGGTATGTCTCTCAAACAGTCAGCTTTTTTCAGTGCCAAGATGCGTTTGCGTCCTATTCTCATGACTTCTCTCACAATGGTTTTCGGTATGTTGCCATTGATGTTCTCAACAGGTGCCGGAGCTAACGGAAGTCGTACCATTGGAGCTGGTATTGTGGGTGGCATGCTTTTTGGAACCCTGGCATTGTTGCTCATTACGCCTGCACTTTTTGTTATCTTCCAGCAACTTCAGGAGAGGTTTAAGCCAATTTCTTTCAAGCCTTCATCCGATCCACTGATTCAGCGAGAGCTGGCTATCATTGAAGAGAAACATAAACTGAAAAATCAGGCAAAATAATGAAAATGAAAAAGATATGCATTATAGGAGTGGTGCTTTTTTTTACTGGCTGCTCCGTCCAGAAACCTTTAGTGAAAGAACAATTCACAGCCAATGTGGTAGGACCTGCGTTTGTTGTAAATGAGGAGTACCAGCCCCAAGCATGGGAGGATGTGTTCTCAGACCAACCTTTGCAGGCGTTGATAACGGAAGCTTTGGCCAACAATGCCGATGTCGGCCACACCATTGGCCACACACTCAGGAATATCATCATCACGGAGGTAGAGCACCTCAATCGGGAAGTTACTTGACGGAATGAGCAGAGTACGCTTGGCATTGCTGAGCTTGATGCCCGACTCTTTGAGCAAGTCCATGCAGTCTTCAAAAAGACGGCCCTTGGACTGAATAGCGATTCGCAACATAAGTTATCTGTTGTTTATAGATTATTGATTTTCGTCTTTATTTAGAAATTTGCCGGCATTGCCATCGGCTTTTCCATGCCGGAGACAATCAGGTCACTCAGATTGTATTTGGCGATGGCCTCGTTGTCGCGCGAATTGAAATGCAGGGCGTTGGCATAGCTGTCGGCTGCATCCTGATAATACTTGATGACGGTCTTGCACTTGCGCTTGTTGCCGTCCAGATATTTTGCATAGCCCAAAGCCCACAGGCAGTTGCCGATATACTTGTAGCAGGAGGACATGGCCAATGCGTGTCGATGCGCATCCTGCAAGTTGTCCTTCTCGACCAGCGAGAGCACCTTCATGTTGGTTTCCAGCGCCTTCTCATAGTTTCCCTCGGCATAATAGAGCGAAGCGAGGTTGAAGTTCAGGTCCTGCTTGTGCATCAGGAGTTGGCCGGGCGAGGTCTCTTCCATTGTGGCCAATACCGCTGCCGCCTCATCGAGATAGGAGCGCGCCTCGTCTATCTTTCCGACACGGAACGCACACAGACCACGCAGACGCAACGAGTTGAATTGCAGCAACGAACGCTGCGAACTGTTGCCGGCGAAAAGCCATTGGCCAAGACTATCCACATCGTTGTAAAGCGTATCGGCCAAGAAGAAATCGCGCACATCGGCAACAAGCGGAGCCATGCTGTAGAGTGTACGGATGCGCTCGATGGAGGTCTCTTTTTCGTCGTCCGATGCCGCATACTCAAAGAATTTGCGCGTCTTGCGGGCGTTCTCGGAACAAAGCGCGCGGTCGTCCATACGGAAATAGACTCTTGCCAATGTGTAGTGGGTGCGCGCCCTGTAGAGCGGCTCGTAGTCGGGATCGTTCTTGGCTTTGGCCAAGCTGTCATAGATGGCTACCGAATGTCGGGCATAGCCGAGAGCCTCGTTCGGACGATTGCGTCGCAGCAGCATCTTGGCTCGGAGGCCCATCGCAGCAGCACGGTCACGGTCGGAAACACGCGGTTGGTTCTGGAACGTCGCGAGATATTCATCAACCACGCCGAACTGACGCAATTCCATGCCGATGTTGGTCAGGCTGATCATGGGGCGCAACTCGATGGAATCGAACTCGGCCACCGTCTGGAGCATCTCCAGTCCCAGCATAGCATTGTGACGTGTACAGGACAACTCCAGCAGCATGATATAACGCTCCAGGCTGGCATAATCGACCTTGTGGTTGACGTATTTCTTCAGCAGGTTCTGTGATTCGTAGCGAGTGATGGCCTCGTCATACTGCCCCTGACGGATCAGTTCGAAGAGGGGACGCTCCCACTCCGGCAACGAATCCATATCCTGACAAGCAAAAAAATCGATGTAGCTTTCGACCGAGTTCATGGCAATGTCGAAACGATGTCGTGAACCCGAAGTAAGTTCTGTGAAATAACTCCGTGCTCCACTCAAAATAACTTCACGATTAGATTGTACCTCTTTGATTCCGGCCGAAAGGCCAGCGGCATTCGATTGGGCGGACAAGCAGGTGCTAAGACAAAAGACACACCACCCCACAAAAAAGAAAATCCGTTTCATATTCTCGTGCAAAAAGAAAAACAAAGCCAGGTAATGGCTAAATCTGCGCAAAAATAGGCATTTCAAGCGAGAAATCCAAAGATAGCCCTTCGTTTTTACCTTTTTTTAAAGAATTGTCCCACATTTTTACAAAAACATTCACCGAATTTTGCAAAAATAGACTATCTTTGCGCCCATGAACAGAGCAAAATACACCCAACGAGCCAAACGCAGTGACGAGGTTCACATCGACTTCAATGACAAGGTTCGGGCCAAAAAAAACCTGGGCCAGCACTTCCTCACCGACCTTTCGATTGCTGAAAAAATCGCCGATACGGTGAGCGAATTCTGTGCGCCTGGGGCATTGGCCAATGCCCCAATCCCATGTCTCGAAGTGGGGCCGGGCATGGGTGTGCTGACACAGTTCCTCATAGACAAAGGCTACGACCTGAAAGTGGTCGAACTTGACGGCGAATCGGTGTCGTACCTGCGGTTGCACTATCCGTCGTCGCTGGAGCATCGCATCATCGAGGCCGATTTTCTGAAACTGGACCTCGCATCGGCCGAAGTCTTCGGCGACCGTCCGTTCTGCCTCATTGGCAATTATCCATACAATATCTCCAGCCAAATCTTCTTCAAGTTCATTGACTACCGCGACCGCATCCCATGCTGTAGCGGCATGATTCAGAAGGAGGTAGCCGAGCGCATGGCCGCAAAACCAGGCTCAAAGGCATACGGTATCCTGTCGGTGCTGGTGCAGGTGTGGTACAATATCGAATACTGCTTCACCGTGGGCAACCACGTCTTCAACCCGCCGCCGAAGGTGCAGAGTGCCGTCATCCGTATGGTGCGCAACGACGTGAAACAGCTGCCATGCGAGGAGAAGGACCTGCGCACATTGGTCAAGAACGCCTTCGGAATGCGCCGCAAGACATTGCGCAACTGCCTGCGCCAACTGGTTCACGACTGGCAGCCCGACAAGGCCGATGAGATATTAGCCGATGTCTTCTTCGACCGACGCGCCGAGCAGGTTTCGGTGCAGGAATTCATTGATTTGACCGTAAAACTCAGAGGATTATGATTGAACAAGATACGCGACACGGCACAGATCCTGGATGTCGTGTCGGATTACGTTTCACTACGTCGTCGTGGACAGAACTACGTCGGCCTCTGCCCTTTCCATGCCGACAAGAACCCGTCGTTCTACGTTTCGCCGTCGAAAAACATCTGCAAGTGTTTCTCTTGCGGCGAGGGTGGTGACCCGATTCACTTCGTCATGAAACACGAGCAGATCGGCTACATGGCGGCAATCAGACAATTGGCCAAGAAATACGGCATCGAAATCAAGGAGCGCGAACTCAGCCCCGAGGAAATCGCGGCACAGACTGCCCGAGAGGAGATGCTGCGGCTCAACGAATTCGCGATGAAGACATTCGAGGAGGATCTCTACAATACGGACGAAGGCAAGGACATTGGCCTCACATATTTCCGCGAACGTGGCCTACAGGACGAGACAATCAAGCGTTTTCATTTGGGCTATGCGCTTGAAAATAAGGAGGATTTGGCCAATAGGGCTATCCGCGCAGGACATAAACGCGAACTCCTGCTCGACCCGACCGAAGAACGGAAGGAGGGTGTCGGCCTATGCTATGCGGACAATGACCAGCAGACGCCGATATGCCGTTTCCACGGCCGTGTCATCTTCCCCTTCATCTCTCTTTCCGGCCAACCCGTAGCCTTCGGCGGACGAATCCTGCAACGCGTTGACCACGCCTTCAAGAAATACGTCAACTCGCCCGAATCGACCATCTATCACAAGGGCAACATGCTATACGGCATTTTCCAAGCCAAACAGACGATTGCGAAACAGGACAAATGCTACATCGTCGAGGGCAACGTGGACGTCATCAGCATGTCGCAGGCCGGGTTCCAGAACGTCGTAGCATCGGCCGGAACCGCATTGACCATCAACCAGATTGGCATCATCCGACGCTTCACGAAAAATGTCACGCTGATGTTCGACGGCGACGATGCCGGCATCCGCGCCTCACTCAAGACTATCGACTTTCTCCTGCTCGAAGGGATGCGCGTCAAACTGCTGCTCTTCCCCGACGGAGATGATCCGGATAGCTTCTGCCGCAAGCACACGAGCGAAGAAATTGAGAGGTTTTTCTCGGCCAATGAACAGGATTTCGTCATGTACAAGTCCCAGATGCTCCTGCGCGAGGCCGGCACCGACCCGCAGAAGAAGGCCGATGCCATGTTCAGCATTGCCCAAAGCATCTCGCTTGTCTCCGACCTCTACCTGCAATCCGACTACATCCACAGCGCGGCACAGATGCTCAACATCGGCGAAATCTATATGCAACGCGCTGTACAGGAAGCCCGCCGCAAGAACTACGAGGAGGAGGTGCGCCGTACGGTGGCCGAGATGCAGCGCCAGCGTGAAGTCGAAGAGGAAGAGTCCCGCCTTGCCCTGTTTGCAAGTCCAACCGAAAAGCCCGAGCGCAACATCGTGCGCGAACTGGTGCGCCACGGTGGAGAGTCTTTCACCTACACGGGCTATAATGCCGATGGCCAACCCGAGCAGCAGGTCTGGCGCGTGGTGGACTTCATCGACGTCTATCTGGAGAGTGCAGAAATCAAGTTCCAGAACCCACTCTATGCCAAGATGCTGCAATTGGCCATCCACGCCTCTGACTCACCGGAAGTTCCATTCGACAGTCTGAAATTTTTCACTCAACATCCTGACTCAGAAGTCAATAAACTCGCCCTTGACCTTGCAGAAGACCGCGATGAGGCATTCGGCATCGTTGCTCTTGACGAAACATTGGAGAAAACCGTCCCGCGCGTCGTCCTGGAGTTGCAGGATGCCATCGTACGCATCAAGATTGACGAACTCAACCAGCAGCTCCGTTTTCCCAATGCCAATGTCAACGAAATTATGCAGCAACTCACTGAATACAACGAAATTAAACGAAAAATCAGCAAGGAGTTGGGCGAACGCATCATCACGGCGTAAAGGTTCATGGCCGATGCGCATTGGCCGCAAAAAAGAAAACGAGAGGATACCCGAAACAGGTTGTCCTCTCGCTTGTTTTTATGTCACATCGGTCAAAAATCGAACTCAAACCGCCACTGGACGGTCAGATTGAAGGCCGGAACCGCGTTCAACTGCCTGCCATATTCGGTGATGCTGAAATAGGGCTTGATGCACAACGCGTGACCGACCAACGCATCGGAACTCCGGAAAAGCGGGATGTCGGCCATGAGACCCACGCCGAAAGAGACGCCCGTCTTATAGACCGCAAAATCGTCATCCTCGTCGTCGATGTATATCTCGTCACGCACACCGCCATAATAGCTGCGGGCACCCAAACCGAGGTATGGAGTCAGCCCCACGACGCCGAACCGACGCGCCTGCCGCCCATAAAAGGCATTGATTCCGATAGCCGAAATGCGTTCTCCGGCATAGATGTCGCCCTTGTGCGTGTAGATGTCCTTCTGACAACGCCCCATAGCCTCGACGTCAAAGTCCAATCCGAACACATGCCGGCCGACAACGCCGCCCATCGTGACATCTGCGCCAAATCCGTGCTTCACGTAATCGGAGGACGGAAGGTGCGACGACAAACCTGCGGAAAAGAACATTGCGCCATCGTCACTCTGTGCCTCCACCCTATCGGGCAGCAACGAAAGGCACACGGCCAATGCGACAAAGCCGAGCGCGCGCTTTGAATTGTTGGCAACGACGATTCTCATTGTAATCAAAACAAAAAAAGACGGCTGTCCGCCAAATCCGGATAGGACAGCGAACAGCCGACGTTATTTTTTAATAGACCTCCAGACACTCGTCGAGGAGCTGGAAGATGGCTTTCTTGTCCATGTGTTGGCCGATGAAAACCAGCTTCTGCATACGGTCGCCATAGGTCTCGTCCCAATCGCGCTGCAACTGCTGATCGACGGCAAGCTGTGCCTCCAATTCGGCTTTCGGCATCGTGGCATACCATCGGCCGGCATTACGCAAATTGACCTGACGGCCAGCCTGCTCGAACACGTAGCAAGTGTCGCGTTCGTCGCTGAAATAGCACATGCCCTTGCATCGGATGACGCTTTTTGGCCAATGACGAGCGACAAATTCGTCGAAGCGACCCAGATTGAACGGCTCACGACGCATATAGACGAACGTGCCGATGCCATATTCCTCAGCCTCGCCCTCATCGTCATGATGGTGGTGGTGATGATGGTGGCAATGATGCCCTTCGTTGTCATCGTCGTCGTCATGATCGTGATGGTGGTGATGACATTCGTGCTCGTCGTGGTCGTGCTCATGATGATGTTCGTGCTCATCGTCGTCGTCATCATCATCGTCTTCGTGATGGTCACCCTCGACCTCCTGAATCCACTTGGCCGACGTTGCAACGGCATCGAAGTCGAACATCCGCGTGTTGATGATTTTGTCCAAATCGACATCGCAATAGTCGCACTCGATGATTTTTGCAACCGGCTGAATCGTTTCGATTATTTTGCGGATGCGGCCAAGTTCCTCCTTGCTCACCTCGCTTGCCTTGTTCAGCAGGATGATGTTGCAGAACTCAATCTGCTGGATTACAAGGTTTTCCAGATCCTCCTCACCCAGATTCTGCTTCATCAGATCGTGGCCGCAACCGAATTCATCCTTCAGACGAAGGGCATCGACCACAGTCACAATGCAATCCAACTCGGGAATGCCGGCGTTGGAAACCTTCTCTGGCACAACCTGCGGAATCGAATAAATCGTCTGCGCTATAGGGCCAGGCTCGCAGATGCCCGATGCCTCAATGACGATATAGTCAAAACGGCCCTGATTGGTTATGTCGGTGAGCTGCTGGATCAGATCCATTTTCAACGTACAGCAGATGCAGCCGTTCTGCAAGGCAACAAGGCTATCGTCGTTCTGTCCGACAATTCCGCCCTGCTGGATGAGGCTGGCGTCGATGTTCACCTCGCCGATATCGTTGACTATCACGGCAAATTTGATGCCGCGCTTGTTCGTCAGAATCTTGTTGACCAATGTGGTCTTTCCGCTGCCCAGATAACCAGTGAGCAGCAATACTGGAATTGTCTGTTTCATTGCTTTACACGACTTATTTTTCACGCAAGAAACATCCCAAAATCTGCTGGTCCGGTAGCTCAGTTGGATAGAGCAACAGCCTTCTAAGCTGTGGGTCTTGGGTTCGAATCCCAACCGGATCACAACCATTGATAAGAAACTTGCAGTAAGCGCAATCGCCGACTGCAAGTTTTCTTCTTTTTATCTTTATGGCCAATGCCATTCTTACAAAACATCATTCCCGTTGCCATGATGGCAACGGGAATGATTCATTTTTACATCGAAGAAGACGGGTTACTTATTCAAGATGACCTTGCCATTCTTGATGATGAGGCCCTTCTGCTCGTCAACTTTACGGCCAGGAATGTCGAAGATCATATCGAGCGTACCGACTTCATGGATTTCATCGATACCGACCTCCTCGTCAACGAATACGATGCGGTACGTTGCTGCACCCTTATCGCTCTTGAAGCCGAAGAACGCCTTGTTCTTGCCAATGGTGGACATATCGCCGGCACGCTTGAAGTTGCCGCCCGAAAGCACGTAGATGGATTCAAATGCCTCCTTCTCGCCCGTTTCATCACCAATCAGCACACCGTGATTATAGGTACGCTTCTCCTTCGTATTCGGGAGCAGGTTGTGTGTATTAGCAGGCCAAAGGTCGCTACTCTCCACATCCGTCATGTCCTCATAGATTTCGACCGTAGCGCCACCATCGCCGAACAGGATTACACCCGTATTCTCTGGAACAACATCCAAACCGTTCTTCACCTGCGACAGCGAGACGACCTTGTTCACCTCGTCAAAATAGGCCTGGCAGGCACATGCACCGACCACGCGAACCTGCTTCTCATTACTGTAGGTTGCATAGCCATTGGCATTCAACTTGAGTGTCGTCACCAGCTTGTTCGAGACAGGCGATGCATTGACGATGACGCGGGCCGGCACACCGAATCCGCCTCGACCATTGGCCGCACGCACATGGATTGAATCGTACTCACTCGGGTCATTATAGATGTAGAGCACCTTCGTCTCCAGGAATCTGTAATGGAGGTCCGGCGTGTTTCCTTCGCTCTCTACCGGGAGATAGCACTCAAGCAGATAGACCGGCGACTCTTCGGCAGCAAATGCCAGTGCCATACCGTTCCAAGATGCGCCATAGACAGTCCGCTGTTTTGCATCGACGGCTGGAGTCCATTTGGCCAATGTCACGCGTCCCTTCACATACGTATCGAACACGTCTTCGACGGCGTAGCCTTCAAATCCTTCATCATAGACGTCAACTGCAGTTGCCGGATCGCAGGCCTCGGTCGTATGATATTTGACCTGCAGGCCGTTTTCATCCGTACAGTTGTACTCGCGATAGGTCAGATTCAGATTGCCACGGCCAGGGCCGAAACCGGTACCGAACATCAAACCACCGAAGACGGAGTTCTGCCAGGTGGCCTTCGGATATTCCGCAGCCGGACGTGCAATCGTGTAATTGTTTTCGCCCGATGCACGGCAACCGTTGAAGATATAGCCGAAGCGAGTCTGCAGGTCGGTACGCTGTGCGCTCAGGTGTTGGCCATCGTTGCCCAGGTTGAAGTAGCAGTTCTCGAACCAGATATCACCCGTACCACCCACGACATCAATCTTGCCCTGGAATCCGCAGCTGTCGAAATAGGCCCGCTGCTTCCAGCCGCCATCGCTGTAGTAGGTCTTCTGGGCCGAAACCAGACTATCCCTGCGATAGATATTGTTCGTACCCTTGTCGATGATGGCCGATCCGCCTTCGCTCTCGTTCACAATCTGCAGATCCTGCAAGTAGTTGTTGTTGCCCTTGACGAGCAGGGTCTGACGGCTGTTCTGGCTCTTGATAAAGGTATGTGCGTTGCTTGAGCCGATGAGTGAAACCCAGTCGTCCACCTCAATCACACTCTCACCGAGGTCGTACGTACCCCACGGCACGAAGATGGTGACAGGATTGCTCTCGCTTGCCGCAGCGTTGGCGTACGTGACGGCATCACGCAGGTCTTGGCCAACGCCGGTCTCCACAGCGCAATAACCCATCGTCTTCGGATAGAAATAGACCGTATATGAAGCTACGACCGATGGTGCATAGGCATTGTCGTTATTCTGCCAATTGCTGACGCTGGACGGAACTACGGCATAGTAGGTCACGCTGTCAAATTCCGAAACACTTTCGGCACGTTCGCTCAGGTCGATGGCCGATGAATATGCCTCGCCGAACGATGTCGCATTGTCGGCCGTCATGCCCTTGCTTGTGGTGAAGTAGATGATTCCACTTTCGGCCGATGCCATGGTCAGCACATTACTCCTGTAGTCGTAACTGAACGTCGGCTCGCTGTAGTGCGTGTGGACCTTACCGTAAAGGGTGACGATGCCCATGAATCCGTTGGCACTGGTCGCAAGGCTGAAATCCTGGTCATACGCCGGGCTGGAAATCGTATATTCCAACTCCGAAATCTCAGTACCGCCATTGGCCTCAAGTTGCTTCCACGACGAGTTGACAGCCACACTTCCAGCATTTGTTGTCACGGTCGTACCACGCAGCTTGACCTTATCAACCCTCACATAATGAGGCACGCTGACCGTACTGGTCTTGCCGTCAGCCACCTGAACGACTACATTGCCATACATAGTGCTGTTCACATCGGTCACGTTGGTCACGGCCGCATTCGACATCTCGTAACCCTCGGGAATCTCACCGTCGGTCGGGAGTATGGCAATGGCCTGACCCTCGTAACGCAGGGCATAGATCTGCAATGCGGCATCGGCCTCGACAACGAATGACTTGTTGGCGCCATAGGTGAAATTGTGCGTCACAATCTGATAGTCACCCTCGCTGTTCATGATGGCAGTGCCAGTACCCGAAATAGAGGTGTACTCACTCTTACCGTCGAAGAAATAGATTTTGGCCGATGTCGAGTTCGGATTTCTTACCACGAGCTCCAATGTTCCCGACTCGGTCGGCTCGACCAGCAGGTAACGACCACCGGCAGCCGATGAGCCAAGTATCGAGAAACGATGGCTGTATTCATTGCCCTTGCTATCTTCCACAACGTTGCCTTCCGCATCCTTCTCGAAACGGTCTGGATTCATACTGTTCGAACGGAAGGTGAAGTTACCCAACTTTAGGCTAGCAGTCTGTAGGCCATAAATCCAGTCGAGAGGTTCGCCCTGCCAGAGGTTCGGGTCTCGGCTGTCAGCAGCGAAATTGGCCACAACATTATGGTCATTGGTCACAGTAAAAGTAAGCGTACGGTCACCGTTACCAGCCTCGGCGCCATCCAAAGTCCATCCCGTGAAACGATATTTTTCGCTTTCTGGTGTGGCTATCATGTGGACGACATCCTCGCTGTTGAATCGTTTTGCACCTTTATTATAATAGAGCGACTTGACCTGGATACAGTGCCAGTTGGTACCATTCTTCTCTGCGAAGATACCCAATTCAAGCTTGCCATCTTCGCCGACTTCTGTGGTCAAGGTCACCTCTTCATACTGCACCATGCTGGATGTGCGGTATGACGGGATATATGCCTTCTGTCCATTTGCATAGACGTAGGTGTAAGTTCTATCGCCATCAGTCAAAACCTGATAGTTTGCGAATTTGTCACGGTCGCCCGTATTACAAGAGCTTGCATAAAGAGTCACCGTGTATGAACCAGGTTCCAAATCTGGAATCTCCTGCCAAAGCTGACGTCCTGTGCCAGATAACTGGCCTTGGAATCGCTCAACAATCATGACCAATGTACCATCATTGCGATAGACCCATGGGCTACCGCCATCATTGCCGATGTCCGGAACCTGACGATAGTTAATATACGCCTCACCACTACCTTGGGCCTTACGCTGCCAAGTTCGACTTGCATCGCCATTTGGTGTCGATGATGTGCTATATGTATAACTAGCCAATCCGACGCCAGTCAAATCGGTCTTATCTTCCGACCACAACGAGAGGTTGTCAATAGACTTAATCTGCATGGTGTGCCAGTTTGTTCCATTGCGCAAGAGCATCATACCGATGTCAAGCGTTCCATCGGTGACATAGGCCATAAGCGTATATTCTCCACTTTCGGTAATGGTCGAGCCATAGTGGGCGGGAATATACTGATTGGTCTTGTTGGCAAAGACTGCTGCAATGTTGGCGATACCATCTTGCGACTGTGTAATTCCGCTTGACATTCCACCTTCATGATAGGCATTGGCATAGACAGTCACCTGATATACGCCATTCTCCAAACCGGTAACTCGCTGCATCAACACCGTATCAATGTCCTTGACGTTGCTAGAATGATAGGCGGTATTGAACTTATCCTCAACAAGATATACGGATCGGCCATCGCGCGTCTGCACTCCGATGCTGGTATTTCTTATCGTTCCGATAGCAGGATTTTTCACCCAATCGGTGCGCTCCGTACGTGGATTCCAACGAGAAGGTTCCACACTGACGCTCGTGGTCAAATCGATGGTTTCGCCCGTCGTTGTGGTGGTCACTGTACTGGTCACAGTACCATGTTCGGCCGAAACAGTCACAAGATAGCTGCCACGGAACTTGATATAATAGATGTCGAGCGCGCCAGTCGTTGCGATAAGGAAATCGCCCGTATTGT
>CACZAY010000163.1 GCA_902779265.1 uncultured Bacteroidales bacterium | reverse complement strand
GTGCTCTTCCTCGATGAGTTGAACCGCGCGCGGCCGGAACTGCTCCAGACCGTGATGGACCTTGTCCTGAACCGCTCATTGGCCGGAAAAAGACTGCCCGAGGGAAGCCGCGTGATTGCCGCCGTGAACGATGGCGACGAGTACCAGCTGACGCATCTTGACCCCGCGATGGTCTCGCGTTTCAACATCTATCAGTTCTGCCCGACGGCGCAGGAGTGGCTGCAATGGGCCGAAAAGGTCGGCGTCGATGCGCGCGTCATCCGTTTCCTGTCGCTCGAACCGCACTGGCTGGACGGCATCGAAGGCGAGAAGGCGGGCATCGATACGGGGTTGGAAAAAACTCCCGACCGACGTGCATGGAAGCGCTTGGCCGATGGTATAAAGCCGCTTCCAGACCTCTCCGAAGAGGATTTGGACTGGATTGCAGGCATCGTCGGGGCGCAGGCCGCCTCGCGTTTCATGGGCAGTCTGACGGGCCATGCCATCCTGACGGGAGCCGAAGTCTTGCAGGATTTCGATGCCAGCGAACCGAAGTTGCGCAAGTATCTGTTGCATCAGCTGGCGATGGTCAACGAGTCGATTTTCAGGCATTTGGAGGTTGCGGCCGATGCTGCTCCTGCCGACTATGCGCGCAACTTCGCCCGCTATTACGAGTTGTTAGCCAATATGGAGGCGCGCGAGGCCATCGCACATCTCGCCAACCTGTTCGAAAGTGGCAGTTATCCGAAGGCGGTGCTTTTTGTGGCCGAGAAATGTCCATTGGTCACAGAACAAATCATGAAGTTCATCGCGGAACTGTAATTTTTTTTGTCCAATGCATTGGCCATGAACGTGTTGAAAGAAATTTCGGAGCAGTGGTTCCTCACCGAGCCGGCCTTCTATTCGCTGCTTTGCTTGCAGGAGATGCGCGAGAATGCGGCGATGCCGTGTCCGCTGCGGGTCGGGGAGGGGCGCGTCGAATACAACCCGTTGCTCCTGGCACACAAGAACTTCCGCGAGACCGAACTCCTGTTGCGCATCGAGATGATCCGACTCTTCCTGAAACACCCTTACGAGCGCCGTCCCGAGGGCTGTAGCGGCGAGGTCATTGCACGCGGTTCCGATTGCACGATTGCCGATGGTTATTGCCTGCTCAAGGAGGCCGGTGCGTTGAAAGGGCCGGGCGCGTATCATCTTCCCATCGGCCAATGCTATGAATGGTATTGCAAGCAGATTGCGGCCGATGATGACCAACGCGACAAGGATGAGAAAAATGACCAGGAAAGACACAGGGATGAATCGCGGAGCGCCCTGTGGCACGATGACAGCCTGCGGCAGACGCAGATCAACGAACTGATAGAGCGCACGACCGATTGGGGCACGCTCCCCGGCGACATTGTCGAGCAGATTCAGGCTTCTACGCGTGCGAAAATCGACAGCCGAATGGCATTCCAGGGCTTCAAGAGCAATCTTTTTTCGGCCAATAGGGTTCTCACGCGGATGCGGCCCAACCGTCGGACGGGCTTCCTGCAGATGGGCAGCCGACGCCGGATTGAGGCACGTCTGCTGCTTGCGGTCGATTGTTCGGCCAGCATCGACAACGAGACTTTGGGCCGATTTTTCGCCACCGTCAACCGCTTGTTTCGCGATGGAAATGTGCAGCTCGATGTGGCGCAATTTGACGCAAAAATACTCGCTCTCGTGCCGATGGAGCACCATTGGCCAACCATAGAGATACACGGCCGAGGCGGCACCTGTTTGATTTTGACCGATGGCGAGGCTCCCGCGCCCGATGTGCCGCCATGCCATGCTCCGATTCTTTGGGTCTGCAAGGATGAAAATGTCCTGCGTCAGCATCAGGCCTGGATGCAGAGGAGCGGCCGCTGCTGCGCGTTGTGATTTGGGGTGTCGTCCAATGGAAATCCTCCCCGTTGTCTCGTTTCGTGGAACAGCGGGGAGGATTGTCTGTGCGGGATAACGCCATTGGCCAAGAAAACTCAGCTCTTGCTGATTTCCAGACCCTTCTGTGACAGTGTCATATCGACGAAGCGCGCCTTGTCGTTCAGCGGATTGGCGTTGAGCGTCTTCTTGATGCGGGCAGCCGCCTCTTCGTCCTTGGCCACCATGTAGAGGTAGCCGCCGCCGCCTGCACCGGGCAGTTTGTAGCCGAGGCAGAGGTCGTCGATCTGGCGGGTGATGGCCTGTACGCCGGCCGGATTCGTACCGCTGTCGAGCGCCTGGTTCTGCTGCCAAGTCTTGCCGATGAGTGCGCCCATCTGCTCGAAGTCGGTGCGCTGGATGGCATCGTAGAGGTCGAGCGCGTGCTGTTTCATCTGTGCGAGAAGTTCGAGGTGCTTGGTCGAGTTGAGGAACATTCCGCGTACGATTTCGGCCAATATGCCTTTCGCCGTGCGTGTGATGCCCGTGTAGTAGAGCAGGTGCAGTTTCTGGTATTCCGGCGCGGTGAAGAGCGTGTCGGGCAACCATCGCACAAGTGGCTGCTGATGCCATCCGGCCTGCGTCTGGAGCAGTTTTACGCCCTGCATCACGCCGCCGTACTGGTCCTGCCAGCCGCCGCCCGTGGTGAGCAGCTGTTCGAGTACGAGGGTGCGGTTGGAGATTTCGTAACGGTCCCAGCCAAGGCCGCAGAACTCGTTGACCGCGCCCAAGACTGTGCTGGCCAGTATGCTCGACGTGCCCAGACCCGAGCCGGCTGGAATGGCCGACAGCATGGTCATCTCGATGCCCGACCCGAAGTCGCGTAGCTGCTCCTCAAGGGTCGCGTAGCGCTGTTGGCTGAAGCGGTGGCTGAATCCGGCCAGCACGAGTGCGGCCTTCGGAATCGAGAACGGCGAACCGACGTGGTTGACATCGGCCAACTCCTCGAACGTGTGGACGACTTCCGATGCGCCGAGGTCGATGCTGCGCAGGGTGATGGTGTAGTCCTTCGACGGCTTGACATAGACCTGCAGCGGCGGTTGTCCGTTCAGTTCGATGGCGATGTTGACCACGTTGCCGCCCTCCATCAGGCTGTACGGTGGGGTGTCGGTCCAGCCGCCTGCGAGGTCGATACGCACCGGGCTACGGCTCCACACAATCTGGTCGGCATAGACGTTGAGGTGCGGCTGCTGGGCCTGTCGTGCGGTGGCGGTCAGTCCCTCGCGCATCATGGCGAAGGCGTGGGCTTCGTTTTCGGCCGATGCCTTCTGGTCGCCGCGTAGGGCAGCCAGCCGCGCACGGAACATTGCGTCGCTGATTTTCGTCAGTGCCGTGGCCGAGTCGGGCAGTGGCGCAGGCGTCGGAATCGCGTAGCGCGCAAACTGCTGTGCCGCATCGTCCAGATTCACCTGATAGAACACGCTGCGTTCGTAGTTTTTGGCCAATGTCTCCCAATTGCGGTTGCGGAACGACGTCCGCTGTTCGGTGAGTCGGCGCAGGTTGGCGTAGGCGGAAATCTCATCGGCCGCCATCTTTTTCGCCTCGCGCCAGATGCGTGCGCCGTCGGCATTGTCGTCGCCGATCATCCACGCGAGCACCTTGCCCATGTCGTCCAGATTGTTCACGATGGGGTAGATGCGGGCTTCGGTCTGCGGATTCTTGCAGTCGGCGCATCCGCAGCGGGAGAGCAGTTCCGGCGTGTGCGGTTCGCGGAATCCGTAGGGTCGTACAGCCCATTCATCGGCCGCAATCGGCACGATATCAACGCATTGGCCTTGCTTCAGGTTGATTGTCCAGTCGTTTTCGGGCACGCCGGTCACGATGTTGTCGCTGTCCAATGTCCATCGGCCGCCCACAAAGCTGTTTTCAATCCAGAGGTTCGTGTTCTGCGACGTGAGACGGATGCGGATGTCGGCGTTCTGCACGAACATTGATGGATGCGGCTTCACGTCGTGGTGCATGATTTCGCGCTGGTCGATGACGGCGTTCTGTATGGCCAATGTCGATGAAATCATCTCGGGCGATGTGCCGAAGTGGTGGAACTCGCCGCCCGGCAACGGCAGTATGGCGACCGAGAGCCGGTTCAGTTCCTCGTCGGCAATCACAGGGTTGGCTCCGAGGGTCAGTCCGAACTCGCTGTAGAGGTCGTAAGTCGTTGGGAATCCGTTGCTTGTGGCCGATGGTGCACTGCGTTTCATCAGCAGGTCGAGGGCGCGGTCGGACAGCAGCCAGATGCCGATGTCCATCAGAAAAAGGTAGTCCTTCATCAGTCCGCCAAGCGTTTCGACCGACGGCTTCTGCAACATGTGGTCGAGCACGTCGGGCGACTTGCGCGACGAGATGAACACGCCGTGGTTCTTGGCCAACGACGGGTCAACCCACAATCCGTAGTACACTACATCGGCCTCGGGGATGTCCTGCAACGGCTCTTTAGCGCGTATCAGCACGTCGCCGCTCACAATCATCGTGCGCAGGCTTTCGGGCGCACGCTGCATGATCTGCTCGTAGAGCGGAATCTGAAGGTCGATGAGGTTCTGGCCGAGACGTTGGCCGCGCATCCAGCGGAACACGGGCACCGGCGTCAGTATCTTGCCCGATGGCGCATAGGCCGGCAACCGACGGCTCTGGCCGCCAGCATGGACGATGATGCAGCGTTCGCCCGGAGCGATGAAGCCCGTACGACGCGCCTCCTGCACCGTCCACGTCGTGCCGCCGCCAGAACCGAGCTTCTGGCCGATAGGGTCGTTCGTGCAGAACCACTCGTCGCGGCTGCTGTGGGTCACATCGTGGAAACACTCGACAAGGTTGGGGGGCAACGAGAGCAGTTTTTTCATTGGAGCAAATTTAAAGGGAATCGTTAAATTCCCTGTTCGTTGTTATCGTAAATAAGAAAAAGGAGAGCGGATTTAGGACGTGATGAAACTCCTATAATGTACGATTTGAGGTCCGTTTTGCCTCCGTAATCTTCCTCTCGACGTGTTGTCTGTCCGCCTACGGTGGTATCCATGCAGATGCGTTTTCGATGACTCGCGCCATTGAGCGTGATCCTTTCCGATGTCGTAGGGGCTGGGAGCCCGCCATCGGCTAACGGTGTTCCTCGGTTCTTTTGTAAATGCTGAGTTTCCCTATCTACATTACCGACTCTCCTGAGAACGGGTTCCCGTTCCCGCCGCAAAGATAAGCCGAAAAAACATTATCTCCAAATAAAAACCGATTTTTTCGCCCCTGTAGCGTGTTTTTTATGGCCAATGTCCCCCGTGCCATAGGGCGAGTGAACGCCATTGGCCCAAAAACGGCAGAAAAAAGAAACGGGGACATCCGGCCGTAGTCGGGTGTCCTCGCCTGAATTTAATGCGTAGCGGAATGTCAGTTGCGGAACGTGAGCCGTTCCTCCTCGCCATCCTTGTCGACGATGATCGGGCGGCTGCGGTCGATGCGACCCGAGAGCAGAGCCTTCGACAGCTCGTTGAGCACGTGGTGCTGGATGGCACGCTTGACTGGACGGGCGCCGAATTCCGGATCGTAGCCGACGCGGGTGAGGAAGCGGCGGGCATCGTCGGTCACCTGAAGCGTGATGTCGTTCTGCTGCATCAGTTCGTAGCACTTGGCCAACTGGATATCGACCACCTGACGGATGTCGCTCTCGGTGAGTGCCGAGAAGTTCACGATTTCGTCAATACGGTTCAGGAACTCCTGACGCATGAACTGGTGCAGCTGCTCCTCCTTGAGGTTGGAGGTCATGATGATGACGGTGTTCTTGAAGTTGACGAGTCGGCCCTTGCCGTCGGTCATGTGACCCTCGTCGAGCACCTGCAACAGCGTGTTGAACACGTCGGGATGTGCCTTTTCCACCTCGTCGAACAAGACGACGCTGTACGGCTTGCGGCGCACGGCTTCGGTCAATTGGCCGCCCTCATCGTAGCCGACGTATCCTGGAGGCGCGCCGAACAGTCGGGTCACGCTGAATTTCTCCTGATACTCCGACATGTCGATACGGGTCATCATCTTCTCGTCGTCGAAGAGGAATTCGGCCAATGCCTTTGCCAGCTCGGTCTTGCCCACGCCGGTCTGACCCAGGAAGAGGAACGAGCCGATCGGACGTTTCGGGTCGGAGAGGCCGGCTCGGTTGCGTCGGATGGCATTGGCCACAGCCTCGATAGCCTCCTGTTGGCCGACGACACGCTTGTGCAGTTCGTCCTCGAGGTTGATGAGCTTGTCGCGTTCGGAGGTGAGCATCTTGGCCACCGGAATACCTGTCCAGCGGGCAACGACTTCGGCAATGTCTTCGGCCGTAACCTCTTCGCGCACAAGGGCATCGCCCTCCTGACACTGGTGCAGTTTTTCAAGTGCCTCATCGTTCTCACGCTCCTTCTGCGGGATGGTCTCGTACTGGATTTTTGCTACGCGACCGAAATCGCCCTGCTGCTTTGCCTGCTCGGCCTCGAACTTCAGCTGCTCGATCTGGATCTTGTTCTGCTGGATGAGGTTGATGTAGCCC
>CACZAY010000162.1:1906-6589 GCA_902779265.1 uncultured Bacteroidales bacterium | reverse complement strand
AACCAGTTGCCGCCATCGGCCACATTGCGTATTCCGTAAGTGAGGTAGCCGTTTGCATCGACAGTGCCGACGATGCTGTAGGTCTGATAGGCATCGACATCAACGCGGTCGATGACCTCGATGTCGGTTGTGCCTTCGTTGGCAAAGAGCACGGTCAATCCCCAACCTGTCTTGCCCTCAAAATCGCGTCCCGAAGTGTATGAGGCTGCGGCTTCGAGTATCACTTCATAACGCGTGCCTGGTACCAGTCCGTCGATGGTCTGTGTCATGACATCGCCCGTGAACATCCATTCTTGGTATCTTTCGGTTCGTCCGTCACGAGCGTAGGTGCCCGTTGCTCCGTCCCATCCGTAGGGTGCAAAATCAGTGATATCGTTGCCGATGCTGGTGTCGCTCTTGATGTCTGCCACGTTGCGCGAACTGGCTGTAATTGTGCACTGCATGGTGCGCAGATTGACCACGAAGTCGTAAATGCCATTGGCTAAGTAGCAGCCATGTTCGTCGATGTCAAGGACGAACGTGCCGCCCGGGTAGGTGTCCCATTGATCGACGACGGGGAAGTAGTCGCGGTAGTTGATGACGCCCCAGTCGTTCACTTTGTCTTGGATGAAACGCACGGTTGTGCCACCGTCCATATAGGCGGTCAGTGTGAAAGTGCTGTCGTCGTTCCGGGTGAATTCCTTGGCCGATGCAATTTTCTCACCGTTCAGCAGGTAGAGGTGAGAGGGCAATGCGGGTGCGAGCGGGGATTCTTCGGCCATATCAAACTCGCTGATGACCATGCCCTTGTTGCATGCCTCGCTGTAGGTCGGTGCCGACATGTAGGCCGAGGTGCTTCCGGTGGGGACGTAGATGGTCGGGTATTCGGGCTTCTCTGCATAGACGTCGTAGAGGAATTCGTCGTAGGCAGTGTTGCCAGGCCAACGGTTATAGAGATAGACCTTCTTGATGTTGGGCGCGCTGCCCACCATGCCGCCACCAATCTCGAATACGGTAGGTGGGATGCGTATCTCGGACAATGAGGTGCATCCGGAGAACATTCCTTCGCCCATGGTGCGGAGGCCGTAAGGCAGGATGACCTCCTTCAGGTCGGTGAAGCCGTGGAAGATGTGTCCCGAGAGGTCGACGATGTCCTCGGGCACGACAATGCGCGTGATGGGTTTGCCGTTCAGGTAGATGCGTCCGTGGTGGGCGGGATTGGACCTTTGGCTGCCCATCCGGATGTGGCACCAGGCATCGATGTCGTCAATGTCGATGCGCTCCAGGCTGGTACACTCGCCGAAGGCCTCGATGCCCAGCCCCTTCAACGTGGCAGGCAGATGGATGCTCTTCAGTTTCGGCGTCCAGAACGTGCCATATTCGGCATATTCCAGATGGTTGCCCACGTCGATGCTCTCGTAGTCGTTCAGGTCGAACGGGCAGGAGCCGATGTAACGAAGCGAGTCACCACACACGATATGCTTGAACTTCGGGCCGTAGCCGAACGATTCGCCACCCAGCCAACGTAGCCGTTTGGGGAGCCGTAGGGTTTCGCCTTTCAATGCCTCGCAATGCCAGAAAGCGAAGTCGCAGATGGTTTCGATGCTGTCGTTGAGGGTCAGTGTCTTCAGGTTGTAGTTCTCGCTGAAGGCATGGTCGCCAATCTCCTTGAGCGTTGAGGGCGTCGTGACCGAGAGGATGCTGAGGTTGCGGATGAAGGCATCCTTGCCGATGACGTGGATGCCCTCGGGAATCACCGTCGTGCGGATACCGAAAAACAGCGTGTCGTTGCCGGGCTTGAAGATGCCGTTGCATCCTCGAGTCTCGAACCATGGGTTCTCCGCATCAATCTCGATTTTCTGCAAGGCATCGCAGGCCGCAAAAGCCACGGTGCCGAACTCGCGCAACGACTTGCCGATGTGGAGCGTCGTAGCGCCGTCCCAGTCGCAGAAGGCATCATTCTCGACCAACCATACATTGTCGGGTACGACGATTTTTGGCATAGCCACACAGCCCTTGAAAGCGCTGTTGCCGATTTCCTGTAGCGTGGATGGTAGCGAGATTTCGGTCACCTTTCCGCACCAGGCGAAGTCCGATGCGTCGATGCGGGTGATGCCCTCGCCGATGACGATCTTCTCAACCAATTCAAACAACGAGACATCGTGAATCAGTAGGTAGCTATACGAGTTCGCGCTGGGATAGCCCGTCGCGCCCTCGCCGGTGACGGTGAGCGTCCGAGTCTCGGTGTTGTAGTTATATGTGACCAACGGGTTGTCGTCGGGTGAGCCTGTAATTACTTCCGCATGAGCGGGTTGCACTTGACTAATACCCCACGCCAGCAGAGCCGTAAGAAGGAGAAACTTGTGAACCGATGTGCCGAAGATGCGTCCTGCATCCTCTGCCGCCTTTTGTCGAAAATTTTTCATAACATTGGGTAATTAGAGAGTGAGATTTGATGCTTCTGTGGTCGTTGTATTCGATGCTGCAAATATATGGAGATTCTGCCGACTGACCAAATTTCGTGGCGTTTTTTTTGTCAGAAATGCGCCATCGGCCATAATAAACATTGTAAAGCTCATCTTTTTTATGGCCGATGGTCCACCGGTCGTCAAATCCTGTTATTGGCCGATGTCCTGTCTATTTGCCAACGGGAGTAAACAAATGAAAACAACCGATGGGGTAAAATCGAAATTATTCGGGCATTTTGATACGTTATCTTGAAAAAAACGCTATCTTTGCGCCGGTGTTTTAAAGGGTATTGTCAGTGTTGTGGTAAGACAAGAACATTGGCCAAAACTCATATAAGTGTCGATAAAACTGATAATCGTTTAATTATTAAACATTTATAATCATCCCAAAAATGAAAAAGTACAACTTTTACGCAGGACCCTCGATTCTGAGTCCATTTGCAATCGGTGAGACCGCCAAGGCAGTAGAGAACTTCGCAGGTACAGGCTTGTCCATCCTCGAGATCTCGCACCGATCCAAAGAGTTTCAGGCAGTAATCGACGAGGCCAATGCTCTCGTTAAGGAGTTGTTGGAGGTTCCAGAAGGTTATGAAGTCCTCTTCCTGGGCGGCGGCGCAAGCCTTCAGTTCTACATGCTGCCTCTCAACCTGCTCAAGAACAAGGCCAGTTACATCGACACCGGTACATGGGCTCACAACGCCATCGGTCAGGCCAAGCTGGTCGGCAACGTAGAAGTTGTAGCATCATCGGCCGACAAGAACTATACCTTCATTCCTAAGGGATACAAGGTTTCGGCCGACAGCGATTATTTCCACTACACGAGCAACAATACCATCTACGGTACAGAGACTCTCGAGACTCCAGAAGTAGGTGTGCCGCTGTGCTGCGATATGTCATCAGACTTCATGTCTCACCCAGTTGACGTCAGCAAGTTTGACTGCATCTATGCCGGTGCGCAGAAGAATGTCGGTCCTGCCGGTGTTACCATCGTCATCGTCAAGAAGGACAAGCTCACCAAGACCGGTCTGCCAACCATGCTTGACTACCAGACACATGTCAAGAAGGGCTCTATGTTCAACACGCCTCCATGCTTGCCAATCTACACCTGCCTCCAGACCCTCAAGTGGTACAAGGAGTTGGGCGGCCTGAAGGTCATGGAGCAGCGCGCCATCGAGAAGGCCAACATGCTCTACGACGAGATTGACCGCAACAAGCTGTTCAAGGGTACCGTTGCTGTCGAGGACCGCAGCCGCATGAATGTATGCTTCGTCATGAACGACGAGTATGCCGAGCTCAACGACCAGTTCTTCGAGTTCGCCAAGGGCAAGGGTATGGTCGGCATTAAGGGTCACCGTTCTGTGGGTGGTTTCCGTGCTTCCCTCTACAACGCTATGCCCAAGGAGGGCGTAGAGGCACTCGTGGCCTGCATGAAGGAGTTCGAAAAGAGCATCTAAACAGAGAAAATCAATTCACCCGGCTCGTCCATCATTGTGGACGGGTCGGGAAAATTCAATCATAGCATCAGCCGCTTTTGTTTTATGGCCAATGTTCCGTAGCTAACGCCATTGGCCAAGAAAATGAGACTCTTGCGAAAAAACAGATAAAAAATGAAAGTTCTTATTGCAACTGAAAAGCCATTTGCCGCTGCTGCCGTCAAGTCGATGGAGGAGGTCCTCACCGCCGGTGGAATCGAAGTGGTAAAACTTGAGAAATATACAGAGAAGAAGCAGCTTCTTGAGGCTGTGGCCAATGTCGATGGCATCATCATCCGTTCGGACATTGTCGATGCCGAGGTGCTCGACGCTGCCAAGAACCTGAAACTCGTCGTTCGCGCCGGTGCAGGTTATGACAACATCGACCTCGCTGCCGCTACGGCTCACAACGTGGTCGCAATGAACACTCCTGGCCAGAATGCCAACGCCGTTGCAGAATTGGTGTTCGGTATGCTGCTCTTCCAGTGCCGCAACCAGTTCAGCGGTGCTGCCGGAACCGAGCTGAAGGGCAAGACCCTCGGCCTGCACGCTTTCGGCAACGTAGCGCGCAACGTGGCTCGCGTGGCTCAGGGCTTCGGTATGGAAGTTTATGCCTACGATCCATTCCTGACCAAGGAGCAGATTGAATCGGCCGGCGTCAAGGCTGTAGCCTCAATCCCAGAGCTCTACAAGACCTGCCAGTACGTTTCGCTGCACTGCCCTGCAACGAAGGAGACCATCGGCTCTATCAACTACGACCTGCT
>CACZAY010000162.1:0-1897 GCA_902779265.1 uncultured Bacteroidales bacterium | reverse complement strand
ACGAAGCCGGCGTTATGAAGCTGATGGAGGAGCGTGACGACTTCAAGTACATCGCCGATGTCAAGCCAGCTACGGCCGACGATTTCGTCGCCAAGTTCGGCAACCGTGTGTTCTTCACCCCAAAGAAGAGCGGTGCACAGACCGCCGAGGCCAACTCTAACGCCGGTATCGCCGCTGCCAAGCAGAGCGTCGGCTTCCTGAAGGAGGGCATCGACCGTTTCCGCGTGAACTAATTTGTAGTTGTTTCTTTAGTGACGGGCCATTGGCCTTGAAAATAAAGAGATTAACGATAAACGAATGAAGCAAACGAAGGCAAACAATGAGTTTGATCCTTTCCTGAACGAGTGCCAAACTTATGTTTGGGAATGGTATATCCCGGAGCACAAAGTGCGCTTCGGGATACCTTCGTTGAATAGCCTTTGGGAAAGCGACTTCGACAGCAACATTAAATTGTCAACGATGTTGGAGCGTGTCCATCCTGATGATATCGAGAAGATTTTCGTGCGTCAGAACTCGCCCATTTACCGCAGCGACAAGATGTTTGAGGTCGATTTGCGCATCAATGTGGCCGATGCCCTTGCACCCGGCGGAAAAAGCTCCGGCGAATACGAGTGGTTCGGCTTCCGCGGCAAGATTGTACGCCGGGACGAGAACGGCAAACCCATCTACCTGCGCGGTGTGGCCATCAACATTGACCATCGTGTCAAGGTGCAGGCCAAGTTTATTGCCAACAAGGAACGCCAGATTCAGGAGCAGCGTCAGCACACGAAATATTGTCTCGGCGTGATGCAGGAGTTCAATGTGTTTTTGTCCAATGTCGCAAGCCGCGCCAACAGCCTCATCAGCAACGACCTGGGCCGCGAGGAGCAGCTGAAGGTCATGAACCGACTGAAGGAGCAGGGCGCACGTCTCATGGAACTGATAGACCGAGCCCAGCGCTTGACCGGATCGCCGGTGATTGAGGGCGAAAACCAGTTGCAGCAGATTTCGCTGTGGGAGCACATGGCCGAGTTGCAGCAGGTCTATTCCCTGCGTTTCCCGAACGGCCGGAAGGTCTATTTCTCGAACCTGTACGACAGCGTGACGATGACGGTCAACGTCAAGATTTTCAATCTCTTGCTTGAAAATGTCGTGAACTGCCAGATGCGCAGTACGCAGACCGGCTATCTCACGCTCACCTACCAGCTGCTCGATGCCGAAACCGTCCAGTTCAGTGTCTCGTGTACCGAGAGCGATGCGCAGTTGGGCAATCTCGACATGGTGCTCACCGAGGTCGGGATGGGTCTCAGCCTGTGCCGGTTGTTGGCCAAGCGCCTTTACGGCGACGTCGAGGTGCGTCAGACCGAAGACCATCGGCTGCACTACATCATTACCCTGCCGCTCAATGCCGCGCGTGCTGCATCGATGCCGTGCGAGGGTGTTTCCGGCGCTGTTTCATTGGCCAATGACCCGGACAACGATGATCTGTTCGGCGACGATGGGACCTATTCCGATATGTCGGCCCATGCCGCCGTCCTGAGCCAGCCGCACATCTCTATCCTTCTCGGGACGATGGCCAATGCCGACCATTTCCGCAAGCAGACGCTCTTCAACGTCATTGTGGCCGATACGACCGACAGCGTCATCAGCCATTATCAGTCGGCCAATCCCGACATCGTCTTCATCGACTACAACCTGCCGGGCTCGGTGCAGATCGACAGCGCCATTGGCCAAATGCACCAGATTCATCCCGACACACCCATCATCGTCACGGCGCAGTATGCCACACGGCCGCTGCACCACCGCATCCACGACGACGGCGCGCGCTACCTCTTGTGCAACCCGCTCTCGCTGCGTAAGATCAACATGATGATAAAGAAATATCTGAAATAACCCAAAAACCAACTAAAAGAATATA
>CACZAY010000161.1 GCA_902779265.1 uncultured Bacteroidales bacterium | reverse complement strand
AATTATTCCATTAGCTTCTCATTCCTCGTTTTGGCCAATGTCATTGGCTATCCTTTCAAAATATTCTCAATTCTGGCCAATTCTTCCTGTGAGAACGGTGCTGACTTGAGCACCTGAAGATTGTCCTTCATCTGTTCGACCGACGATGTGCCGATGATGACCGACGAGACCTTCGCATTGGCCAAAACCCAAGCCAGGGACATTCTGGCCAATGATTCTCCGCGTTGGGAGGCGATTTCGTTCAAGCCACGGATTTTGTCGAGCAGTTCGGGCGTAAGACGGTCGGACGTCAGATGTTCGCGGCGCGCCATGCGGCTGTCCTGCGGAATGCCATCAAGGTATCGGCCCGTGAGCAGACCCTGTTCAAGCGGAGAGAATCCGACGTAGCCCGCACCGTTGTCGGCCGCAAGGTTGATGTCGTCGTCGTCGCGCACCAGCAGGTTGTGTTTGCCCTGATAGCAGAGACAGGGCACGTCGCGCTCCTTTAAATATTTATAGGCGAAGGCGGCGGCTTCCATTGGCCAACGTGAAATACCCACATAGAGAGCCTTGCCTCGGCGTACGATATCGACCAGTGCCTGCAATGTCTCCTCAAGCGGCGTCTCGGGATCGTAGCGGTGCGAATAGAAAAGATCGACGTAATCCAGGTGCATACGGCGCAGGCTCTGGTCAAGCGACGACAACAGGTATTTGCGCGAGCCCCAGTTGCCGTAGGGGCCAGGCCACATGTCGTAGCCGGCCTTGGTCGTGATGAACATTTCGTCACGGTAGGGGTGCATCGAGACATCCATCAGCCGGCCGAAAGTCTCTTCTGCAGTTCCGTAGAGCGGGCCGTAGTTGTTGGCCAAGTCGAAGCACGTAATGCCGTTGTCGAAGGCACAGTGCATCATCTCCTTGCAGTTCTGGAAGTTGGAAATCGAGCCGAAATTGTGCCAGAAGCCCAGTGAAAGGGCAGACATCAGAAGTCCGCTGCGGCCCGAGCGGCGGTATTGCATCCCGCATTCGTAGCGGTTTTCCGCGGGTGAGTAGATGGGTTCAACCATAGTCTTTCAGTGTTATAAAATCAGGTCATTGGCCAATGGCACATCTGCCACTTGAAACCGAATGCAAAAGTAGGCTTTTTTTTTGAAAAGGCCAAATTTCATTGGCAAAAATTATATCTCCAAATGCCAAAAGAGGTGAGATTTTTTGATTTTGGCCAATGGAACTCCGATAAAACATGACGAAATTTGTTAATTTCAAAGGATTTGTGTAACTTTGCACCCGCTTTTCCCACTAAAGGGAGAGTTTAACAATTAACTATATGTCTAACAATTTAAAGAACACAGCCGTTGAGGACTTCGATTGGGAAGCCTACGAGAACGGCGAATCTCTTGGAGCCAAGAGCGTAGAAGAACAGACCGCCAGCTACGAAAAAACACTGAATTCGGTCAACAACAACGAGGTAATCAAAGGTACGGTGACCAGCATCAACAAGCGCGAGGTTATCGTTAACATTGGTTACAAGAGCGAGGGCGTCATCTCAAGCTCAGAGTTCCGCTACAACCCAGACCTGAAGGTAGGTGATGAGGTAGAGGTTTACATCGAGAGCCAGGAGAACCGTCAGGGCCAGCTCGTTCTTTCTCACAAGAAGGCACGCGCCACTACTTCTTGGAGCCGCGTTAATGAGGCTCTCGAGAACAATGAGGTCATCACCGGCTTCGTTAAGTGCCGTACCAAGGGTGGTATGATCGTTGATGTATTTGGCATCGAGGCATTCTTGCCAGGTTCACAGATCGACGTTAAGCCTATCCGTGACTATGACGTTTACGTCAACAAGACAATGGAATTCAAGGTCGTTAAGATCAACACCGAGTTCCGTAACGTGGTTGTCAGCCACAAGGTCCTCATCGAGGCAGAGCTCGAGGAGAAGAAGAAGGAGATTATGTCGCAGCTCCAGAAGGGTCAGGTTATCGAAGGCACCGTCAAGAACATCACTTCTTACGGCGTATTCATCGACCTCGGCGGCGTTGACGGCTTGATTCATATCACCGATCTCTCATGGGGCCGCGTAAGCGATCCTAAGGAGGTTGTTACTCTCGACCAGAAGATCAATGTCGTAATTCTCGACTTCGATGACGAGAAGAAGCGCATTGCTCTCGGCTTGAAGCAGCTCACCCCACATCCATGGGATGCACTTGATCCTAACCTCCAGGTTGGTGACAAGGTTAAGGGTAAGGTTGTCGTTATGGCCGACTACGGTGCATTCGTTGAAATCGCTCCTGGTGTCGAGGGCTTGATCCACGTCTCTGAGATGAGCTGGAGCCAGCACGTACGCAGCGCCAACGATATCCTCAAGGTAGGTGACGAGGTTGAGGCACAGATTCTGACTCTCGACCGCGCTGAGCGCAAGATGTCTCTCGGTCTGAAGCAGCTGAAGGCTGATCCATGGGCCGACATCGAGGTACGCTTCCCTGTTGGTTCTACCCACACTGCCAAGGTTCGCAACTTCACCAACTTCGGTGTATTTGTTGAGATCGAGGACGGCGTAGAGGGTCTGATCCACATCAGCGACCTGAGCTGGACCAAGAAGATCAAGCACCCATCAGAGTTCACCCAGATTGGTGCTCCTATCGAGGTACAGGTTCTCGAGATCGACAAGGACAACCGTCGCTTGAGCCTTGGTCACAAGCAGCTTGAGGAGAATCCTTGGGACGCTATCGAGGCTAAGTACACCGTTGGTTCTGTTCACACCGGCAAGATTGCCGAGATGATCGACAAGGGCGCAGTCATCTCTCTCGAAGAGGGCGTTGAAGGCTTCGCTACTCCTAAGCACCTCCAGAAGCAGGATGGTTCACAGCCAGTTGCAGGTGAGGAGCTCGAGTTCAAGGTAATTGAGTTCAACAAGGACAGCCGCCGCATCATCCTGAGCCACAGCCGCATCTTCGAGGATGCCGCCAAGGCTGATGCACGTCGTGAGCAGCAGGCAGCCCGCAAGGCCAAGAAGGCCGCAGAGGGTGCTGAAGCTCCAGCTCAGATGCCAGCCATCGAGAAGACAACTCTCGGCGACATCGACGCTCTTGCAGCTCTCCGCGACAAGCTCGCAGGCAAGTAATTGCCAGCGTAATCGCAATAAAATGGCAGACTTCACAATTTGTGGAGTCTGCTTTTTTTGTTTTTGGCCAATGCGCATCGGCCATAAATAGAATGACGGGGGGCAGATTTCGGCCAATGTCCTTTATTTATACATCGGTCCGAAGTTCTGGCAGGCGCGGTAGTCGGCACCCTCCTTGTCCATACCGAAGGCGTTCCAGCACGATGGACGGAAGATGTCGGCATCCTTCACATTGTGCATACAGACAGGGATTCGCAGCATAGAGCAGAGCGTAATCAGGTCGGCACCGATGTGACCGTAGGCGATGGCTCCGTGGTTGGCTCCCCATGCGTTCATCACGCTGTAAACGTCTTTGAAACAGTCTTTTGTGGCATCAAGACGCGGTGCAAACCACGTAGTTGGCCATGTCGGGTCGGTGCGCTTGTCAAGGATGTCGTTCGTCTTCGGGTCGAGGTCAACTGTCCAGCCTTCGGCCAGCTGCAAGACGGGGCCGAGACCCTGCACGAGGTTGAGGCGCATCATCGTCATCGGCATTCCACCTCGGGTCAGGAAGTGCGACGAGAATCCGCCGCCACGGAAGTAGTCGCGGTCGGCCGGCATCCATGAGGTGGCCTTCAGGCAGGCTTCGACATCGGCATCGGACATGTTCCACGGCTCTTTCATCGTCGGATTGCCGTCGGCATCGGACATTGCACCTGTGGCATCGAGCGTCGTGGCTCCTGAATTGATGAGGTGGATAAAACCATTGGCCGCAGCACCTTCAGGACGTTTTCCGGCGACGCGTTCGACGGCTTCGGGGCTCCAGTAGGTGCGGATGTCGCTGAACATCACGCCGCGATTGGTCAAGAGGTGGCCGAAGAGCATCGACATGCCGTTCAGGAAGTCGTTTTCGGTGGACAATGTGAATGCCTCGCGATGGCCGTTCCAGTCGAACGAGGTGCACATCAGCGACTCCGGGAAATCGAAATTGGGCTTGTAGTCGGTCCATTGGCGCTGACCCTGAACACCGGCGGCGATGGCATTATGGCCGATGGCTTCCTCCTTGTAGCCCATCTGGAGCAGACGCTGCGAACCGGTCATCAGGTCGCGAATGATCATCATGCACTTGACGGTGAATTGCCAGTCTTCGTCCTTCTCTACGCGAGTTTTGCCCTTGCCTTTGCCGTTGTAGGTCGTCATCGGAACGCCTGGCAGCACGCTGCGGTCTTCGTTGTAGTCGTGACCCTCGTTCGGCTTGCAATATTTCTCGACCCACTGCATTGCGCGGTCAAATTCCTCGTGGTCGTAGATGCCGAAATCGACGCGGCGCAGGATTTCGACCAATGAGACATATTCGGTGCGCATTCCGAGGTACTGCTGGAGGAAATCGGCGTTGACGATGGAGCCGGCGATGCCCATGCAGGTGTTGCCCAACGAGAGGTACGACTTGCCGCGCATCGTGGCTACGGCCTGTGCAGCACGGGCGAAGCGGAGGATTTTCTCGGCGACATCGGCCGGAATCGAATTGTCCGACAAGTCCTGTACGTCGTGGCCGTAGATGCCGTAGGCGGGCAGTCCTTTCTGTGCGTGTGCGGCCAATACGGCGGCCAGATAGACGGCTCCCGGGCGCTCCGTTCCGTTGAAGCCCCAGACGGCCTTCGGATGAGTCGGGTGCATGTCCATCGTCTCCGAGCCATAGCACCAGCACGACGTCACGGTGATTGTTGCGCCGACGCCTTCGCGCTCGAACTTTTCGGCA
>CACZAY010000160.1 GCA_902779265.1 uncultured Bacteroidales bacterium | reverse complement strand
TTGGCCACAAATGTGTCAAAATGGGCATTGGCCAAGACGATTTCAAGGCTTTTTCTTTCAGAAATCGGAAATTTTGATTATATTTGCGCCCGTAAATGCAATTAGCAGATGAATTTTTTCCTTCTATTGATGCGGCCGCTCGTGTGACACGCATCAGCGGAGCTATTGACCACTGGCGCATTTCGTGATTTTATGAAAGTTTCATTTTGTTTGAAGACGCTCGATTTGCTGGAGCGGCGGGGACAGTTGTGGACAATCCCCGAGGGCAAGGTCCTGATCAGCACAATCAATGCATACAGCTACAATGTGGCGCAGACGGACCCCTGTTTTGCCGAGGCTCTGTCGCAGAGCGATGTCCTGTTGTCCGATGGCACGAGCATCGTGCTCGCCTGTCGGTTCCTGCAGGCCAAGTGCCGCCCGCAGCACCGCTGTACGGGCTGGGACCTTTTCCGTTTTGAGATGGAAAAACTGAACGGCGACGTCTATTCCTTCCTTGCCGAGTTGCCCGGCGCGACGGGCAACGGCGGCTACAACACTCGGGATGTGCCCTACTGGAAACGGCGCAACCCGTCGCGTAACAAGCCGCGTGTGATTTTCATCGGCTCGACCGACGAAATTCTGGAACGCATCCGCAGGAAGGCGGCCTATGAGTTCCCCAATGTTGAGGTCTTGACCTATTCGCCGCCGTTCAAGCCGGAGTTTTCGGCCGATGACAATGCAGCCATTGTCTCGTTCATCAATGAGAATGACCCGGATCTGATCTGGATTGGCATGACGGCCCCGAAGCAGGAGAAATGGGCCTATACGCATTGGCCACAACTCGATATCCATTGCCATCTGGGCAGCATCGGCGCCGTGTTCGACTTCTATGCCGGCACGATTCCGCGTGCGCCGCTCTTCATGCAGCGGTTCGGCATGGAGTGGCTCTTCCGCTGGATGCGTGAACCGCGCCGCCTGTTCCCGCGTTACGGCCTCGGCAATCCGAGATTCGTGTGGAATATCCTGAAAGAGGCGTTTGCATGATGGCCAATGGCCTTGCTGTGGATGAATTCCATCGGCCAAAAAGTTGAAAATCTAAAACAAGTAATAAATCTGCATGAAAAATTATTTTATCATTCTCTTTGCCGCGCTGTTGCTGTCGTCGTGCGCCAGCAAGAAGGATTTCCTCTATTTGCAGGACATTCCGCAGCGCGATACGCTCTATGCTGAGGTGGAGAGCAAGGTGCAGCGGAACATCCAGTTCCGCCCTGGTGACAGGGTGAGCATCCGCGTCACGAGCCGAAACCGGGAGTTGAACGAGCTTTTTGGCCAAGTTTCTTCGTCCGGTGCATCGGCCACAAAGGGCAACTCGAACTATACGCTCGATGAGATGGGTGAGATTGACTTCCCGTTTGTGGGCAAGCTGCGTATCGGGGGACTGGACAGATTGCAGGCCGAGGCCTACATCAAGCAGAAACTGATTGAGAGTGAGATCATCCGCGAGCCGTATGTCTCGGTCGAATATGACCAGATCGGTTTCTACACGTTGGGTGATATGGGCGGTGGATTTATTGCTTTCAAGAACGACAAGACGACGATTCTGGAGGCTATCGCGATGGCGGGCGATCTGGAGGCGACGGGCCGTCGCCAGAATATCCTGCTCTTGCGCCGCAATGCGGATGGCAGCGAAAGTGCCTACCGTCTGGACCTGACGAGCCGCGAGCAGCTGTATAACTCGCCGGCCTTCTATATGCAGCAGAATGACATCATCTATGTCGAGCCGCGCAACAAGAAGATTCAGACTTCGACCATCAACGGTACGACCTACAGTACCGTGGGCGGCTTCCTGTCACTCTTCTCTACGGTCGTGACTCTATATTTGTTTATCAAGTCGTTATAAATCAAAGCCATGGACGAAAAGCAACAGCAACAACAAGAGCCGCATCAGCCCACAGTCATCATACAGCAGAGTTCCCACAATCCATTTGCTCAGATGGGGTCTGGGGCCAATGACTTTAACATCAAGGACATCCTGTTCCTCTGCCTCAGCCGATGGCCCTGGTTCATTGTGTCATTGGCCATAACCGCCGCCATCGCCTGGTATGAGATTCGGACGACGCCGAAGATCTATTCCCGTACGGCCAAGCTGATGATCAAGAGCGACAGCAAGCAGTCCATCGGTGGTATTTCCGATGGTCTGAGTGAGGTGGGCATCAATAAGAACAATGCCAATGTGAACAACGAGCTGATTGCGTTGAAGGCTCCGTCAATCTACACCGAACTGGTGCGTGAACTGGGTCTGAATACGCACTACACGCGTACCGGCCGCCTGTTGGACAAGGAACTCTACGGGACGGAACTGCCCATCAAGGCCAATTTCTGTGACTTGGGTGAACGCGACTATGCCAAGATGACCGTGCTGCTGGACGGCAAGGGCGGTCTCAACATCACGCATCAGGAGTTCCGCGGCGCTTCATCGGACGAAATCATCGCTGCCACCTACGGCGACACCATCTCTACGTTGATGGGCCGGGTCGTGTTCTCCAAGACTCCGCAATATTGGTCCGGCAACACATTCGAGATACACATCAACCGCATCTCACTCTACGACCAGGCTTCGGCTTGTGCGGGAGGCGTGTCGGTCTGGGCTCCGAAGGATGGCGCATCGATCATCGACATTACTTATAATGATGTCTCCTACCAGCGTGCCGTCGATATTCTGAACGCGGTCATCCGTCTGTATAACGAGAACTGGATCAAGGACCGCAACCAGGTGACCGTTGCCACGTCGAAGTTCATCGGTGAGCGTCTGGCGGCGATTGAACAGGAATTGGCCGATGTCGAGGACAACATCACCGACTACCGTTCGTCGAACCTCTTGCCGGAAAATGGAACGATGGCGACGACTTACCTGAACCAGTCGATGTCGTCCGACCAGCGGATGCAGGACCTCAGCAACCAGATGTATATGTGCAGGTATGTGCGCAGTTGTGTTTCGGATACGGCCAATGCGTTGCAGCTCCTGCCTGTCAACACGGGATTGGGCGGCGGTTCGACCGAGAATCTGATTTCGGCCTATAACTCGATGCTGATCAACCGGAATGCGTTGTTGGCGCAAAGTTCATTGGCCAATCCCCTTATCCAGGAATATGACGAGAAACTGGCTACACAGCGCGAACTGATTCTGATGAGTATCGACAACCAGATGCTGCTCATCGAGACGCAGATCAAGAATTGTCAGGGCCAACAGTCACGCAGCACGCGCCAGTTCTCCTCTTCGCTAGAGCAGTCGAAATACCTGCAACGCGTTCAGCGTCAGCAGAATGTGAAGGAGAGACTTTACATCTACCTCTTGCAGAAGCGAGAGGAGGCCGAGCTGAATCAGGCCTTCATCGCCTATAATTCGCGCCTCATCAGTGCCCCATCGGGCAGCTTCGCGCCGATTTCGCCCGACGTGAAGAAGATTGAGACCTATGCACTTGCGGCCGGTCTGCTTATCCCATTGGCCATAATCGTCATCATGTACTTGCTCAACACGAAGGTGCGCGGCCGCAAGGATCTGGAGCATCTGAAGGTTCCGTTTGTGGGCGAGCTGCCATTTGTCGAGTCCCATCGCAAGGACAAGGGCGAGGTGCATAAGGCGCTGGAAGTCAGGAGCGACAGCAAGAATATGATCAACGAGGCGTTCCGAATCCTGCGTTCGAATCTGGTCTTCATGCTGGCCTCCAAGTCGAATGGCGAGCGCAACCAGGTCATCATGGTGACGTCCATCAATGCAGGTTCCGGCAAGACGTTCATTATGGCCAATCTCGCTGCCTCGTTCGCCATGACGAACAAGAAGGTACTTGTGCTCGACCTCGACCTGCGCAAGCGCTCGATTTCAAAGTACATTGGCCGTCCACGTCAAGGCATCTCGACTTATTTGAGTGGCCAAAGTGAGACGTGGCGCGACCTTGTGGTGCCGATGCGCGATCATGAGAACCTCTATATGTTCCCCGCCGGCCGTTCGGTGCCTAATCCTGCGGAATTGCTTCAGAGCCAGCGACTTGAACAGATGATCAAGGAGGCCAAGATGGAGTTCGACTATATCTTCCTCGACTGTCCGCCTGCCGAGATTGTGGCCGATGCGACGATTATCAAGCCATTGGCCGAAATCACGCTTTTCGTCGTGCGCGTAGGAGTCATGGAACGTAGTCACCTGCCTGTCATTGACCAATATTATAAAGAGCAGACATTCAACAATCTGTGTGTCATCCTGAACGGCTCGGAGGCCCTGCATTCGCGCTATGGCTATTACCGTTACGGCTATGGCTACAGTTATGGATACGGCTACGGATATGGCTATGGATACAGCTATGGCTATGGCTATTACGGCGATTCGAAGGACGACAAGGAGGACGACAAGGAGGACGACGATACACAATCATGAAATACGATTATCTGATAGTCGGCACAGGTCTTTTCGGTGCCACATTCGCCTATCGCGCGACACAGGCCGGCAAGCGTTGCCTGATGGTTGAAAAGCGTTCGCACGTGGGCGGAAACGTCTATTGCGAGCAGGTTGAGGGCATCAATGTCCACAAGTATGGGGCGCACATTTTCCATACGTCAAGCAAGCGTGTGTGGGATTTCGTCACCTCGCTCGTCGAGTTCAACCGCTACACGAACTGTCCTGTGGCCAATTACCACGGCGAGCTCTACAACCTGCCCTTCAACATGAACACATTCAACCGGTTGTGGGGTGTTAAGACTCCGGCCGAGGCATTGGCCAAGATAGAGGAACAGAAGGCCGATGCCGTCGCTGCGCTCCACGGCCGCGAACCGCAAAACCTGGAGGAACAGGCGCTTTGTCTCGTTGGCCGCGACATCTTCGAGAAGCTCATCAAGGAATACACCGAGAAGCAGTGGGGTCG
>CACZAY010000159.1 GCA_902779265.1 uncultured Bacteroidales bacterium | reverse complement strand
AGCAACACGCGGATGTCCTCAAAATGCAGTCCGGTGGTCGGTTCGTCGAGGATGTAGAGCGTCTTGCCCGTCTGCTTGCGGCTCAGTTCGGTGGCCAACTTGACGCGCTGCGACTCGCCACCCGAAAGGGTCGATGAGGGCTGTCCGAGCTTGATGTAGCCGAGGCCGACCTCCTGCAACACCTTGATCTTGTTGAGGATGACGGGCACGTTCTCGAAGAATTCGCACGCCTGGTTGATGGTCATGTCGAGCACGTCGGCGATGGACTTGCCCTTGAAGCGCACTTCGAGTGTCTCGCGGTTGTAGCGTTTGCCGTGGCACACCTCGCACGGAGCCATCACGTCGGGCAGGAAGTTCATCTCCAATGTCTTGTAGCCGTTGCCCGAGCAGGCTTCGCATCGGCCGCCACCCACATTGAACGAGAAACGGCCTGCCTTGTAGCCGCGCATCTGCGACTCCGGCATCGACACGAACAGATTGCGGATGTCCTGGAAGACGCCGGTGTAGGTGGCCGGATTGCTGCGCGGAGTGCGTCCCAACGGCGACTGATCGACGTTGATGACCTTGTCGATGTGTTCCAGTCCCTCGATGGCGCGATAGGGCAGCGGTGCGGTGAGCGAGCGGTAGAAATGTTGCGACAGGATGGGCTGCAACGTGCCTTGGATGAGGCTCGACTTGCCCGAACCCGACACGCCGGTGATGCCCAGCAGACAGCCCAGCGGAAACCGCACGTCGATGTCCTTCAGGTTGTGGCCCGATGCTCCACGGATGACCAGCGACTTGCCGTTGCCCGGCCGACGCACATCTGGCACCTCGATGCTCCGCGTGCCGTACAGATAGTCGGCCGTGAGGGTGTTGGCGCGCAGCATCTCGTCGGGCGTACCCTGGAAGACGACGTTGCCGCCATTGCGTCCGGCAGCAGGGCCGATGTCAACTACGTAGTCGGCCGCAAGCATCATGTCGCGGTCATGTTCGACGACAATGACCGTGTTGCCGATGTCGCGTAGCTTCTTCAACGAGTTGATAAGCAGCTCGTTGTCGCGTTGATGAAGGCCGATGGAGGGTTCGTCGAGGATGTAGAGCACGTTGACTAGCTGGCTGCCGATCTGTGTGGCCAACCGGATACGCTGCGACTCGCCGCCCGACAACGTCATCGTGGCGCGTCCGAGCGAAAGGTAGCTCAGGCCGACGTCAATCAGGAACTGCAGGCGCGTCTGGATCTCCTTGAGGATTTCGGCCGAGATGCTGCGCTGCCGTTCGTTCATGTGGCTTGGCAGGTCGGTGAGCCATTGTTGCAGGTCGGTGAGGGTCATGTCGGACACCTGTGCGATGTTTTTGCCGGCCAACAGGTAGTGCAGCGACTCCTGATTGAGCCGTTGGCCATGACACACCGGACACTCCATCTCCGAGCTGAACGACTCTGCCCAGCGTCTCTCCTTGGCCGATGCCTCATCGCCGATCGAGTTCTGGATGTACTTCACCAGACCCTCGTAAGGCATCGTCATCATCGAATAGCCCGTATGCTCGTCGCCCACGTGATAGACCTCGCCCGTGCCGTAGAGCACACCGTTGATGGCATCGTCGGGCAGTTCGTCGATGGGCGTGTCCAACGAGCATTGGTACGTGCCGAGCAGGGCCTCTATCTGCCAGAAAATCATCGAGTTCTTCTTTTTGCCCAATGGCGCGATGCCGCCCGCCGCAATCGACAGTTTCGGGTTTGGGATGATTTTTTCGCGATCGACCTGCGTCACATGGCCCAGACCGTGGCAGTGCGGACAGGCACCCATCGGCGAGTTGAACGAGAAGTCGTGCGGCGCAGGGTCCTTGTAGGCCAGACCCGTCACGGGATCCATCAGCATCCGGCTGTAGTACTTGATTTTCTCGTCGCCGTCCTTCTCCATCACCATCATCATGCCCTCGCCCATGCGCATGGCCAACCGCACAGATTCGCGTAGCCGATGTTCGTCGATGCCGCTCACCCGCATCTTATCGACCACAAGTTCGATTGAGTGGTTCTTGTAGCGGTCGAGCTGCAGTCCGTGCAGGATTTCGCGCATCTCGCCGCTGACCAATGGAGCAAGCAGATAGACACGCTTCTCGTTGTAGTCGCTGATGAGCAGTTCCAGAATCTGGTCTTCACTGAATTTCACCATCTTCTCGCCGCTCTGGTAGCTGTAGGCCTCGCCGGCGCGCGCGTAGAGCAGTCGCAGGAAGTCGTAGATTTCGGTCGTTGTGCCCACGGTCGAGCGCGGATTGTGGTTCACCGTCTTCTGTTCGATGCTGATGACGGGGCTCAGACCCGAAATCTTATCGACGTCCGGCCGTTCCATGTTGCCCAGAAAGTTGCGTGCATAGCTGCTGAACGTCTCGATGTAGCGACGCTGACCCTCGGCATAGATGGTGTCGAACGCCAACGACGACTTGCCGCTGCCCGACAGTCCGGTGAAGACGGTCAGGGAGTGGCTCGGAATGGTCACGTCAATATTTTTCAGATTGTGCACTCGGGCACCCAACACTTCAATCATACGACACAATACCTCTATGGTTGTTCAATTTTTCAGTTTTAATTCCATTGGCCAATGCCCCGGAATTCAGACACAAAAATCCCTCCCAGACATTTCGGGAGGGGTCTTTGGTCCATTTCTTCGGCCGATGTCATTTCGCCTTCCAGCCCAACGCGGCAGCACCGAGCACGGCGGCCTCGCTGGATTTCAGGGCCGATGGAATCAACTTGATCTTTCCGCGCCAATAGGGCAGGAGGTTCGGCTCCATCGCCTCGCGGATAGGCTTCATCAGCAGGTCGCCCGCCTGGGCCAGTCCGCCGAACAGCACGATGGCCTCCGGAGCGGAGAATGCCACGAAATCGGCAAACGCCATGCCCATGATGCGGCCCGTGTAGTCGAAGATTTCGCGCGAGAGGGCATCGCCCTGCATCGCTGCGTCATAGACGTCCTTCGACGTGAGAGCCTCGGGATCGAGCTTGCGCAAGAGACTGTCCTCGCTGCGCGTCTGGAGGAACTCAAGTGCCGTGCGCACCATGCCCGTGGCCGAGCAGTAGGTCTCTAGGCATCCCTTCTTGCCGCAACCGCATTGGCGGCCGTCACGAATGGCGCAGGTGTGGCCCAGCTCGCCGGCAAAACCGTCGTTGCCATAGACCAGTTGGCCGTTGACCACAATGCCCGAACCGACACCCGTGCCCAGCGTAATCATGATGAAGTCGCGCATTCCGCGGGCCGCACCATAGGTCATTTCGCCGATGGCAGCCGCATTGGCATCGTTCGTCACGGCGACCGGGATGTCGAGTGCCTCGCTCAGCGCCTCGCCCAGCGGCAGTACACCGCGCCATGGCAGGTTCGGGGCCTCTTCGATATTGCCGGAATAGTAGTTTGCATTGGGGGCGCCAATGCCGATTCCGGCAATCATATCCTCACCGCCCACTTCGCTCATCAGGCGACGGGCATTCTTGCAGATGGCATCTGTAAAGTCCTCGAATTCAGCGTAGTCACGCGTCTTTATCGAGGTCGTGGCGGCAATCCTTCCACGCGAATCGACCACGCCGATCGTGGTGTTGGTGCCGCCCATGTCGATACCTAAAACGTATGGTTTCAACTGTGACATGATTATAAGGTTTAATGACGGCGCAAAGATACTCAATTTCTCTCAACGAAACAAGAGCCTGCGCCAATAAGTTCGATTTTTTTAACGAAGTTTCAGAACCTGTCCCGCCTGGACTGTGGCCGTGCGCAGTTTGTTGCGGCGCACGATGCTCTCGACCGTCACGCCGTAGCGCTGCGAAATCATCTGGAGCGACTCGCCCAGGGCGACCGTGTGCGTCGGGTGTGCCTTGTCGGCCTTCTCGCGCTTGGCCTGCAGGTAGATGACCTCGCCCTCGCGCAGCTTGTAGCCCTTCGGCAGGTCGTTCCAGTTGCGCAGCTGGCGTTCGCTCAGGTGGAATTCCTTGGCCAATGTCGCAATCTCGTCCTTGCGTGTGGCGACGATATACTTCAGCCGCTGGCTCGACTTTTTCACCGGACGTGCGATTGTGGCCGATGCATTTCCACGTCGGCGAGACTTGTCCTTTGACCGGCTTGCCGTTTGGTCTTTCTTCTTGGCCGATGCCTTGGTCTGGGTCTTGGCCGATGCCTTGTCATAGGCCGCGAGGTCATACCGCTCGATGACCTCGATGAGCCGTTCTGGATATTTCGGGTCGGTCGCATAGCCGCACTTCTGCAATCCCTTGGCCCAGCCCTTGTAGTCCGTCGGCTTCAGCTTGAAGAGCGGCGCGTAGCGGGACCCGTCGCGCAGGAACTTCGAGTGATACTCATAGCCCTCCATCACGCTCTTGAACTTGCAGAACGGCTCGGCGTCCCGGTCGTCGTCGCAGCGCACTACGGCGCCCTTCCAGTCGCGGTAGGCCTTGATGCCGAAGTGGTTGTTGCCCTTGACGGCGATGTAGCTCGACCCGTAGCCGCTCTCGAACATGCCCTGGGCCAATGTGATGCTGGCCGGAATGCCGTATTTCTGCATCTGGTGCTGCGCCTCGGCCGCATAGAGCCTGCAGTATTCCTTGGCCGAGAGCCTTGGCCCTTGGTCTGGGCAGTTCACACGGCCGAAAACCGATGCAAAAACAGCGGTCTGAAGGGTCAAAACAAGGAAAAACGGTTTGAATCGGTGAATTATTGGCCAAAAATATTGGCATTTTGTGTCATTTGTCATATCTTTGCAAAAAATTACGATCATGAAAACCATCGAAATCGCTGCAAAGATACGAATTTGCAGCCACATAGAGCTCACCGACGAGCAAAAAAGTGTCGTCGAGGCCGCAAAAAAGGCCACTTCAGGTTCCTATTCGCCCTATTCGCATTTCAAAGTGGGCGCAGCTGTGCTGTTGGCCAATGGCGAAATCATCACGGGCAGCAATCAGGAGAATGCGGCCTATCCGTCGGGCCTCTGTGCCGAGCGTACCGCCATTTTTTACGCAGGGGCGCGGTTCCCCGATGTGCCGATAAGGAAATTGGCCATCATCTCGCGCACGGGCGACGTGTTCGGAAGCGAAATCTGTTCGCCATGCGGTGCGTGCCGCCAGGTCATCTGCGAGTCCGAGGTGCGTGCCGGCGCTCCTATCGAGATCCTGCTCTGTTCGGCCGATGAGGCTTACATCTTCGACGGTATCGAGGGACTGCTGCCGTTCGGTTTCAGCGGAAAGGATTTGAAGTAACCATAACCATTTAATACATAAAAAACTATGAAGAAAATTCTGATTGTCTTGGGTGTGATTATCGTCGTCTTCGGCGCTATGTTGTTCTTTGATGTGGCCAAGCCGACCAATGCGAAGGAGGAAATCAAATACGGCATTTGGTACGTGGACAAGTATGGTGTGAAGGACTCGAAGACGTCATCGGCCTTGAACCATTTCTTGTGGCGCATGAGCGAACTTGCGAAGTGAACTTGTGTGGCCGTCGGGTGAAGCTGGGGCATTGGCCAAAAACATCACCTCGCGGCAACGGGCAAGCGAATTGCACTTTTCAAAAAGGGAGAAAATGATAATTTATGCATCTTTCTTCCTTTTTTTCGGTGCATTTTTGTTGTGATAAATTTTTTTTATCTATCTTTGCGCCAAAAATTTTGAAAATAATAAGGATATGTTTGATTTCTTCAGTTTCCAAGAGTGCTTGAATGCCTTCATTGTGCTCTTTGCCGTGATTGATATCATCGGCACGATTCCCATCATCCTTGCGCTGAAGGAGCGGGGACGCGAGGTGAGTGCGACGAAGGCGTCCCTCTATTCGTTTGCGCTGCTTGCGGGATTCTTCTTCGTGGGCGACATGGTGTTGCAGCTGTTTCAGGTGGACATCGCGTCGTTTGCGCTGGCGGGCTCGGTAGTCATTTTTCTGGTTGCGCTTGAGATGATTCTCGACATCGAGATCTTCAAGAATCAGGGTCCAATCCAGTCGGCCACGCTGGTGCCGCTGGTCTTCCCGCTGATTGCCGGTGCGGGCGCGTTCACGACGTTGCTTTCGCTGAAGTCGGAATACCAGACGGGGAATATCCTCATTGCGCTTGTGGCCAATGCCGTGGTGATCTATCTGGTGCTGATTTCGACCGAGCGAATTGAGCGGCTGTTGGGCAAGGGCGGTATCTATGTCATCCGTAAGTTCTTCGGTATCATTCTGTTGGCCATCGCAGCCCGACTGTTTACGACCAATCTCATCCAGCTGCTGCACACGGTGAACGGCTGAGGAACATCGGCCAAAAAATAAATATTAAATAAAAGTTTCGCAAGCCTAAAAACTTGCGAAACTTTTTTCTTTTTTTAGGATGGCACTCGCACGACATCGACGACGTGGCTGCCTGCGCCGATGAGGTCGGGACGTTCGGAGATGCACTTCTGGTATTCGATGAAGCGGGCGAAGGTCTCGTCGCTCATACGGTTGAGTCGGGTCCGCATGTAGTCGGATGCGCCGTCGGGCGAGAAGATGGTGACGCGCTCCAGTCCGGCCTCGGCGTTGAGACGGTCGATGTCTTCCAGCCGGACATAGTCGTAGAGTTCGCCCTCCTGGACGTGCAGGTGGAAGTCCTTGTCCACGATGCCGCGTGCCAGGAAATCGTTGATTCTCTCCTCGTCGAAGCAGTAGGTGAGGATGCTGTATTCGTTCATCAGATAGGCCACAAGGATGATTCCGCCGGGTTTGGTCACGCGCCGGGCCTCGTTTAGGGCCTTGATTTTTTCTTTGTGGCCAATGAGATGATACATCGGCCCGAGCAGGAGGGTGACATCGGCCGATGCCGTAGCCAGAAACGGCATGTCGCGCGCGTCGCCCTGGACGACATCGGCCGTGGGTTCGCGTTTCAGGAAGACCTCGATGTTGCGTCGCACGAGCTCGACGGCCTTCACGTGGTAGCCTTCACTCATGAGGGCCGATGTGTATCGGCCGGTACCTGCGCCGATGTCGAGGATGAAGTGGTCGGGCTGCAGGAA
>CACZAY010000158.1 GCA_902779265.1 uncultured Bacteroidales bacterium | reverse complement strand
CATAACCTAGAAAATATTCAAATCAGTATGAAAAAGCTATTTTTCACCTGCCTCATGGCAATCAGCAGCGTGCTGACACTCTCGGCACAGGAGATCTACAGGTTCACGGTCAAGGATGACATCGGGCGCGACGTCCCATTGGCCAAATACACAGGCCAAGTCCTGCTCATCGTCAACACGGCCACCCGTTGCGGCTTCACCCCGCAATACAAGGAGCTGGAACAGATTTACGAAAAGTTCCGCGCGCAGGGCTTCGTCGTGCTCGACTTCCCCTGCAACCAGTTCGGCGCACAGGCTCCGGGCTCCATCGAAGAGATTCACCAGTTCTGCACGGCCAATTTCGCCATCGAATTCCCCCAGTTCGACAAGGTTGACGTCAACGGCGAGAACGAGTCGCCCCTCTTCGCCTACCTCAAGTCACAACAGGGCTTTGCGGGCTTTGACACCAGCGAGCAGCGCGGCAAGTTCATGGACAACATGCTCCGCAAGAAAGACCCCGATTATGCCACCAAGCCCGACATCAAGTGGAACTTCACAAAATTCCTCGTCACGGGCGACGGCCGTGTCATCCGCCGCTTTGAGCCGACCGAAAGCATGGCCAATGTCGAGGCCGAAGTTGCCAAACTCCTCCCCCAGAAAATGGTTGACTCGCCCCAGAAATAACCCCGACCGACTTCACATAAATCAGGAGACAGACACCTTACAACGTGTGTCTGTCTCCTGTCTGTTTTAACCCGCCTATAGATTCTTCATGCCAAAAGATTCCCGATGTTGCACGTCAAGAATTCTTCCAAAGGCATACCATCCGTTCCGACAATGAAAGAATGTGTCGGGTGAAATTTGCTAACGAACAAAGAAAGGCCTGTATTATCGCTCCGAATACCACTCTTCACTTCAATGGCAATAGTATGATTACCGTCGGCAACAATGAAATCCACTTCATCATCTCTTTCGCGCCAATAGTACAGTTTGTAGTCATATTCATCGGCTTGAGCCAAGAGATAAGCACCGACAGCACTCTCTACCCACCGCCCCCACAAACTTGGTGTAGTCAATGCCGTATTGAAATTCGTATTGACTTGAGCTGAAAGAAGTGCTGTATTGTAAACCAGCAATTTAGGAACAGAATTGTACTTCCGAGCGGCATCCTGCGCATATTTCTGGAGACCACACAACAAACGCGACTCACCTAATGTCGTCAAATAGTCGGCCAACGTAGTGACATTCCCGACATCTTTCAGCTGGCCCAAGATCTTGTTGAGCGACAACTCCTTGCCCGAATACGTACAACCTAAATCGAACAATTGGCGCATCAACTCTGGTTTATAGACCAATTTCGTCATCAGCACATCCCGCTCTATTGCTGGAGCGATGATACTGTCCTTGATATAGCGACGCCAACGTCGTTCATCTTGAATATAACGGGCACTACCAGGATAGCCACCGAAGAAAATGAATTGTTCCAAAGACAAACCAAAAGCTTCGTTCATCTCCTGGAAACTCCAATGCGGCATCGGAATGATTTCATATCGTCCTGCCAGGGACTCGGTCAGCCCATTCTTCAACAATAAGCGCGAGGAACCCAGCAAGACCACTTTTATATTGATGTCATTGCGCGTATCCTCATCCCACTCCTTCTTGACAGCCTCACTCCAATTGTTCAGTTTGTGAACTTCATCTATCACCAAAAGAAACTCCGTCGAACCAGCAGCTTTCATGCGAGCACGTGCGGTAGCCCACATTTCTCCCAACCAGGCGACATCCGTCGGAGGAACATTGTCAGCACTGACCGACAAGTAGGGAATAGTACACTCTTCCAATACTTGCTTGACCATTGTTGACTTTCCGACTTGTCGCGGACCGGATATCACTTGAATCCTATCGCGTTGCTCTGCGATACGTTTCTTCAATTCTTGAGCTATTCTTCTCTGATACATAACTAACTATGAATTGATTATTGACGCTGCAAAGATATACAAAATTCTCAAATCTTCCAAACAAAATTCTCAAAAGTCGCTCACAAAATTCTCAAAAGTCGCTCACAAAATTCTCAAAAGTCGCTCACAAAATTCTCAAATCTTCCAAACAAAATTCTCAAATCTTCCAAACGAGGGAGCGACAACGACCATACAGAACAACAACTTTTCCGCCCTCATTGTACGCCAATCCGAAATAAATCATTATCTTTGCACCAGAAAACAATATTATGAAGTGAAGATTCTATATGCAAATACCAACATCTGACCTCCAGAACACAAACCGTCTTGGTAATATTTTCAAAAAGACAACGGCTACATACAAATACTTTTGGTTCATTTCGATTCTGCAAATTCATGCTAAATCGGATGACCTCAAAATCAACGTGTGGGACATAGTGATTAAGATGGTGGCCAACGCCTGGTACCCTATTCACTATTTCTGCCTATCTTTTGGCAAAATCGATTCGCTTTTCGATATCGTCATGCAATTGCACGATATCACCCCAATACCTGTTGATGCCAATGTTGATACCATTTGCAATATTCTGAAACAACGATTGGGTGACAAGAGAGTCGAAAAGCTACTCAACATCCTTACCAAGAATGTCCCATATCGGTTCCTAAGCCCTTGGATTGACACCTCCAATGACAAGGAGATGTTGGTCCGTTCGCAAACGCTGGAAAATAATTGCCTCTACTCGTTGCATAAGGAGGCAGATGATTTTTATATTCAACTGAACCCAGAATGGAGTCATTATCTGCATAGTCATTACAATATTTTGATGGATTATGCTTACTGGAACTTGACCTTGTTCCTCCAGGTTCGCAATCCTAATGTACCAGCCATCCCCAATAAATTGATTCGCCCAGAAGAAAGAAATTCATTGACAAAACAACGCAACTATTGGGATAAGGTAATGGAAATTGGTGGGCCTATCCGTTGCATCTATACGGGCAAAGATTTGCACCCAGGGGATTACGAACTCGATCATTTCATGCCATGGAGTTTTGTCTCTCACGATTTGCTTTGGAACCTGATGCCTTCCAATGCATCTATCAACTCCTCTAAGAGTAATAACCTCCCAGACTTGAATGTCTACCTACCCAAGTTCGCGAAGCTGCAACATCATTCCTTGCGATTGATGCTCAATCATAATCAAAACCCACAAATCTTGGAAGATTTTCTGTCTCTCGGCTATACAGCCAGAGAGTTGTCCGCTATGGACGATGCCAATTTCCTTGCATTGTATGAGCGCACCTTTAATCCTATTAACCAGATAGCCCTCAATATGGGATTTGTTGTTTGGAAATATTGACCACCAATGAAACCAGAAAAAATAAATCACCCATATCTGACTGCTATCAAACGCTCAGATTTCTCAGTACCGACCAGATATCTCATACAGCAGAACCTGCTGAAAGGTCGGATACTTGACTTCGGCTGCGGTTTGGGATACGATACCGACCAGCTGAAAGAATTGGGTTATGACATCACAGGCTATGATTATTATTTCCGTCCAGATTTCCCTCAGGGCAAGTTCGATACCATCATCTGCAATTATGTGCTGAATGTATTGGAACCTTATGCCCAAGCGGAGGTCCTGATGAACGTGGCCAACCTTCTTTCACCCCAGGGAACAGCCTATTTTTCCGTACGTCGCGACTTGAAAGAAGAAGGGTTCCGTCTCCATGCACTGCACAAGCAGTATACATATCAGTGCAACGTCAAATTACCCTACAAGAGTCTGGTGACCAACAAAAGTTTCGAGCTATATCAATACAACCACTTCAACAGATTGCCTCGTACAGAGGGTATAGAGTGCCCGTTTTGCCATTTATCTCGTCGTGTCGAAATCATATGTGAAACAGCCACCTGTGTCGCTTTCTATGATGGCTATCCAGTCTCTCCCGGACATGCGCTTATCATTCCCAAACGTCATGTCGCTTCATATTTCGACCTGACCAATCACGAGCGCGAGGCAATGAATATAGTGCTACAATATGTCAAGCAAAAAGTGGACGAGCGCTTCCATCCCGATGGCTACAACATCGGCATCAATGTAGGAGAATATGCTGGCCAATCTGTATCCCATTGTCTCTTGCATCTTATCCCAAGGTACAAGGGAGATGATCCTGATCCCAAAGGCGGCGTGCGCAAAATTATTCCCTAACAGTAAAAACTTCCACCATAAAAAGATTCGATCTCCTTTTTCCAAGACGATCCATATCGCCTTTAAAAAATTGTGATTCTTGCCCTATACCTTAAAAAAATTGAATGAAAAAAGACCTTTCACCTCTGAGTAAGAATCCCCGAAGGCTCTATGAACCTTCTATGAAGGTATTATGAGGATATTATGAGCCGATTATGTCCTCAATATTCTGCTACATGCTACAGTTGAATGGCAAGACAACCCGCACTGACTGCCGCCAGAAAACTGTCATCTGTCATCTGTCATTAAGGAATCGGAAAATCGCAAAAAATGTCAACCAAAATCAGGAAAAGACATCCGTTAATGACAGTTATGACAGATGACAGTATTATCCCGCAATTACATAGGAAAACAATGCCCTATCTGCCCATCTACTATTGTATGTTCCTGAATAACGGACAAGACAATGAATCGGTGATTTTACCGGAGTTAGAACCTGTGATGTAGAAAGAGACTCTTAATATTTTCCTAGAAAAAGATCAACCTCCACCAAGTACCGCATGTGGGACATTGATGGAGGTCGTTTTTGTTGTTTAATAGTAGAACCCCTCGGGCTTACTTGACTGCCTTGAAGCTAAGGTCGAGCCCTTTCACGCTGTGGGTCAATGCACCGAACGAGATGAAATCGACGCCTGCCTGAGCGTATGGCAGCATGGTGTCATAGGTGATGCCGCCGGGCGTGAAGTTGTCAAACATAATGCGGTCAACACCCTCGGCCAAAGCCTGATTGAGTTCGTCGAAGTTGCGCACCTCGACCTCAATCTTCAGGTTCTTGCCCTTGGCCTTGCAGTAGTCCTTGGCACGCTGGATGGCGTTATGGATGCCACCGGCGAAATCGACGTGGTTGTCCTTGAGCAAAATCATGTCGAAGAGGCCGATGCGGTGATTGCAGCCGCCACCAATCTTGACCGCCATCTTCTCGAGAATGCGCATACCAGGTGTGGTCTTGCGAGTGTCCAATACGCGGGTCTTCGTGCCCTCCAATGCCTTGACGTACTTGGCTGTCATGGTGGCGATGCCCGACATACGCTGCATGATGTTGAGCATGAGACGTTCGGTCTGCAGGAGGCTCTGCTCCTTGCCGGTCACGATGAAGGCGATGTCGCCGGGCTTGACGTGTGCGCCGTCCTCGATGAAGACCTCCATCTGGAGTTCGGGGTCGAATGCCTTGAACACGCGACGGGCGATGTCAACGCCGGCCAGGATTCCCTCCTCCTTGACCAGAAGTTTCTGTTTGCCGATGGCATCGGCCGGAATGCACGACAGTGTGGTATGATCGCCGTCGCCAATATCTTCGGCGAATGAGAGCTTGATAAGCTCGTCAATCAGTTGGTTTACAATTTTTTCGTCCATTTTTTATAAAAGTAATTAAAGGGAGTGAAAGGGAAGTGAAAAAGAAGTGAAAGGGACGATAGCCATTACTATCGAAAGGATATTAAGGGAAGTGAAAAGGACGATAGCTATTACTATCAAAAGAAATTAATGGGGATAAAAGGGAAGTTTGTATATATCTGCTAAAGGACAATTCGTGTAGCTGAAACTATCGTCCTTTTCACTTCCCTTAATTTCCTTTTCACTCCTCTTCCATTCCCTTCATCAGAACTTCACATTCTCGTAGTTGACCACCGGATTGCTGTACATCGTGAGGAGGCAGTTCCAGAGGAAATCCTCGTCGCGGTTCGGAATCTGGATTTTGGCCAATTGGCCGTTCAGATACGAAAGCACTTTATCCTCCTCGTCCTTCGAGTAGCGGTCGGCATACTTGTCGGTGCCGAAACGGAGGTTGTAGGCCACGTAGTTGACCGGATAGAGCACCATGTGCGAATGCAGCGCGTGGTCGATGGTCTCGCACACGCAGTTAACCTGCGCGTTACGGTCGTCAATCCACGGATAGGTATCGAACGTGCCGTTGATTTCCGGGCAGATGGTGAACACAACGCGACCTTTGTAGCCTTGGATGCCGGTCACCATGCTCAGCACATCGTCCTCCTTCGACTTCTTCCAATCCGGATTGTCGCGCTTCAGCTGGAATTCCTGCGCCTTGAGGTAGTCGCACGGGTCGTATTCGTAGCTCAAGGCCACGGGCTGCACGTTCAGCGAGCGGATGTTCTGGATGAGGTCACGGCTCTCGCCGCCCATGGCGAGCATCTTGATGACCGATGCCTGCGTCTTGTCGCTGCTGTCCTTGCTCCTGCCCTCTCGCTGGGCAATCCATACCGAGACCTTCTTCTCCTGAATCGTGTAGTGGATATAGCTGGAGAGGCGTTTCGACACTTCAAGCATCTGACGCACAGGCACGCTGCGCATCACGACGAACGAGCGGTTCAGACGCACCAGATCCTTGATCCACGGATAGGCAAAAAGATTGTCGCCAATGGCAATCTCGGCCGTCTCCTTGCCGTTGACGCTCAACAGCGAGTTGAGGAATGCCGAATCGAGTACGATGTCGCGGTGGTTGGTGACGAATAATGACGCACGTCCGGGCGTCAGGTTGTCCAAGCCCTTCAGTTCCAGACGGTCGGTCGTCTTTTGGGCGATGCCGAGCACCATCTTGGCCACAACCTGCGACTGGAATTCCTTGATTGTATGCAACGACTTGATCTGCTTGCGGAACTGTTCCATGTTCAGATCGGGCATGGCAGCCTTGACGAAGGGTTCGATGGCTGGCTCATCGACCAACGGCCAGAGTTTTTCCGGCACGTCCTCGTCGTAGAAGGCTCTGATCTCTTCAAATTCTGGATGGTTGTTTTCCATAATAAACGTATGTTAAAAGAAGAACGACCCCCCTCCGCCTCCCCCGAGGGGGAGAGATTGAAAGTTACTACAAGCCGTTAAAAAAGCTCTCATAGCCTTTCCGCAAGAAAGAAGTCTAATATTTTACTATATTCGTGACGTGTGCAAATCCTCCCCTCGGAGTTCTCACAATGATTTGGAGGACAATCTCCTCCCCTCGGGGAGGTCGGGAGGGGGTCTATAGGGCACTCTTCATACTCCCATTGATCACATCATCCATCACATCGGCGATGTCCAATCCGGCGGCGCGGACCTCCTGCGGGATGAACGAGGTGGCAGTCATGCCCGGCGTGGTGTTCACTTCGAGCAAGTGCGGAACGCCGTCGATGATGATGTAATCGACACGGATGATGCCCTTCGCACCCACGTAGCGGTAGATGCACTTCGTGGTCTCCTGCACCTGAGCCGTGAGTTCGGCCGAGATGCGCGCCGGAGTGATTTCCTCGACCGCGCCGTTGTATTTGGCATCGAGGTCGAAAAACTCGTCCTTCGGGCAGACCTCAGTGATGGGCAGGGCGCGCAGGCCGTCGCGCCTGCATGAAGCTCTCGATGATGACCTCGCCGGTCGATTCGGCCTTGGCATCGGCGATGGCCTTCTGCAGCTGGTCGGCCGTCTTGACCTTCGTCGTGGCATAGCTTGAACCGCCCGAATTGGGCTTGACGAACATCGGCAATCCGAGTTGATCCACCGCTACGCGGGTTTCGAGCTCTTCGTCCTTTTGCAGCAGGATGCTCTTGGCCACGGGTATTCCCATCGTGCTCAGATACTTGTTGCAGAAATACTTCGAGCAGGTCAGGGCTGCGGCCAATACACCACAACAGCTGTATGGCATACCGATGAGGTCGAAATAGCCCTGCACGAGGCCGTTCTCGCCGGGCGTGCCGTGGATGATGATATAGGCGAAGTCGAACGTGAGGCGTTGGCCGTCCTTATCGACCGAAAAATCGTTCAAGTTGACCGGCCATGTGCGGTCCGTGTGGTAGTTTGTGCCGTCGTAATCGACCATGTGCCAGTCGCGGCCTTTCATTACGATGATTGCGACATCATATTTGTCGTGGTTCAGGAAGCTCCAGATACCCTGGGCGCTGCGCAGCGAAACGACGTGTTCCGACGAATCGCCGCCTGCCACAATTGCAATTTTCTTTTTCATTCTCTGTGTGAAATATAATCGTTCCAAAGTTCAACCAATTGGGTCATGTCGGGCGGCAGCGGAGCCTCAAAGTCCATCTCCTCGCCCGTGCGCGGATGGCGGAAACCGAGTGTCCGTGCGTGCAGTGCCTGTCGCGGACAGACCTCGAAGCACCGCTTGACGAACTGCGTGTAGCGGCTGAAGGTCGTACCCTTCAGAATCTGGTCGCCGCCGTAGGTCTTGTCGTTGAAGAGCGTGTGGCCGATGTGCTTCATGTGGACGCGGATCTGATGCGTGCGTCCCGTCTCCAGCCGACACTCCACCAGAGTCACGTAGCCCAGGCGCTGCAGCACGCGGTAGTGTGTCACGGCCGGCTTGCCCTCATCGCTTCCGGCGGGATAGAAATCCATCAGGATGCGGTCGCGTTTATTACGGCCAATGTTGCCCTCGATGACCCCTTCATCGGCCTCGACGTGCCCCCAGACGAGTGCGGTGTAGAGGCGGCGCGTCGTCTTGTGGAAGAACTGGCGGCTCAGGCTCGTGCCCGCTTCCTCATTCTTGGCGATGACGAGCAGGCCCGACGTCTCCTTGTCGATGCGGTGCACGAGGCCGCAGCGTTGCTGGAACGAGGGTGTGTCCGATGCCTCTTCGCCATCGTCGTCCGTGTCGTTGGCCGATGTCCCGAGATCCATTTCGATACCCTCGCTCAAGAGGTGGTGTGCCAGGGCGTTGACCAGTGTGCCGGTGTAGTTGCCGTGACCCGGATGAACGACCATTCCGGCCGGCTTGTTGACCACGAGCAGGTCTTCGTCTTCGTAGATTATGTCCAATGGGATATCTTCGGGCACGATTTCGGTCGAATGGCGCGGACGGTCCATCATCACCTGCACGACATCGAGCGGCTTCACCTTGTAGCTGACCTTCTCCGGCCGGCCGTTCACCAGAATGAAACCGCCCTCGGCTGCACGCTGGATGCGGTTGCGCGACGTGCCGACGATGCGGTCCACCAGAAACTTGTCCACACGGACGAGGCCCTGCCCCTTATCGGCCACAAAACGGAAATGTTCGAAAAGTTCGTCGGCCATAAATCACTTGAAGAGGTTTTCGGCATCGTCGTGCTGCGCGTTAACGTCGATGGTCGTGCTGCCCACATGGAGGATGACCTTGGTCATGATGGGATAGCTTTCGCCGATCTTCATCGGACGGCGGCCCTGCGTGACACTGAGCACGAGGTCATCGAACTCGTAGGATTCATAGACAACGCTATCGGCCACAAAACCCAACTCGCGCAAGTGCGACTGGGCCTGACGGGTGGACCACTGGGTGACGTCGGGGAAGATGACCTGGCGCACGTCGTAGGCATTGATGGTAAGATAGACGATGCGGCCGGGCTTGACGGGGAGGTTGCCCTCGGGCAGCTGGTCGATGACCTCGCCGGGCTGTCGGCCGTCGTTGCTGTAGATGGTGTCGATGACCATGGGCCGCAATCCTGCCGACTCAAGGCTCTCGACGGCCTCTTCGGCGGTTTGGCCAATGACAGCCGGCACGACGACGCGTACACCGTGACCTGTCCGGTCATTCAACCAATTGGGCAGCCACAACAATGTGACGCCCAACACAATCAGTAGCATTAAAATGAGATTGGCCGCAATAATAAGCGATTTTTTCAGCATAAAAACAGTATGTTTTGTAGGGGCAAAGGTACGGAGATTTCAAGTTATTTCCAAACAAAAACGGAAATATTTGTTTATAAAACAATTTTTGAAGATGATTTGATGGTTTTTTCGTTTAAAATGTGTATCTTCGCGGCCAAATCAATGGAATATGAACAAAAGGACAACTATCGTTTTAAGCACCGTGGGCGGCGTTTTGGTGGCCGCAGTCATCGGTTTGGGCATCGCCCTGTGGCACCAGACAGACACCGTCAATTTCCTATCCGAACAATACGCTCTGGAGAAAGAGCAATTGGCCGACGAATATACCCAACTGGCCATCCAATATGAGGGCTACAGGCTCGAAATCAACAACGACTCGCTGGAGCAGAAACTCGAGGACCAACGCATCAAGATCCAGCGTCTGGTCGAGGAACTGAAGCAGACCAAGGCCGAGGATGCCCGCAAGATTGCATCGCTCAAGAAGGAACTGGCCACCGTGCGCAGCGTGTTGCGCTACTACGTGGCTCAGGTGGACAGCCTCAACACCATCAACGAGCAGCTGATGGCCGAAAACAAGGAGGTGCGCCAACAGATGACCAAGGTGAACAATGCCAACGCCAACCTCAAGCAGGAGAACAAGCAATTGGCTGAAAAAGTGGACATTGCGTCGCACCTGTCGGCCACAAACCTCAAGGCCGAGGCTCACAACAAACGCGGAAAAAAGACCTCATCGCTCAAATCGACGACGCAGTTTGTGGTCGATTTCATTGTCGGGGCCAATGTCACGGCCGAAACCGGCGAAAAGACGATCTACGTGCGCATCCTGAAGCCGAACGAGGAGCTTCTGACCAATGCCAAGTCGGGCTCATTCGACTACGACGGCGCGCAAATCGGCTTCTCGATGCGCAAGAACATCGAATATACCGGCGACGAACATTCCGTAACGATGTTCTGGACGCGCAACGAGACACTCGACCCTGGCAAATACACTTTTGAAGTCTATGCCGACGGCAAACTCATCGGCCAGACAAGGTTGGTGATGGAGAAGTAAACCCCACCCCAACCCTCCCGAGGGAGGGAGTTGGTGTTACAAATCGGAAAATAGAATATTTAAAAACAAAATTACCCCGGAAAAAGCCCCTCCCCTCGGGGAGGTCGGAAGGGGGTCGCATATTATGGCACGAAATCCCATTACCTTATTCAAACTGGCTGTCCGTTTCCTCACCTACGACGTGTGGCGGATGACGGCCGACAACGTGTCGGGCACACTGCGCTACCTCATCAGCGTAGTGAAGGCGCTGTTCCTGAGCGTGCGATTTTTCGTGAGCGACCGCATGATGGAAAAGGCATCGGCCCTGACCTACTACACCCTGCTCTCCATCGTGCCGCTTTTCGCGTTGATTCTGGGCATCGCCAAGGGCTTCAACGTGCAGGACGCGCTTGAACAGACATTGGCCAATGGCACAGCCGCAACGAGCGATGGGACGATACACTACATCTTCTCGTTCGCCAACAGCTATCTGGAGCACTCACTCCAAGACGGGCGTCATCATGGGCATCGGTGTCGTGATGCTGCTCTGGGTCATCTACAGCCTGATTGGCAACATCGAGGCGGTCTTCAACCAGATTTGGCAGCAGAAGGAGGGTCGCAGCACGGTGCGCAAGGTGACCGACTATCTGAGCATCATGATTGTCATCCCTATCCTGATTTTTCTGGTGTGCGGCCTACAGATTGCGTCCCACACGATTGTGAACAGCGAATATCTGGAGGGATTTCTGTCCGACACGCTGCGATGGGTCTTCAAGTGGATTCCTATCCTGCTGATTATCATCGTATTCACATTCATCTACATCGTCATTCCGAACGCCAAGGTGAAGTTCACCAATGCGCTGATTGCGGGCGCGGTGGCCGGTGTGGGCTTCATCATCTTCCAGAACATCTACCTGAACGGACAGATCTGGGTGTCGAAATACAGCGCCATCTACGGTTCGTTCGCCGCACTGCCGCTGCTGCTCCTGTGGTTGCAGATGTCGTGGGTGATTTGCCTGTACGGGGCGGAACTGTCGTTCGCGGCGCAGAATATGCGCAACTTCGAGTTCGAGAAGGATACGCAGAACATCTCACGGCGCTACTACGACTTCCTTTGCGTTGTGGTGAGCGGTCTGATTTACAGCGAGTTCCCCAACCGCAAGTTCACGGCCGAGGAGATTTCGGTCATCCTGCATCTGCCGTCGAAGCTGTCGGCCAACATCATCAGCCACCTGCGCGACGTGGAGGTCATCAACGAGACGATTGACAGCAACGGCATCGGCCAAGAACACATCTGGACGCCGGGCAAGCCTGTGGGCGAATATACCATCGGACAGCTGTTTGAGGATGCCGACCTGCACGGCAGCAGCGACTTCCGCTTCGACTACACTAAAATCTTCGACCGCGAGTGGCAGGCCATCGTCGAGATGCGCACCGCAGGCAAAGAGGCCGGACAGCACATCCTCGTGCGCGACCTGAAACTTGATTATGACAAACTTGAAAAGCTATGCAATACTTCCAGATCGCGGAAGCAGATCTTCAAAAAGTTCTCAATGAAGGCATGAGCCTCGGGGCCGACTACGTGGATATCTACCTCGAACACAGCTCGGCCACCCAAGTCACCCTCATTCCGACGGGCGAAAACCGCGCTTCGCAGAACATCGACTTCGGCGCAGGCGTGCGCGTCATCGTGGGTGAAAAGACCGGCTATGCCTACACCGAGCAGATTACGCCCGAGAGCCTCATGCAGGCCGTCCGTCAGGCAGCAAAAATCGGCCAAAGTGCCCAAAACGTATCCGTCGCAGGGGCTTTCCGCCAGTTTTCGGGGCCAATGCCATCGGCCATATACACAAATCACGGCCTCGCCTTCCAGCCCGACGGCAGCAGCATCGCCCACATCGTACAATACCTGCACGGGATGC
>CACZAY010000157.1 GCA_902779265.1 uncultured Bacteroidales bacterium | reverse complement strand
GCGATTTCGTCGCGCAGCAGTTGTGCGATGGCCGGGATGTTCTTCGGCAACGGAGTGACGACGTGCAGGTGAGCCGGATCCATGCCGAGGCCGAGGCAGATGGCCTCAAACTTGTTCGTGCCGGCCGAATCCTGGCCGCCGGTCATGCCCGTTGTCAGGTTGTCGCTGATGATGACCGTGATAGGCGAGTTTTCGTTGATTGCGTCCAACAGACCGGTCATGCCCGAGTGGGTGAAGGTCGAGTCGCCGATTACGGCAATGGCTGGACGCAGACCTGCATCGGCCGCACCCTTGGCCATCGTGATCGAGGCACCCATATCGACCGTGCTGCTCAGAGCCTTGAATGGTGGCAATGCACCGAGGGTGTAGCAGCCGATGTCGCCGAACACGCGTGCGTCGGGCATCTCGTCGATGATTTCGCGTAGTGCGCCATAGACGTCGCGGTGGCCGCAGCCCTGACAAAGCTGTGGCGGACGTGGAGCGAGATTCTTGGCCTGGTCGAAGGCTGGACCGGCCGGTTTGCCGAGAGCCTTGGCAACGCTGTCGGGAGTGAGCTCGCCGGTGCGTGGCAGGTCGCCCGTCAGGCGGCCCTTGACGACGTAGCCTGTGCCCAACAGAGCCTTGACGTCCTGTTCGACGACTGGCTGGCCGTCCTCGACAACGAGGAGTGCGTCGTTCTCATCGGCCAAAGCCTTGATTTTTGCCTCGGGCAATGGGTATTGCGACACTTTCAGGATGTTGGCCGATTCGCCTGCGATGGCCTCCTTCACGTAGTTGTAGGCGATGCCGCACGCGATGATGCCGAGTTTCTTGCCGCCCTTCTCGACGCGGTTGAACGTGGAATTTTCGGCAGCTTCGAGCATCTGTGCCTGCTTGCCCAACAGGGCTTCATATTTCTTGCGGGCAATGCCTGGCAGCAGCACCCACTGGTCGGTCGATGGGTTCATCGGGTTGGTGTCGCGCACCTCGCCGATTTCGACGGCGGCGCGTGAGTGTGCCAGTCGGGTGACGACGCGGAGCAGCACCGGCTCTTTGATGGCCTCGCTGAGGTCAAATGCCTTGGCCATCACGTCGTAGCATTCCTGCTGGTTCGACGGCTCGAAAATCGGGATGAGCGCGAACTTGCCGTAGAAGCGTGAGTCCTGCTCGTTCTGGCTGGAGTGCATCGAAGGGTCATCGGCCGCAAGTACGACCAGACCGCCGTGTACGCCCGTCACTGCCGAGTTGACAAAGGCATCGGCGCAGACGTTCATGCCGACGTGCTTCATGCACACGAGGGCGCGCTTCCCGGCATACGACATGCCCAGAGCGGCCTCCATCGCGGTTTTCTCGTTTGTGCACCAGCGGCTGTGGATGCCGCGTTCCTTGGTCAGGGGATGTCCCTGTATAAACTCGGTGATTTCGGTCGATGGCGTTCCTGGGTAGGCATACACGCCGCTCAATCCGGCATGGATGGCGCCCAATGCGATGGCCTCGTCGCCCAAAAGAAGTTTCTTCATATCTGTAAGTTAAAATAAAATTAAGAAATAAGAGCTGACTTTTCGTGATGTAGTTCTGTAAAACTCTTATTGTTGAATATTTATCATTATTGCATCAGAACGCCACTTGCGTCTGTACCTGAATGCGGTGTGTCGGATCCTTATACTGCCAGCTGTCGCTCCAGGTGTACTGCAGCTGTACGCGGCACTTGCGGAAGAACCAGTACTGCAAGCCCACAATGGCGTTGGTCTGTTCCTTGTCGAAATGTTCGTGGTATTTGCCGTCCAAATCAACATACGGGACATCGTGGTTGTAATTGAAGTAGTCGTACGAGGCTACCCAATCCAGCTGTCCGGCAATTGGTCCCGAGCCTGTGATATAGCCGCCACGGGAAACGTTATCCTTGTCCTCGCCAGTCAGCCATTCGGCACGGAGGGTCAGGCTGCGGTTTTTCCAATAGTCATTGGGGCCGCTCTTGTATTCGACGCCTGCCGTCCAGCGATTGCGCTTGTAGGTCTCGCCGTTCGCGATGGTGTTGGTCGGCGAACCGGTGAAGGAGCCTTGGCCATTGCTGTCGATAGAATAGACGCCTAAATACTTCACGTCATATATCGAGACGTTTTTGGCCGTACCATAACCTTTCTGGGCTGACACGACGAAGCGGAAGTTGTCCATTGGCCGCCAATCCAACTTGACGATGATGTCCTTCTTGTTGTCGCGGTCTTTCGTGTTGATACCTGCGCCGTTCATGAACTCCAGGTTATATCGCAGCTTGCCATCCAGCAACTCACCGTAGAGGTCGATGCCGAGGTCGCGTCCGTAGTTCACGCCGTAGAGCGGGTCGCTGCCGCAGCCGGTCAGGTAGGTGACGCCCTGGCTGCATACGTCGATGAGTTCGAGTGTGACAGGCGAGAGCGGGTTCTCCATCGAAAGCTGGTTCTTGAACTGGCCGAAGCGGAGGGTCAGCTGTTTGCCCTCGGTGATGCGGTAGTCGGTGTAGAACTCCTGCACCTGGCTGTTGAAGTCATGCATGAAGAGGAACGACCAGCGGTCGGTGATGCGTGCCTTGGCCCAAAGGAGCGTGCGCTTCACGTCGAATGTGTTTGTCTTCTTGCCGTCAATGTCCGTGTAGGTGTAGCCCGCCTGTGCGTAGCCATTGACGGTGATGCGTTCCTTCAGTTCCTTGTTCCAGTCGATTGAACTCTGTGCGTTGGCCGATGCACCTGCGCAAATCATGGCGGCAAGGCACATCGGACGTAAAAATTTATTTGTCATAACATTTGAAGATTTTGTTCAGAGTTTTTTCGTTCATCTTTGGAGTGATGAGGCTGGCCAATGGTACGACCACGAAACCGCCCACCATGGCCACTGCACCGCAGTCGATGGGGTTCAGGATGGCGTTGCCCGTCAGCATGTTGACCACCGTGAGACCGACGCCCCACACGAAGCATGCCCAGACGGAGAGCTTGGTCACGCCCTTCCAGTACAGGCCCAGCAGGAACGGGGCAAGGAAGGCTCCGGCCAATGCACCCCACGAGATGCCCATCAGCTGGGCGATGAAATGCGGTGGGTTGAGCGCAATCATGAGCGAGATGGCGATGAAGAAGACGATCAGCACGCGCATGATGATCACCTTGCGGCGCTCGGTGCGCTCGACTGCCATATCGTCAATCTCGCCTTCCGGAGCTTCATCGGCCGAGGCGTGCTTGTCGCGGTAGATGAGGTCGAGCGTCATGGTCGAAGACGAGGTCAGGACGAGTGAGGCCAATGTGGACATCGAGGCCGACAGTACGAGCAGGACGACCAGTGCAATCAGTGCATCGGGCAAAGTCTCCAGCATCGAGGGTACAATCGAGTCGTAGGCATATTTCTTGCCGTTGATGATGGCCGGCTCGTTGAACAGACGGCCGAAACCGCCTAGGAAATAGCAGCCGCCGGCCACAACCAGCGCGAAGATGGTCGAGATGATCGTGCCGCGACGGATGGCGTCATCGGACGAAATCGAGTAGAACTTGCCCACCATCTGTGGCAGGCCCCACGTGCCCAGCGAGGTCAGGACGATGACGCCGATGAGGCTCGTCACGTTCGGTCCCCAGCATGAGGCGAAGTCGCCGTGGCGGAAGTGGGCGAAGAGGCCGGCTTTGTCGGTCAGTATGTCGAAGGCCGTGGGCTCCTGCATCGTCATTTTCTGAATCGCAGCGTGCATACCGCCCTGTCCGTTCAGGACGACGGCAATCACGGTGACGATGCCGAACAGCATGATGATGCCCTGGATGAAGTCGTTGATGGCCGTCGCCTTGTATCCGCCCAGGATGACATAGGCCGCGGTGAGGACGGCCATGGCGAATGCGCAGTATTCATAGGGGATGCCGAAGCCCATCTCGAACAGCTTCGAGATGCCCACATAGACGCCTGCGGTATAGGGAATCAGAAAGACGAAGACGATGATTGAGGCTGCCACGCGCAGGCTCCGGCTGCAATATCTCGTGCCGAAGAAGTCCGGCATCGTGCGGCTCTGGATGTGCTGTGTCATGAGACGGGTGCGCTTGGCCAATATCAGCCACGCCAGCAGTGAACCGATCAGGGCGTTGCCGATGCCGATCCACGTCGAGGCCAGACCGTATTTCCAGCCGAACTGTCCGGCATAGCCCACGAAGACCACTGCCGAAAAATAAGAGGTGCCATAGGCAAAGGCCGTCAGCCAACCGCCCACCGAGCGGCCGCCGAGCACGAATCCATCCACACTCCGGGCTGTCTTGCGTGCGTAGATGCCCACGCCGACCATGATGCCGAAGAAGATGACTGTCAATAGGATTTTGATAAGCATAGTTGTAACATTTAATGTTTCTTGGTATATGTTGTCTTCAGTTGCCCCTGTCGGTTTTGTGGCCGATGTCCCCCGCATTGGCCAGAATCTCTTTTCCCTTCTTGGCCGATGGGCTTCGCTCGCCCGTGCATCCCACAAAAGCGATGCAAATTTAGCAAAAATATTGGTAGAAAGCAAAAAAATGAACGAAAATACCCGAAAAAGGAGACAATTTTCCATTTTCTCGTCAAAAGGGCTTTGCTTTTGTCAAAAATAAAGTCCACAACCTTGTGGGCTACAAGATTGTGGACAGGTCTTTTCCCGCCGGAAAGTGGGCAGGGTCCGGGGCATTGGCCGATGTCCCGGCTCACTCCAACAGCCGCTTCAGCTCGGGATTGTCGGGGTTCTCGGTGTAGGTGTTGATGAACTCGCGCGGGTTCATGTTGAAGTAGGCCGTGAAGTTCGACGTGAAGTAGGCCGGGCTGGTGAAGCCCACGGTGTAGGCAACCTCGGCGATGGTGGCGTTGTTCTGGACGAGCAGGGCGGCGGCTTGCTTCAGACGCGTGGTCTTGATGAGCGTCGAGGGCGACATGTCGATGAGTTCCTTGAGCTTGCGGTTCAGGTGGACGCGGCTGATGCTGACATC
>CACZAY010000156.1 GCA_902779265.1 uncultured Bacteroidales bacterium | reverse complement strand
AACGCTGTCGAACTGGTTGTGTTGCACGAGCTGCAGGCCGTGGCTGTTGTAGATGAGCGTGTAGCCGGCAATGCCCGTCGTGGCGTGGTAGGGCTTGGAGAAGCCGCCGTCGATGACGAGACGAAGGCCATTGGCCCTGACCGGAGACTCGCCTTTCAGCGTGCGCACGGGAACGTGTCCGTTGATGATGCGGCTCTTTTCTGGGTCGAGGCCGAACTCGCGCAGGATGCGCTGGCACGTTTCGCTCTCATTGGCCAACACAAAGTAAGCACCTTTCTGCTCCTTGTAGAGCTCCTTGTCGGCGATGAAATAGCGCTCGAACGTTGTCATCTTGTCCTTGTTGTAGAGTGGCGACCCCGGACCGCACCACAGGTAGAGCATGTAGTCCAAGGCGTCCTGACGGCGTTTCTTCTTGCGTGTCCCGAAATAGGCGCGGCGGATGACGCTGTCCACACGTTCCATCAGCTGGCGGCCCTTCACAACCTTGCCATCGACCGGCAGTTCCATGAACGAGCCATCGGGATTTAGCGGGATGGCGCCGTGATAGAGCAGGCAGTTGTTGCGCACCAGGAACAGTGAGCCGTGCTGATAGAGCAGGTTCAAGTGCCGTTGCAGTTTGTCCGAACAGCGGAACGAGTGCTCCAGCTGCTGCATGACCTGTTCCTCGCCAGGGCAGAGTTTGTATGGATCGGTGGGGTCGATGGTGGGCAGGTTTTTGTCCAACAGTTCATACTCCTTGCCGTCGATGTTGATTGTACCCCGGTTGAGGTCGATGCGGTGCAGCATCAGTCGGTCGTCCATCTGCCATTCGGGATGCCGCTTGATGAGTTGGCCGGCCAATTTGAATTCGATGATGGAGATACACTTGTGCATCTTGGCCATGAGCTGGGCCGAACGCGTCAGCCGCGGATTGTTCTCGAAATCCTTGGTCTGCCAGATGGTGCATGGGTCATCTCCATAGACGTCTATGGCCAATGTCGCAAGCGGCAGCAGGTTGATGGAGTAGCCCTCCTCCAATGTCTCTACGTTCGCATAGCGGATTGAGATGCGGAGCACCGATGCGATCAGCGCCGGATTGCCAGCCGCGGCGCCCATCCACTCGATGTCGTGATTGCCCCATTGGATATCATAGTCGTGATATTCCAGCAGCGTGTCGAGGATACGGGTTGCGTCCGGGCCACGGTCGAAGATGTCGCCCACAATGTGAAGCACGTCGATAACCAGTCTCTGGATCAGCTTGCAGATGGCCACGATGAACTCCTCCGAGCGGTTCGTATCGACGATGGTCTGGACGATGGCGTTGTAGTATTCCTCTTTGTCCGGCTCAATCTTGTCCTGGTGCATCAGCTCCTCGATGACGTAGGCAAATTCCTTGGGCAGCTGCTTGCGTACCTTCGAACGTGTATATTTGGACGAGACGGCGCGGGCAATTTCGATCGTGCGGTGCAGCATCGTGCCGTACCATGCGGCCAGGTCTTTTTCCTCCTGTTGGATTTTGGCCAATTTCTCTTCCGGATAGTAGATGAGGCTGCACAGCTCGCTCTTTTCCTCCTCCGTCAGCGAGTCGCCGAACTGGTCATCGACCTTGCGGCGGATGACGCCCGATGCGTTCCTCAGCACGTGGACAAAGGCATTGGCCTCACCATGCAGGTCCGACAGGAAGTGTTCCGTCCCCTTCGGCAGGCTCAGGATGGCCTCCAGGTTGATGACTTCGGTTGCGGCCGATGGTATGGTCGGGAACTTTTCAGAAAGGAGCTTCAGATAGCGGAGGTCGGCTTGTGTCTCCTCCAGTGTTGGTGTGTACATAGATTGTTCTGTCGATTTTCGGGCGCAAATTTACTTTTTTCTCGACAAATAAACAAATTTTGCCGTGAAAAACTTCGGCCTTCTTTTCCCGAATCGGAATCCGCCGTGGGGGTTGTGTGGCCGATGTTCCTCTTCCCGCATCCATTTTTCAATACAGACGTAGATAAAACGTCATTTTTCCTCCCCGTTTTCGCCTGTTTTTTTTCGGCCAATGTGTACCGACTGATCAAAAAAACGCTATCTTTGTGGCCATACGACCGACAATGCGACAATAGATGCCGCTGGATACATTTGGGAACAACACTTGGCAACCGTATGATAGACATCCATTTCAGAACAGGTGCAATGATGTCCGGACGGATGGATTCCGCCCGAAGAGTCGTCTGTGCCGAACCCGTCCAGCTGGAATTGAGAAACCACATATAAAAAATAATAGAAATGAAACGTATTTTGCTTATGGCCATCCCTATGGCCTTGACTTTGGGAAGCTGCTCCAACGAGGAGATTGGCGGACGCAGCGAACTGCCCGGCCCGAATGCCCGGGCTCCTTCGGCTACTACTGGTCGGCCTCGCGCCACTCCCTCGCGAACAACGCGTACTGCCTGCGCTTCTCTTCGGGCTTCCAGGACTGGGACTACGACCGCCGCTACAACGGCATGGTTGTGCGCCCGGTCTGCCCGTAGTCAGAACATTTCTTTCCACTCGATAAAAGCTGAATTCAGGCCCGTCGGCAGCAATGCTGGCGGGCCTGAATCGTTTCATTGGCCATGATGGGGGGCAAAAAGCGAATCAGCAGGTACTCACGTATCTGCTGATTCTACGATGATTTGGAATAGGAGAAAAATGTATCTTCTTCTGCGCACGCACAAAATCGGGGCGCAGATTGATGATGTCTTGGATTATTATTCTGCGGCAGGAGCCTCGGCTGGAGTTTCAGCGGGAGCTGTCTCGACGTTTTCGGGAGTGCTCATTGCGCTCTCTACTGCGCCGGCCTGGAGTGCGCTGTTCTGCTCGGCGACGGCCTTGTGGGTGGTGACGGTGCAGAGGATGCAGAGCACGGCGATGCCGCTCATGATGCCCCATGTGGCCTTCTCAAGGAAGTCGGCCGTCTTGGGCGCGCCCATGATTTGGTTGGAAGACTGGAAGCCTGCTGCGAGGCCGCCTCCTTTGGATTTCTGTACGAGTACAATCAAAACCAGCAGTACTGCAAGGATGATGATGATTGGGACAAGAATTGAAGTCATTTTAGTATTGTTTGTTATTGAATTTTCTTTGAACCGGAGGTGGCCATCAGCTCTTTCTGGAGGGCGATAACCTTCTCAAGGTATCTAATCTGGTCGGCAAAGTTACCACTTTTTTTCGAATATTGCAAATTTAATTGCGAAAAAATGGAGAGCGCCTGCTCAAATTTGTGCTGTTTGACATATAGCTTGGCCAAACTTTCGGTCAAAAATGCCTTTTCGCGTATCAGTTCTGGGTCGGGTGTGGGTGCATCTTCGATGGCGACGGCGGCCTTGGGGACGAGCAGTTCGCCGTTTTCGTCGGCAGTGAGGAAGCGGTCGATGATGCTGTCCTGCTCGTCGTCGTCATTCGCATTGGCCGATACAATATCCTCCTCGCCGTCGATGGCGGCTGTGACATTGGCCAAATCCTCCGGCTCGTATCCGCATGTGGCGGCGGGGAGTGGGCTGTCGGGGTCGAGTCCGGGCAGGAGCTGCTGGCTCAGGAACTGGTCGATGAGGGCGAAGTCGTCGTCGGCTGTGTCGCTCTGGCGGGAGTCGCGCCGCTGTTTTTCAAGCTGGTGCAGGAGTTCGATCCAGGCATGTTCGCCGTTGTTGACGAGCATGAAGAGCTGGGTGCGGTCGGGCAGGGCGCAGGCGGCCTGTTGCAGGGCATCGTTGAGTCCGGTGCTGTGGGTGTTGGCCAATGCGATGCAGTACATCAGCCTGTAGGTCGCGCAATAGGGGCATTGGCCGATGAGCCGAGGCAGCTGTTCGACCGCTTCGGTGCTCATTGTTTCGGGGTGTTGTAGCCAATGTTCTATCATTTTTTTACCAGTTTGCGACGGTGGCGTTGAAGATCTGTTCGACGATTTCCTCGATCATCTCGTTGCAGAGCTCATCCTGCACGTCGTTGAGGAGCTGCGTGGCGTCGAAGTCGCGGTAGGCCGAAAATTCCTTCTCGAAGTTGTCGGTCGGGTGCGGCTTGCTTACGAACTTGACCTTGATCTTGATGGTGAGACGCGTCTCGGCAGCATAGGCATCGCTCTTGACGGCCTGTGGCGAGAGGGAATAGCCTGTGATGGCGCCGCTCAATTGCAGGTCTCCGTCTTTCTGGACCTGCGTCAGACGGGTCTGTGCGGCATATTTTGCCTGCAATTCGTCATTGAAGTTGACGGCCAATGGCGCATAGACCAGCGTCGCCTTGATCGGGAAATTCTCGAAGCTGATGGTCTTCGTCGTGGTGTAGTCGATGCTCGCGCCATTCAGTTTGTAGCTGATGGTGCAAGCCGAGAGCAACATCGTTGCCAGTAGTGCCAGAACCCAGTTTTTCATCTATGCTTTCAGTGTGTCGGACAGGCCGTATTCAATGATTTTCCGGTGGATTGTGCGCTCCGAGATGCCCAGTTCGATGGCGGCCTTGCGCTTGTTGCCACCGTTGCGTTCCAGTGCCTCGACGATGGCCTCGCGCTCGCGTTCGCGTTTGGTCATCGGTTTTGTGGCCGATGTCCCTTCTCGGCCCAATGTGGCGGGCTCGTCCATCTCGACCTCGACGGCCTCCTGTTCTTCCAGGTCATTGGCCGATGTCTTGTCGTAGGCGGTCGGGACAGCTGCATCGGCCGCAGCCAAGACGCGGTTGCCGGCAGCGGTGGGCGGGACCGGAGCATCGGCCAACCCCAGATGCTGGCGCACCTCGTTGAGCTGGTTCTGCATGTTGAAGAGCAGCTGGTAGAGGAATGCCTTTTCGCCGGGCTTGAACGTGTCGTCGTTGTGCTGGTCGTGGTCGCCCACCGAGACGCGCGCCTCGAACGAGGGGAGGTGCTGCCGCAGGATTTCCTCACCAGGTGGCGCAGCTGGCGCACGTTGCCCGGCCACGTGTAGGCCTCCAGGGCACGCTGGGCCTCGGGGGTGAGGGTGATGCGTTCCTTGCGGTAGCGTGAGGTGAAGTCGCTGGCGAACTTGCGGAACAGCAGATAGATATCCTTGCCGCGCACACGCAGTGGTGGCACGCGGATGGTGATGGTCGAGAGGCGGTAATAGAGATCCTCGCGGAATTTTCCTTGGCCAATGGCCTTCAGCAGGTCGCGGTTGGTGGCGGCGACGATGCGCACGTCCGTCTTCTTGACTTCCGATGAACCCATGCGCTGGAATTCGCCCGATTCGAGCACGCGCAGCAGTCGGGCCTGCGTGTCAAGCGGCAGTTCGCCCACCTCGTCGAGGAAGATGGTACCGCCATTGGCCACCTCAAAATATCCCGCGTGGTCGGCTATCGCGCCGGTGAACGAGCCTTTCATGTGGCCGAAGAGTTCGCTGTTGATGGTGCCCTCGGGTAGCGCGCCGCAGTTGATGGCGATGCACTTCTTGCTGCTGCGCAGGCTGTAGCGGTGCAGTATCTTGTGGAAGTCCTCCTTGCCGACGCCGTTTTCGCCCAAAATGAGCACGTTCACGTCATAGGGCGCGGCTTGTACGGCGGCCGAAATGGCCTGTAGAAGCTGCGGACAGGTGCCTATGATGCCGAATTCGTGTTGGGCCTGGATTACGTCTGCGTTCATATCATTTTTACTTAACAAGTCGCGAATATACTCCATTTTTAACAATTGGCAAAAAAAAGCGGCAAAAAAACGTCGAGATTAAGGTTTTTTCACTACCTTTGCGAAAATTTTCCCCACATGATTCAGCAAATCAGGGCACTCT
>CACZAY010000155.1 GCA_902779265.1 uncultured Bacteroidales bacterium | reverse complement strand
ACTGAACAACAGGGTCAGGGCCAACAGTACAGGCGACATCGACGCGGCCTATTGCGGCATCTGCGGCATCTCGATGCAGTCGCGCGAGCATCACCCGTCGGTGCTGCTGGGCGAGGATCTGCGCATTGGCCAAGAAGTCAAAAGACAGCTGGAGGAACAGAGCTGGGAGCTGCCGCTGCAGGGCAAGGACATCCTGGGTGTGTGCAGCAACGGCGAACACGTGTCGGAGCAGCTCGCCGTGGGTGACCACCAGCTGATTGTGTCCGAGAGCCGTCTGGCCCAAGGCATACGCAACGCGATGGAGCGCGCCAAGATCCGCGTGGTGAAGATACTGCCCACACCGTTGCTCGTGGGCGATATCCTGACAGCCGAGGAGAAGATGAACGGCACACTCCTGCTCGACCTCGGAGCGCAACTCACCACTCTCTCCATCTATGCCGAGGGGAACTTGCAGTTCATGCGGGTGCTGCCCCTCGGAAGCGAAAACGTGACGCGCGACATTGCCACAAAGGGGCTGCGCTATGAGGATGCCGAGAACATCAAGCACAACTGGAGCGACGCCGCGCGGCCCGACACGGGCGACGAGACCATGCCGCACCTCGACATTGACCTGCCCGCGAGCGAACTGAACATCATCGTGTCGAGCCGGCTGGAGGAATTGGCCATAAACATCGACCAGCAGATTACGCGCGCAGGCTACAAGGGTCGGCTGGCGGCCTGCGTCCTGACGGGCGGCGGCTCGATGCAGAAGGGTCTGACGGCCCTGTTGAGCAAGCAGCTGAACATCAGCAAGATAAGCACACGCGGATGCAACAGCCTGCGCTTCATGTCATCGGAACGCAAGCCGCACCTCACGTCGCTCATGTCGATGCTGAGCTACTGCACGGAGTCGTGTGTGGCCAAGGCTGCCGAAACGCCATCGGGCGAGACTGGGACATCGGCCAATGGAACGACATCGGCCAACAACAACAACGAATCGACATTCAAGGCCAACGGGAACGATGAAGTCAAGCTGCCGGCCAATGGCAAGAAGAAGGAGGGCTTCTTCAAGGGCTTCATGAACGACCTGTTCGCTGGTATTGACGATGACCAATGAGAGAGAGACATCAGCTGGGATTATTAACACTCAAAAGCTAAGCAATTATGGAAGAGCAAAACAACGAGACATTGCCGTTCGGCTACCCGCAGGTCACCGAACAGTCCAAGAGCATCATCAAGGTGGTGGGCGTAGGCGGCGGCGGCTCGAACGCTGTGGCCAATATGTACAAAGAGGGCATACAGGAGGTAACCTATCTGGTCATCAACACAGACAAGGCCGCCCTGGAAGCATCGCCCGTGCCCAACAAATTGCAGATTTCTGAAAAGGGCTTGGGCACAGGTGCCCAGGCCGAAAAGGGTGAGGCCTATGCCAACCAGTATGAAGAGAATATCCGTAACGCCCTCAACGACGGCACCGAGATGGCATTCATCACCGCCGGCATGGGCAAAGGTACGGGCACCGGCGCCGGCCCGGTCGTGGCGCGCATTGCCAAGGACCTGGGCATCCTGACCGTAGGCATCGTGACCATTCCGTTCCGATTTGAGGGAAGGCGGAAAATCGAACAGGCGCTGAAGGGTGTGCGCGAAATGCGCAAACACGTCGATGCGCTATTGGTCATCAACAACAACCGCCTGATTGACATCTATCCCGACTTTGAGTTCTTCAACGCATTCAAGAAGGCCGATGACACGTTGACCAATGCCGCCCGCAGCATCTCGGACATCATCAACAAGACCGGTTACCAGAACATCGACTTCGAAGACGTGAAGACGACGCTCAAGGGAAGTGGCATCGCCATCATCTCTTCGGGCGAGGGTGAAGGCGAAAACCGCATCACGCAAGCCATCAACAATGCCATCAACTCGCCCCTGTTGCAGGACAACAACATCCTGAACACCCAGCGTCTGCTCATCGAGTTCTTCTTCTCGTCACAAAAGCCGTTGACCATGGCCGAGATGAACCAGGTGACAGAATTTGTCGATGGACTTGACCCCGACATCAACGTCATCCACGGTTCGATGCAGGATGACACGCTGGGCGAAAAGGTCCGCATCATCATCCTAGCCGCAGGCTTCAAGATGGAAGATGTGGTGAGCCCGACCGAGACATCGGCCACAACACCGAACCAACCCAACCCGTTCGTGCCGCAGACGCCCCCGATGCCGGCAGTTGCCCCATCGGCCCCAACCATCCACGCGACGGGCGACGAGACGGATGACAATCGTACGATTTCTATGGCCAATGCCGATGCCGACGTCGAAATACGCTACACACTCGACGGCTCGGTGCCGACAGCCTACAGCCAGCTCTACACCCAGCCATTCCAGCTCAACGCATCGGCCGACAGCCCGACAACGTCCATCGTCGTGACAGCCATCGCCTTGCGCAGCGGATTGACATCGGCCCCAGTCACCCGCCCCGTGAGCCTCACGCGCGGAGCCGAACCAACGGAAGCTGAGTCCACGGAGAGCGAACCACAACCGAGCGAAGAACCGGCATCGGCCAACATCCCGAATCCCGAACCGCCCGTGACGGTGACACCGCCTGCTCAGCCAGTGACCGCGGCACAGCCGGCCCAACCGGTTCAACCAACGCCACCCGCACCGGCACCGACAGTCCACGAGCCGAAAGGTCCCGAGGTCGAACCACACTCTGACCCGCGCAAGGGATTCGAGGAAATCAGCAAGTTCTACGGACGTGAATTGGCCGAGGATATTCGTATGAACGAAATCCGGAAGAACTATTACATGCTCGACGAGAATGACCTGAGCAACGAGGAGCTGGCCAGCGCATTGGAACAGATGCCCTGCTACAACCGGAGCTACGAGCAGCTGTGCGAACTGAAAAAAATCTCGCAGACGAAGGGCTCGCAGCAGCAAGGCTCGGGCGGAATCTTCTGATCGGGCGGCGGGATTGAGGCATTGGCCAATGTCTCCCAATTATCACGAGAGTAAATTCACAGAGTTATTCATATTTGAAAAATTTAGTTTTAGTAGATGATTACAGTTAACAATCTTTGCGTACAATTCGGCAAGAGAATCCTGTTTCAGGACGTCAACCTGAAGTTCACCCCAGGCAACTGCTACGGCATCATCGGTGCCAACGGTGCCGGCAAATCGACTTTTCTCCGCGTGTTGAGCGGCGAACTTGACCCGACCCGCGGCACCTACGAAATGGCTCCAGGCGAACGTCTCTCCGTTTTGGAACAGAACCACAACAAATACGACGAATACACCGTATTGGACACCGTACTGCGCGGCAACACCGTGCTCTACGCCATCATGGAGGAGAAGAATGCCATCTACGAGAAGGCCGAAATGACCGAAGAGGACGGTATGCGCGCCGCCGAACTCGAAGAGAAATTCGCCGAAATGGACGGCTGGAATGCTGAATCGGACGCCGCATCGCTGCTTTCCGGCCTCGGCATCAAGGAGGATCTGCACTATATGCTCATGGCCGATATCCCTGCCAAGCAGAAGGTGCGCGTCATGTTGGCCAAGGCCCTGTTCGGCAACCCGGACAACCTCCTGCTCGACGAGCCTACCAACGACCTTGACCTCGACACCGTCATGTGGTTGGAAAACTATTTGGCCAACTTCGAGCACACGGTGCTTGTCGTCTCGCACGACCGCCACTTCCTCGACTCGGTCTGCACCCACACCGTCGATATCGACTTCAAGAAGTGCACGATGTTCGCCGGCAACTATTCGTTCTGGTACGAGTCGTCGCAGCTCGCCCTGCGTCAGCAGCAGATGGCCAACAAGAAGGCCGAAGAGAAGAAGAAGGAGTTGCAGGAATTCATCCGTCGTTTCTCAGCCAATGTCGCCAAGTCAAAGCAGACGACATCGCGCAAGAAGATGCTCGAAAAGCTCAACATCGAGGAAATCCAGCCCTCTACACGCCGCTATCCGGGCATCATCTTCACGCCCGAACGTGAAGTCGGCAACAAGGTGCTCGAAGTGCACGGACTGGGCAAGACCATCGAGGGCACGACGCTCTTCAAGGATGTCAACTTCCAGATTGAGCCGGGCGACAAGGTTGTCTTCCTGAGCCACGATCCGCGCGCCATGACCGCCTTCTTCCAGATTATCAACGGCGAGGACAAGGATCACGAGGGCACCTACAACTGGGGCCAGACCATCACTACGGCCTACCTGCCATTGGACAACTCATCGTTCTTCAACACCGACCTGAACATGGTCGATTGGCTGTCACAATTCTCAACCGACACGAGCGAAATCTACATCAAGGGCTTCCTCGGCCGTATGCTCTTCAAGGAGGAGGAGGTCCTGAAGAAAGCCAGCGTCCTCTCGGGCGGCGAAAAGATCCGCTGTATGATTGCCCGCATGATGATGAAGAATGCCAACACGCTCATCCTCGACTCGCCGACCAACCACCTCGACCTCGAGTCCATTCAGGCGTTCAACAACAACCTCCAGACCTACAAGGGCGTCATCCTGATGTCCAGCCACGACCACGAGTTCATCCAGACCGTCTGCAACCGCGTCATCGAACTTGGCCCGAACGGCATCATCGACAAGCGCACCGAGTACGATGACTACATCACCGACGAGCGCATCCAGCAGTTGCGCGAGAAGATCTATTGATCAATTGGGCTTTTTATGGCCAATGTCCCCGCTCCCTCAACCGAAGGAACGGGGATTTTCTGTGCCGTTTCAAGGTCATTGGCCAATGCCCCAATGCCGCCCCACGACTTATCCACAACACTTGTGGATAACTGTGCCCCAAATGTCATTTTCGCACTTATCCACCCAGTTATCCACCGAAAAACGCCGTTTTTCCACACTTTTCCACACCCACCGCTTGATTATTCACAAAAATATTTACAACTTTGCACCCTGGAAACCAGGAATTGAGGCTGTTTCCCGCATCGGGAGCGCGTTTTTCGGATGTTCCGCCAATTGACGTTACGGAAGC
>CACZAY010000154.1 GCA_902779265.1 uncultured Bacteroidales bacterium | reverse complement strand
ACGATTTGATGAAGTTGCTGCCGCCGGCATGGGGATTGCCATCTTCGTCGTAATCCGTATAGACCACGAACGTATAGTCACCGTCTTTGACCTCTTCAGAAGTCGATGGCTTCGCTGCCCACGCGCAGGTAATTGGCCACAAGCTTCAGCTGTTCGACCTCGTCGGGGTGGACTGAGCCGTCGGCCTTGGCGATTTCGCTCAACAGGGCGAGCAGTTGCGTGCGCTGTTCGAGGGTCATGGCCGATGCCAATTCGTCGCAGCACTGCATGATTTCGCGGCTCCAGGCGGACTCGCCCTGCTGCTTGCGGCGCTCGAAAAGGCGTCGCAGGATTTCCTCGCCCTGCACCTCGGCCATGGCACCGAAGTTCGCGCGCAGCATCCGGCGCACGAACTCCATTTCGGAGTGCATGATCTTGCCGTCGGCCTGGATGATGTGGGCCGAGAGTATCATCAGGGCCATCAGGAAGCTGTTGCGCTCGCCGTTGGCCGTCATCCGGACACGTCGGTGCGGCTCCTGGCTGCCTTCATCGGCCGTCGAGAAGAGGGTTTCGACCACGGTGCCCAGCGCATAGCCCGCCAGCGCACCGAACACGCCGCCCGCCATGCCTCCGAAGGCGGCTCCTATCCATCGTGCGTATCCCATTGGCAATAAAACAAATTACAAATTACGGCTTTTTCACTTTCTTGCCGCCCACGACATAGATGCCGGCTGGGGCATTGGCCAATGACCCGATTCGGTGTCCGTAGAGGTCGTAGGTTGCGTCGGCCGATGCCGTTCCATTGGCCGAAATCATCTCGATGGCCGATACGATTCCCTTCGCAAACGTCGCGCGCTGGTTCGCCACGGTGCAGGTGTAGAAGCTCGTGCCCGATGCCAGGCAGCGGATCAGGCCGACTTCGTTCTTGTGGTCGCCGCTGACCGGGACGGCGCAGGCATAGACGCGGTAGGTGCCGTCGGCCAATGTCGTCGGGACGGTCGCGCGGATGTTGGAATATTCGCCGTAGCCGTAATACGGGTCGAGCGTGAGCTTGATTGTGCCGCTGTAGGCCGATGTGGCATCGCTATTGGTCACAACCTTCCCCTCCTGGACGAAGGCGAGACCCAGCTTGAAAACGAGCGGTGTGACCGACTGGTTGTAGAATTCCGTCAGCTTGAACGACGCCTTTCCGCCCAGGGCGACCGAGCTCGTGCTGATGGTCAATGCGCCGCTGGACGAAATCGGGGAGTAGTATTGGGCGTTGGCCAATGTTCCTTTCGGCGCCACCTGGATGAGTGCCTCCTGGCCCGTGCAGAAGCCGTCTTCGTATTCCGTCACGCCGTCTGATTCGGGGTTCAGTATCGTGATGTCGTAATAGCCGTCACAGTCGCCGTACCAGCCCCAGTTCACGTGGTAGAGTCCGTCCTCGTCCACGCCGTCAATCACGAAACAGTGACCGTCCTGGCCGTCGTTGGCCGCGCCGCCGTAGATGACGGGCCGCTTCTCCTGCAGTTCGTTGTTCAGGAGCGCCGTCCACTCGTCGTAGGTGAAGTTCTCGCGGTTCACCACCTCGGCATACGGGTCGTAGCCGAAGTTCTCGACCAGTCCGCGGCGCAGGCATTGTGTCACCGTGCCCGAGCCCTCGGGCGAATACTCCATATCGGCCATCACGCCACAGTGGTAGCTCAGCTGGGCCACCGCAAGCAGCTGGGCCGACTGGTAGATTCTCCGTATGCTGTAGGACTTGAACATCTTGCTGTAGTCGTAGCTCTGCTCGCTGAAGTTGATCTTCTGTGTCGTGTCGTTGGCGTTCGTGTGAGAGCCGATGCCCTGCTCCGGATAGCGGTGATAAAAGACCACCTGTGCGCCGGCCGTGGCCACGCATCCCGTGACCGATATCTGTTCGTTCTTCTTGGGACACAACGAGTTGAACGGATATTCCTGGCCCCACGCGATGCCGTTCAGCAGCGGTGTGACCACGATGCCGTCGGCCGTACCATTGGCCAAAGCCACCTCCTGATGCGCCTCGGCCCATGCCGTTGCCTCGCTCACCGACTGGAGCCACGCCTGCATGTTGGTCGGAAGGTTCTCCGCGTCAATCGTTCCGCTGTCGCTGTAGCCGATGACGGGGCGCATCCTGTCCGAGCCGCTCACGAGCACGAATCCTGCGCCCTTCTCATTATTATAAATAAAGTAAGGGGTGATTTCCTCGTTGGCCAATGTCCCGTCCTCGCCGCGCATTGCTGCCGCGTTCATGGCCGATGGGCCTGCAAGTGAGACACTGTCTGAATGGAGGATTTCCTGAGCCAATTTCTGCGCCTCGGCCGCACTCCTCTGGGCAGCCTGCGCGTTGATACAAAGGGTAAATGCGGCAACCTGCACCGCTCCACGGATGATTCTTTTCATATATTCACGCTGAAAAATGCAAAATATGAGGGCAAAGATAGGCAGTTTTGCTGACAAGTCCAAGAAAAAGTCCGTTTTTTGGCCGATGTCCTTGGCCGATGCCCCGGAAATCACTACCTTTGCTTTCCGTTTTTCGGGAAAACTTAACTCATATTTCTTAATTCTTATTTCTCAACTCCCACAATGAATCGCTTTCCCAATGATAACGAGGCGGGACGTGCCATTGGCCAATGCCTCTCTTCCCGCGGATGGACACTTGCCACAGCCGAAAGCTGCACGGGCGGCACCGTGGCCTCTATGGTGACAGCCGTGGCCGGATCATCGGCCTACTTCCGTGGCGGCGTGGTGAGCTATGCCGTGGCAGTGAAGGAACAGGTGCTCGGCGTCCGCCTGCGTGACGGCATCGTGAGCGAAGATACCGCGCGTCAGATGGCCGAGGGCGCTGCCCGTGTCTGTGGCGCCGACTGCGCTGTGGCCACAACAGGCGTCGCTGGGCCCGGTCCGTCGGACGGCCGCCCGCAGGGTACGGTGTGCATTTGCGCCCTTACGCCACACGCCGTTTTGTGCCGCACATTTTCGTTCGNNNNGAAGGCGACCGTGAGGCTGTCATTTTGCAAGCCGCAGTTGCCGCTTTGCAGATGTTGCAGGGCCTGATTGCGGATGAAAATGAAAAAAACGGTTGAAAAATTTGGAACATTGGCCGAAAAACGCTTACTTTGCATCCCGTTTTGAGGAATTTTGACCGAAATCAGCCCTCGTGGGAAGTGATGCGCCCGTCTGGATTGAGCCATTGGCCAAGACCCAAGAAACGAAAACGATTTTAACAACAAACTCTTAAAATCGGATATTCCCGCCCTTCTGTCAGGGGTTTCCATTAAGTCCGGTTTTATAACAAAAAACGAACAACAATGTCTAAAATTTGTCAGCTTACTGGTAAGAAGGCAGGAAGTGGAAATAACGTTTCACACTCGAAGCGTCGCACCAAGCGCTTGTTCAATGTGAACTTGCAGGTAAAGAAGTTTTATGTTCCGGAGCTCGATGACTATGTTTATCTGAAGGTCTCGACCGCTGCCGTTCGTACAATCAACAAGAAGGGTATTTCTGCCGCTCTGAAGGAGGCAGGTTATGTAATCGGCTAAAAGAACTATGGCAAAGAAAGTTAAAGGCAACCGCGTACAGGTTATCCTCGAGTGCACCGAGCAGAAGGCTTCAGGTGTTCCTGGAATGTCTCGTTATATCACCACCAAGAACCGCAAGAACACTACCGAGCGTCTTGAGTTGAAGAAGTATAACCCATTCTTGAAGCGTTACACTATCCACAAGGAGATTAAGTAATAACTGGCTCTCCGGTTATTAGTTAAGTTAAACACCCAAAAAAATAAACAACTATGGCAAAGAAAACAGTGGCCTCTCTCCAGACTGGTGACGGCCGTACTTTCAGCAAGGTCATCCGCGTGGTTAAGTCTCCAAAGACCGGCGCTTACATGTTCGCCGAGGAGATGGTTCCAAACGAGAAGGTTAAGGAAGCTATCGCCAAGTAAATCACACCTCGTGCGAGGCTTTATAATATGAGTTTGACCGCAAGGAAGCTTTGAGCCTCTTTGCGGTTATTTTGTTTTTATTCTCGGCCAATGCCCCGTCAACAATTATCCAATTACGTCTATGGGATTTTTCGACTTTTTCAAGAAAGAGAACAAGCAGACCTATGATCAGGGTCTCGCAAAGAGCAAGCAGAGTATCTTCGAGAAGCTGACTCGCGCCGTCGTCGGCCGCGACAGGGTCGATGATGAGGTGTTGGACAGTCTGGAGGAGGCTCTCATCACGAGCGACGTCGGCGTTGACACCACGCTGCGCATCATCGAACGTATCGAAAACCGCGTAGCGCGTGACAAGTACGTCGGTACCGATGAACTGAACCGCATCCTGCGTGAGGAGATTGCTGCGCTGTTGGCCGAAAACGAACGCGAGGAACTGGACGGTTTCACGCTGAAGCCCGGCACCAAGCGCCCCTACGTGATTCTGGTGGTTGGCGTGAACGGTGTCGGCAAGACGACGACCATCGGCAAACTGGCCTATCAGTTCAAGGAGGCCGGCAACAAGGTCGTTTTGGGTGCGGCCGATACGTTCCGCGCGGCAGCCATCGACCAGCTTCAGATCTGGGGCGACCGTGTAGGTGTGCCCGTCGTCAAGCAGCAGATGGGCAGTGACCCGGCCAGTGTCGCCTTCGATGCGGTCAACCATGCCGTCAAGGAGCAGGCCGATGTCGTCATCATCGATACGGCAGGCCGTCTGCACAACAAGGTCGGACTGATGAACGAGTTGGGCAAAATCCGCAAGGTGATTACGAAGGTTGTGCCCGATGTGTCGCCCGAAGTGCTGCTCGTGCTCGACGGTTCGACCGGACAGAATGCGTTCGAGCAGGCAAAGCAGTTTGCCGCAGTGACCGATGTAACGGCATTGGCCATAACCAAACTCGACGGTACGGCCAAGGGTGGCGTCGTCATCGGCATCAGCGACCAGTTGCGTACTCCGGTGCGCTATATCGGTCTGGGCGAAGGAATGAAGGATTTGCAGATTTTCAATGCCAAGGCATTTGTGGACTCGCTTTTTGCCGAGTAAAATCTCTCGCAGAGTGTAAATGAGTGAAATGGAGTTTTTATTGGCTGTCATTCTTCGCATTATTTAAAAAATGATGTAGCCCTCTTTTACACTTCCTTACACTCTGCGAGAGATAAAAATGTCGGCTGATTCAATCTACATTACACTATACACTTTACACTCTACTCTATGATCAAAGGACGAATCGACTTGATTACGCTGGGTTGCTCCAAGAACCTGGTTGACAGCGAACGCCTCATGGGACAGTTGGCTGCCGTCGGCTATAAGATGCACCACGACCCCGAAGACCCGAAGGGCGAAATCGTCATCGTCAACACGTGCGGCTTCATCGGCGATGCAAAGGAGGAATCGATTAACACGATTCTCGGTCTGACGGAGTTGAAGAAACGTCGCAAAATCGGCCAGATTTTCGTCATGGGCTGTCTGAGTGAGCGTTATCGCAAGGAATTGGCCGACGAAATTCCCGAAATCGACCGCATTTACGGCAAGTTCGACTGGAAGCAGATTCTGTCCGATTTGGGACACTCGTGGAACGATTCGCTACGCGGCCGCCGGCTCCAGACATCGCCCAAGCACTATGCCTACGTGAAGATTGCTGAGGGCTGCAACCGCATGTGCGCCTATTGCGCCATTCCGCTCATCACGGGCAAGTACAAGAGCCGTCCGATGGAGGACATCCTCGCCGAGGTTGAGGGGCTTGTGGCCAATGGCGTCCGCGAAATCCAGCTCATCGCACAGGATCTGACGGGCTACGGCATTGACCGTTATGGCCGATACAACATCGCCGAACTGGTTGAAAAGATTGCCCAGACGCCCGGCGTGGAGTGGCTGCGTCTGCATTATGCCTATCCGAACGATTTTCCGATGGACCTGCTGCCCGTCATGGCAAAATATCCCAACATCTGCAAGTATCTCGACAGCGCACTCCAGCACGCGTCCAATCATGTGTTGGACAGAATGTTACGCCGCATCACGCGCGAGGAGACGGAGCAGCTGTTGGCCGAAATCCGTCGCCAAGTGCCCGGCATCCACCTGCGCACCACGTTGATGGTCGGTTTCCCTGGCGAGACTGATGCCGACTTTGACGAAATGGTCGATTTCGTGCGACAGCAGCGTTTCGAGCGTATGGGCGCGTTCGCCTTCTGCGAGGAGGAGGGGACCTATGCCGCAAAGCACTACAAGGACGATGTTCCGGCCGATGTCAAGCAGCGCCGTCTCGACACGCTGATGACGTTGCAGCAGGAAATCTCGTTGGCCACACAACAGGAAAAGGTAGGCCGTACGTTCAAGGTCATCATCGACCGGCTGGAAGGCGAATATTACGTCGGCCGTACCGAATTTGACAGCCCCGAGGTCGATCCAGAGGTGCTCATTCCGGTCGAGTCGCTGCCCTTGGAGCCTACCGCTGTCGATGAGAACCTGCAAGCCCACATCGCGCTCGAAATCGGCCAATTCTACGACGTGGAAATCACTGAAGCCTCGCCGTATGAACTGATGGGACGGCTGTGCTGAAAACCAATCCAAAAATATTACCATCTAATGAGTAAAAAACTCCTTACATTCGGTTGTCTCGTCGCCATGTCTGTGGTGACTGTGGCCAATGCGCAGTTCTTCCGTGTGCGTGAGGCTCCCAAGCATGATATTGCGGTGAGTATGGGCTTCGGATCCAGTTTATTTACGCAAGACCATTTTAGTTCTTGTCCGTCGATTCGCAATTCAGGCGTGGCAATGGAGGTGCTTGATAGTTACGAGTGGTACGATGACAATAGTATAAATGTGTCCTATCATTACAGCTTATCAGATCGACTTGGCATCGGTCTTCAATTCGGTTATGGGGAAGGAGGTTGGGAGGTCGTCGCTAGTCATTATTGTCACAGCTCGTTGGCGAATATGGAATATTCTTCATTCTATTTCATGCCGTCCGGGCGTTGGTTTTGGTGGAATCGGGCGCATTTTGGTGGCTATACGCGTGTTGCGGCGGGCATCGGTTTCTTGTGGGAGAAAGAGAATGATTGCAATCTCCATGACGACATTGATTTCACTTGCGGGAAAAGAAAATCGGCCAAGTTCGCCTACCAGTTGTGCGGCCTCGGCCTGGAATGGGGCGGTGAACTTATACGAGGTTTTGCTGAGGCAGGCTATGGCGTGCAGGGATATATTACAATCGGAGTCAAGGCAACATTGTAAAAAGTAGGACTATGAAAAAGATATATTTCTTTGTGGCCTTGTGCCTCCTTGCGAGTACGAATCTGTATATGAAGTGCTATGAGGATTTTTCTGACGAGGAACGTCCTTACAATTTCTTCCGAGGCATGAAAAGCTCTATAAATTTTGCTGTAGATGGAGGCTCCGATTCTCTTTGCCTATGCAAAATGACAGCGGATAGTGTTAATGATGTCAAGTTCCTTTGGAAAATAGCGGGCGCGACTGATTATGATTGGCATTCGGCCAAAGTGAAGGAAACCGCCATCGCACCTGACGAAAATGACTCGACGAGGATGGATGGCGGCTGGTTCGCGGTCGAAAGAACTGTAAAGCACGTCTTCTTGCCACGCAGCTGGGCAGCCTTCGGGTTCACGCCCTCCACGCGACGTTCTTTCAACGTGCGGTCGCGTTGCGTGTTGTTCATGTTGCCCATCATTTCGGCCAATGTCTTGGGCCGGCGCATCTCGTCACGCTTGGCAACCTTGGCAGCGAGCTCCTTGTTGGCGGCCTGGACGAGTTCGTTCTTGGCCTGCTTGTCGGCCGAGCTGTGGCCGCGCGTCTTGATGGCCGATGCCTGGACAACCTTGTCCTTCAGTTCGCTGAGGGTCTGGCGCGGCTCTTTGTTCTTGTTGGCCGATGTCGTTTTCTGTGCATTCTTGCGTCCGTGACGCAGCAGCTTGCTCTTCGGATTCTGCATCAGAGCCTCTTCACGGGCCTGTTTCTGTTCGTTGTGCTCCTCCCACCACGGACGTTCCGTCTGGGCCAGCAGGGCCTCCTTCGTCACGGCGTTCTTTGCCTTGTTGGCGGGATCAACCCATTGGCCGTCCACATAAACCTTGTCATTTTCGGTGTCAATCTGCATACCGATGCGTGCCGGCTGGTGATTGACCTCCACGCGGCCGGACTCGATCAGTTCATCCACCTCACGGCGTGAGCAGACACCGGACTCGCTCAAATACTTGTTGATACGTTCAAGTTTCTCCATTTTCGTAGTAATTTAATAAAAAAGCGGCACAAAGATACACAATATTTGGCAAAAGTCACTATCTTTGCACGAAAAATCGGAATCTTTGTCTCAAATCAATCCGTTTTATGCTCAAAAAGACCATATTATATTTTCTTTTTGTCTTGCTTTTTGTCGTTGGCAAGTTCGTTTTTTTGTGTTATTACAGCGATATTTTCGGCGATTATCCGATGTCGGACTGGATGTCTGTCCTATGGCACGGACTGCCGCATGACCTGACCTGTGCGGGCTATATCATGGCCCTGCCGTTCCTGGTCGAATTGTGGTATATCTGGTACAAGGGCGAGTGGCACCGTGCGTTTATGTGTTTCTGGCTGCGTCTTGTGCTGCTGCTTGTCGTGGTCGATTTCCTGTGTGACCTGTTCCTTTACGGCTATTGGGGCTTTCGTCTCGACCAGACGGCGCTGACCTATTTCCTCGACAGTCCATGGAAATGCCTTGGCCAAGCTCCCTTGTGGATGTTGTGTGCCGCTCCTGTGTTGAGTGCGGGCTACTGTTTGTCGCCATCCGCGGTGGCGTGTCGACCTCTACGATGAACATTGGCCGCGTATATTTCAGTAGTGAAATGCCTCTGAACCAGGCCGCTACAAATCCGTTCTTCAGTTTCCTGCATAGCATGGCGCATCGGCAGAAGGACTTCTCGCAGATGTATCGTTTTATGGCCGATGAAGAGGCCTCGGCCGCGCTTGCCGAACTGAATGTGCCCCATGTGGCATTGGCCGACAGCCTCAATATGGATAGCATTTTGGCCGATGTCCCTGCGGTGGCCGACGATTCATTGGCCGACAGCCTGCGACTTGATGCACCGCTTCGCGTGAAGCGGCCCAACATTGTATTGCTCATCCTGGAGAGCTTTTCGGGCGCAGCGTGCAGTGCCGTCTGCCCCGAGGCCGATTCGACCATCCTGCCCAGTGTCAACCGCGCCTACCGCGAGGGCATCGGGTTCCGCAACTTCTTTGCCAACAGTTTCCGCACCGACCGTGGCTGTGCAGCTGTGCTGGCGGCCTATCCCGGCCAGCCGACCTACTCTGTGATGAAGGACCAGCGCCGATGCGAGCACTTGCAGTTCCTGAGCCAGCGGCTGCGCGAAAACGGCTACGCGCTGCGGTTCGTGCATGGCGGCGACGTGAATTTCACCAACATGCGCGGTTTCCTGACGGCGGGCGGATTTGAGGATATTGTGGCCGATGTCGATTTCCCCATTGGCCAACGTCTCTCCAAGTGGGGCGTGCCCGATCACCTGATGTTCGACTACCTGTACGATGCCGTCGTCCAGCCCTCGGAACAGCCGACGTTCACCGTCATGCTTTCGTTGAGCAGTCACGAACCGTTCGATGTTGAGTATCATCATTTTAAGGATAAATATGTGAACAGCCTGGCTTATGCAGACAGCTGCATCGGCAGTTTCATCGACCGGTTGCGTGCCACGCCTGCATGGGACGACCTGCTCATCATCGGAGTGGCCGACCACGCCTATGCCAACTACCCGGCCGGCATCCAGAACCACGAGATTCTTCGCTACCGCATCCCGATGTTCTGGACGGGCGGAGCCATCGGCCAACCTCGTGTCATCGACACTTACGGCAGCCAGACCGACATCGCCGCCACCTTGCTGGGCCAGATGGGCATCGGCCACGATGACTTCAATTTCAGCAAGGATTTGTTCGATTCCGGCATTGGCCATTATGCCTTCTATGCCTTCAGCGATGGTTTCGGCCTCGTGACCGACAGCTGCCGTTATGTCCAGGACAATGCGCGTGATGGCCAAGGGCTCTCTGGCACCGACGACCCGAACGGCCTGGCGCAGCGTTGGGGCAAGGCCTATCTCCAGCGGCTCTATGACGATCTGGCTGGCCGATGATTCAATTCCATGGGCCAATGTTCCACACGACAACGCCGCAATCGGTGCGGTTTTCGGCCGATTTTGCCCAGTTTTCACGCTAAAATGAAAAAATATCGTGATTTTCTTGTCTGTCCGCAAAAAAAACGTTATCTTTGCGCCGATTGAACATGAAAAATAATCCTCGAACCCAAATGCGAGGAAAAGACTAAAAATAAAAGCAAAATTATGAAGAACGTACTACTCGATGTGGTGATTGGACTCGGTGTCACAGCACTCGCACTTCTCGTTGGATGGAGTATGCAGCCTAAGCAGCAGTCATTTGCCGTCAACCATGTCATCGAAACCGACGAGACCGCTGTATCGCAGGTAAACACGATGCAGAAAGATAAAGCTTTCGAGAACTTTGTAGTCGAAAAGTTCGACTTCACACGCGACGGTTTCGTGCTTGTGGAGCAGAACGATGAGAAGGTGAAGACCCGTACCGACCTTCTTGTGGAAATCGAGGGCGAAATGATGGTTTACACATTGGCCATCGAGTGTATCTGGATTGAGTCACTTTCGTCCAAGGGTGTCTATTGGGCCAATGACGTTGAGATGAAGTCCATCATGGAGTCGGCCGAGGCCGAGGATGCACGCCTCTTCCTCATCGTGGGTGTAGGTGGCACGCCGACGTCGCCACGTTCGCTCTATGTAGCTCCAATCAAGTATCATTACGAGCACATGCTCACACCACAGCAGTTGGCCAACTTCGAGGTCCAGGTCAAGCCGGGCACGAAGTTTACATACAATGGCAAGGTGTTGACCTTGGAATAATATCGTAAGACGTGGACGTTTTATATAGGGTACGGATTTTCGGATTCGTGCCTTTTTTTATACCTGTTTAATCTGATGAAATATGCGTTATGAACGTTTGCTGGGTGCCGTGGCGTTCTTATTGGCCACAACCGCAGCAGCCAAGAATCCAATCAAATCGGCGACGGAGTTGATGTCGTTTTCGAAACGCGATTTTGTGGATACGGTCAAGATTCGGGTCGTTGATGGTGCCGTTGTCGTCCCGGTGGAGATTGATGGTAAGGTGCGGAACCTGCTGTTTGACACCGGTTGTCCGACTGGAGTCTGGTTCGGGCCGATGGAACCGTGGCTTGAGCCGTTACAATCGGACATCCTTGCCTTTGGTGATATAAATCGGGTCGAGCGGCAGCAGGCTTTTTATAGAGTGCCCTCGATGAAGTTGGGACACCTGCGTATCGATGACTATCCGATGATTCGGGTGGAAAACGGAATCGGAGACTTTTCTTGTGGCCGATTTGATGGCATAATCGGGTTCAATCTGGTGGGCCGTGGTCTGTCGTTCAAACTCGACACGCGGGACAGCCTGCTGATTGTCACCGACAGGAAGAACTTTTTTGCCAAAGAGTCAAAGGGATTCCCATTGGCCAAATACAAGACTTATACGGATTATCGGCCGATAATCGATGTCGAGACACCGTTTGGTGTTGTGGAATCGCTGTTTGACACCGGTGCACACAATACGTGGCTGTTGCTGAATGATGGGCAGATTGATGGCTGGTTGGAGAGAAACCCTAAAAGGAAAACGTTGTTTGACGGGTTGATTGCACAGGTCGATTCTACCATCAACACCAAAGTCGGACTCTATGGCTTTTCATTGGACACCGTAGCGGTCAGATACCTTCATTTCACGACGACCAGGATTGGTACATTGGCCATCAACAATCTGACTGTCAAGACAGACGGCAGTTCGTCGAAAGTCGGAAGCGCTTTGCTGGAACGTGCCTCATTGATTATCGATGCGCACAGGCGGAAGTTCGTATTCCTGCCGCATGATGGGCAGAAAATCGAGGCCGGAAACAGCGATATCGACAATATTTCATTTGTATTGATGGCCAATGGCGATGCTCTTATGGCCGTTGTCCGTACCGGTGCGGATGCCTATCGGAAGGGCGTCCGTACGGGCGATTGCCTGATGGAGATTGATGATGAGCAGATTACGGATGTTTGCGCCTTGTCACACATTCTTGACCGGTTGAAAGACAACGAGGCATCATTCAAATTCCGCAGTGCTGACGGTACGGTGAAGGTCGTCAGACTGAAACGGTCTAAGTGATTGGCCGATGAGGAGCATTGGCCATAAACAAAAAAGCAACGGGAGACACCTGCACAGGCGCCTCCCGTTTTTGTAGAAAATGTTATCGATCAGATTGGATTGTCATTACTTGAAGAGCAACGGAAGCCACTCGCGGAGGGCGCGTCGCCAGGTGAGGAACTCGTGCCCAGTCTGCGGTGAGACATGGCTGTAGGCATCGTAGCCGGCAGACTTGAGTTCATCGACGGCCTGCTTGACGCGGTCTGGATTCTCACGGCCGCCAGCACTGATGAAGATGCGGCGCGGCTTCTGTACGTTCTGCAGATCCTTGGGCTCGTAGATGCCGCCACTGAACAGACCCCAGTAACCGAACACTTCGGGACGGGCCAATGTGGCGTTGCGGGTCTCCATACCGCCCATCGAGAGGCCAGTCATGGCGCGATGGTCGCGGTCGGCGATGGTGAAGAAGTGCGAATCGACGTAGGGAACAAGTTCGTCCATCAGGACACGCTGGAAGGCAGTCCAATCAAACTCGTGCATATGACCCCAACGAACTTCGTTGGTCATGCCATAGGTCATGACAATCATGCAAGGTTCGCACTTGCCTTCGGCAATCAGGTTGTCGAGAATCAGACCGGCGTGGCCTTGCCGGCTCCATGCTGTTTCGTCCTCGCCCCAGCCGTGCTGCAGGTACAGAACGGGATAGCGGATTTCCTTGCCTTTCTTGTTCTTGGCGCCATAGGTAGGAGGCGTATAGACAAAGGCGCGGCGGACCGTCTGGGTGCTCTCGCTCCAGAAATTGATTTCCTGGATGTTGCCGTGAGGAACATTCTTGAGGGCGTAGAAGTCGCGGTCGTGGGCCGGAATTTCGATGCCGCTCTCCCAACGGACAGAGCCGTAGAAGTTCTGTGCGCCTGGGTCGTTGAACGTGCCGCCATCGATGGTGAGGTGGTAGTAGTGGAAACCTTCATCCATTGGGCCTTCGGTCGTGCCGTACCAGAAACCATCCTTGCCCTTGCGGAGTACGGTGCCGCCACGTCCGCCCAGACCTAGGCTGACGATGACCGACTTGGCCTGTGGAGCCTCAACGCGGAAACGTGCATAGCCTTGAGAATTGACCATCGGGTATTCCTGTCCTGGCTGGTTGAGCTCCGATGGACGGAAATCCTCGGCGGGAGTGACGTTGTCCAGTGATGCATCGAAGTCGCGCACGGCGTAGTAGGCCTGCTTGGGCTTGAGGTCCTTGTCGAAGAGGAGCGGATAGTTGTTCACGCCGACCCATGAGTCGCGGTCGCTCACGTTCCAGAAGGTCACGTTGTCGATGACGTCCTTGTGGCGGCGCAGCACCTTGAAGAGCTGGTTGTACTGGTTGGTGTGCATCGTGCGGACATAGGGCTTGATTTCAACGCCCTCGCGGCTGAAACGCAATTGGCCACCCATCTCTTCATTGGCGCGGATATCGAGCTCGGTGATGTGGATGTGCTTGACCAGCTCGGAGTAGCGGTTGATGGCCTTGTCGACGTCCTCCATCGAAGGACCGTAGATGTTGTAGTGGCCCTGCATGCCGATACCGTCGATAGGAACGCCGGCATCCTGCATCTTCTTTAC
>CACZAY010000153.1 GCA_902779265.1 uncultured Bacteroidales bacterium | reverse complement strand
GTGGGAGTCGTGAGACCCTCACTTTTCTCGTTTAAATGAGTCGGAATGTGAGGTTTCGGTGGTTTGTGGCCTTTTGTCGGCAGATTTTTCGGCGGAACTCTTGCAGATTTCGACCAAGAGTATTACCTTTGCAAATAGGAAACTTTAAATAATGATATTATGAAAGAACTGGAAGAAAGAATCAAGGCCAATGGCAAGTTCCTGCCTGGCGGTATATTGAAAGTTGACAGTTTCATCAACCACCAGATTGACCCGTTGCTGATGCAGCACATCGGCCAGGAGGTTGCGCGGCTGTTTGCCGATGTGGCCGGGAAAATCGACAAGATTGTCACGATCGAGGCGAGCGGTATCGCTCCGGCGTTTGCAACGGCATTGGCCATGAAAAAAGAGATGGTCTTCATCAAGAAGGCCAAGCCGAGCACGATGCAGCAATGCTTTACGACGCAGGTACACTCGGCCACGAAGGCGAAGAATTACGACCTCATCATTGGCCACGACTATCTGAAGGCCGGCGAGCGTGTGCTTCTGGTCGATGATTTTCTGGCCAATGGTAATGCCACATTCGGCGTGCTCGACTTGTGCCATCAGGCAGGTGCGGAGCTGGTTGGTGCCGCATTCTTGATTGAAAAGGAGTTTATGGAGGGACGCAAGCGCATCTTGGCCAAATATCCGGACTTGCGCATCGAGAGCCTTGCCATTGTGCAGAGCAACGAAATCGGCCCTGAGGATGAAAAATTCATGCAGATGGCCATCGATGCCTCGGTCGAGAATGTCAGAAACGGCGGCGGCCCGTTCGGTGCGGTCATCGTGAAGGACGGCCAGCTGGTTGCTACGGGCGTGAACCGCGTGACGGCCAACAACGATCCGACGGCGCATGCAGAGGTGTCGGCCATCAGGAATGCGTGCCAGAAACTTGGCTCGTTCAAGCTGGACGGCTGCGTGATCTACACGTCGTGCGAACCGTGTCCGATGTGCCTGAGTGCGATTTACTGGAGCGGAATCCAGAAAATCTATTACGGCAACACAGCCATCGACGCGAAAGATATCGACTTCGACGACCAGTTCATCTACGACGAGATTGACCGTACGGCCGATGCCCGTTCGATTCCGTCCATCTGCATGATGCGGCACGAGGCGCAGGCGGCTTTCCGCGAATGGCGTCTGAAGGTCGATAAGATTGAGTATTGATTGTGAGGTTGTTAGGTTTTGAGGTTGTTAGGTTTTGAGGTTGTGAGGGCTTCGCGCCTTGGACCTGAAAAAAATGAATCATGTACAGGAGAATTTCTCTCTTTTTGGTTTGTGGCTTTTTTATGGCCAATGCCATTAGTCAAGACCACCACGGCATGAAGACGTGGTGGTTTTTCGGCTATGAACGGACGACCGATGCCGGAATCCGCGCCGATGCCGAGGCGTTGAAGGAGGCCGGTTTTACCGGTGTCGTCTATTATGACCAGAATCATGCGAAAACTCAGAACGGTGCGGATGTCGGATTTTCGCCGCAGTGGTGGCATCATTTGAAATATGCGGCGCGCACAGCCGAAGAGTTTGGTCTGACCTTCGAGTTGAACATCTCGAACGGCTATGTGGCAGGTGGCCGATGGATTGATCCCGCCCATGCCATGCAGCGTGTGGCGTCGGCCGATACGATAATCACCGCAGCCGGTCGCGTAGCGCAGTCTGTCGCGTTGCCAGTCATCACAGGACGTGGCGGATATGTGCGCGACATCGCGGTGCTGGCGTTTCCTGTAGGCGACACTACGCGGATTCGTCACTTCACGGCGCATTATCAGCCGAAAGGGAAGGGTAAGACCGGCGCGATGCAGATTCCGGGGCCGCGCGGCACGTTCCGTGGTGCGAAGTTTGAGCCGTTGGCCGACATCGGAACGCTTCAGGTGAGCGACGACAGCGTGCAGTGGCGCGATGTGCTGACCATCAGTCCGATGTATGCCGGACAGGGCTGTTATCCGTATCGGACGAATGCCGTTCCAGCCACAGTCGGCCGATATTTCCGCGTTGATTATCACGGAGATGCGCGGTTGCGATCGTGGAGCATCGGCCATGAAGCGAAGATGGACCGTTGGGAAGAGAAATCGGGTCTGCAGAGCGAGTTCCCGGAGGGTGATTGCACGCCGCACTACGCGACTTCGGAGGTGTTGCAGCCTGCCGGAATCATCGATTTGACTGACAGCGTTGCGGCCGATGGTTCGCTGCGGATTACCTTGCCAGAAGGCCGATGGCACATCCTGCGTCTGGCTGCCGTACTGACCGGAGCGAAGTCGAAACACGGTCGGCCGGAACTGCTTGGCTATGAATGCGATAAATTGTCGGTCGCGGCCGCAGAACTTCATTGGAACAGCTATATGCAGGTCATTCTCGACACGTTGCGCGCGTCGGGCATTGACAATGTGGTTGGCGTGACGATGGATTCGCACGAGGGCGGTTCGCAGAACTGGACACCGCTGATGCTCGACGAGTTCCGACGGCGGAGAGGCTACGATTTGCGGCCGTATCTGCCCGTGCTGGCCGGATTTGTGGTCGAATCGGTCGAGAAAAGCGAATCCGTGTTGCGCGACTATCGACGCACGATAAGCGACTGCATGACCGACTGCTACTACGCGACTTTTCAGCGTTTGGCCGCACGTAACGGACTGACATTCACGGCTCAGGCCATCGGAAATGCGCTCTGTATTCCGGGCGATGCGGTGGCTGTGAAGCGCGTCGTTGACAAGCCGCAGGGCGAGTTCTGGGTATATCAGCAGACGGGAGCCTACGACGTGAAGGATTGTTCGTCGGCCGCGCACCTGTACGGCAAGCCAATCGCATCGGCCGAAGCCATGACCGATGCGGAATATCAGCACACGCCGCTCGAACTGAAACGGGTGGCCGACATCGCGTTTTCGTTTGGCGCACAGGAGTTTGTGGTCTGCGCAACACCGCACATCCCCGATGTCCGACCGACGCAGCCGTATGTGGCAGGCCGCGAGTACGCCGTCAACCGCAGCAACCCGAAGTGGAACGAGCTGAAACCAGTCTGGACGGCCTTGAACCGCACGATGGAGTGGCTGAGGCGTGGCAAGGCGGCTCCCGATGTGCTCGTCTATTTGGGCGATGACGTGCCTGTCAAGACGTTGACGCACCTTTTGCCCGATGGGTTGGCCGACCTCGACTGGGATGTCTGTACGGGCGATGCCTTGCAGACGCGACTTTCGCCGACGGCCGATGGACAGCTGACCACGCCCGACAGTGTACGCTACCGCGCGTTGGTCGTTGAAGACGGCATCTGCATTTCGCCCGCAAGCTGTCGCAAGTTGGACGAGTTCCGTGCGGCTGGAGTGCCAGTGCTGACATCGGCCGTTGGCATCGAACCGTGGCTTTCGTCGGCCGATGGGAATCCCGCCATCGTACACACGCACCGACGCGATGGCGAGAGCGAAATCTTCTTTGTGGCCAACGTGTCGGACACGGCACAAAACGTCCGTCTGCGGCTGCTACGCGGATTTTCCGACGCCCAGGTCTGTCGCACATCGACCGGCGGCATGGAGCGTGTTGTGGTGTCGGCCGACGGAAACTGCACAATCAGCCTCGATGCCGGCGAATCGGTCATCCTCATTGGCCATAATTTACCTAAATAGAGGTAGCCCGAATCCTATTTGTAGGTATTGCTGCGGCCGATTTTCCCCAGTAACTTTGCACCGCGAAATCGAGACAGAAACGACTCTGCGCCCGATTTCGCGGATTATTTTTTTCATTTATCTAAAAAATATAGATCATGAGCAAGATTGCTGTTTTCTACGGTTCAACAACCGGAACGTGTGAGACTTTGGCAGGTCAGATTGCCGAAAAACTGGGAACATCGGACGTATTCAGCGCGGCCGACCTCGATGACGCAAAAATCGCTGAATATGACGTGCTTGTGCTGGGCAGCTCGACTTGGGGCGACGGCGAACTGCAGGACGACTGGTACGATGCCGTCGAGACACTGAAGAAGGCCGACCTGAGCGGCAAGAAGGTTGCCCTGTTCGGTTGTGGCGACTCGGCATCGTATACCGATACATTCTGCAGCGCGATGGGCATCATCTACGAGGCAGTGGCAGGCGCAACCGTTGTCGGCAAGGGCATTTCGACCGATGGCTATTCGTTCAGCAACTCGTTGGCCGTGGTTGACGGCGCTTGGGTGGGCTGTGCTCTCGATGAGGTGAACGAAAGCGACCAGACCGCAGCCCGCATTGATGCCTGGGTTGCAAAAGTGAAGAGTGAACTGTAACAAAAAGTAGGTATTGCGCATACCTACAAATATTAAAAACCTGTTGAAGGGCTGCGGGAAGTTGGACAAAACGCAGCCCTTCAACGCATTTTAACTGACAGAATTTGCGATTTTGCCGATAATTTCGTATCTTTGCGCGCTGTTTTTAATGATTTTGCAGTCAATATGGCAACTCCGAAAGAGATACGGAACGGGAAATTGGCCCAGAAGTTGATCAAGAACCTCGAACGCAGACACTTCGAGGCCTATTTTTGTCCCACTGCGGCCGATGCCGTGGCGCGCGTGCTCGAACTGATCCCCGATGGGAGCAGTGTGACATGGGGCGGCTCGGCCACATTGCGCGAGATGGGTGTGACAACGGCATTGGCCAATGCCCATCGCTATCAGGTGTGGGACCGCGACCTCGCGCAGACGGATGCGGAGAAGCAGGAAATCTATCGGAAGGCCTTTGTGGCCGATGTCTATCTCTCGTCGGCCAATGCGATGAGTGAGGACGGTGTTTTGGTCAATATCGATGGAAACGGAAACCGCGTCGCAGCCATCACGTTTGGACCGAAGCGAGTGATTTTCATCGTCGGACTGAACAAGGTCTGCCCGACGGTCGAATCGGCATTGGCCCGGGCACGTTCAACCGCTGCGCCCATCAATGCCGCGCGGTTTGACATCGGGACGCCGTGTCAGGTGGACGGCTCGTGCCATAACTGCAATTCGGCGCAGAGCATCTGCAATTTCGTGCATTTCCTGCGCAATTCGCCCGCCATAAAGACAATAAAAAAGAAACTTACAAGCTGAATATATATGAATTTCATTGGATTGATTATTGCTGTTGCAACGTTTTTAACTATCGGAATGTTCCATCCCATCGTCATCAAGAGCGAGTATTATTTCGGTACGCGCTGCTGGTGGGTGTTCTGTCTCGCGGGTGTCGGCTTCGTCGTCGGCTCGCTGTTTATTGAGAATCAGATTGTAAGCACGATTTTCGGCGTGGTGGGCTGTTCGTGCCTGTGGAGCATTCTGGAGCTTTTCGAACAGAAGAAGCGTGTGGAGCGAGGCTGGTTCCCGAAAAATCCGAACCGAAAATATTGATAGCCTATGCGTAGGGAACGAAGCACGTTCAGCGGTTCGCTCGGATTTGTGCTCGCAGCGGCGGGCAGTGCCATCGGATTGGGCAACATCTGGCGATTCCCATATCTCGCGGCCCGTGATGGCGGCGGCGTTTTCCTGTTGCTCTACATCCTGCTGGCGTTCACGTTCGGCTTCACGCTGCTCATCACCGAGGTTGCCATTGGCCGACGTTCCCAACAGGGTCCGTTGACGGCCTACCGCTTCTTCAACCGCAAGTGGGGCTTCATCGGCCTTTTCTCGTTCATCGTGCCGTCGGTCATCTATCCATATTATTGTGTGATAGGCGGTTGGGTGTTGAAATATTTTGTCCAATACCTCACGCTGGAGGGAGAGGCAGCGGTCGATGACGGTTTCTTCGGCGGCTTCATTTCGCAGATGTGGTCGCCCATCGTTTATATGGCGGTATTTGCCGGCATCTGTTTCTATATCGTCTATCGCGGCGTGCAGAAAGGCATCGAACGCTTTTCGAAGATTGTGATGCCGATGCTCCTGCTGCTTGTCGTCTTCATCAGCGTCTATTCGCTTTTCATTGAGCACACAGACCCGGAGACGGGCATCCGCCGCACGGGATTGCAGGGCGCGGCCATCTATTTCATTCCGAATTTTGAGGGAATCACATTGGCCAAGTTCCTGAAAATCATGATGGATGCCAGCTCTCAGCTTTTTTTCTCGCTGTCGATTGCGATGGGCATCATGGTGACCTATGGTTCGTACATGAAGCGCTCGGTCAATCTGGGTAAGGCGGTCGATCGCATCGAGCTGTTTGACACGTTGATTGCCCTGTTGGCCGGTCTGATGATCATTCCGGCGGTCTATGTCTTCATGGGCACCGAGGGCATGGGAGCGGGGCCGGGACTGATTTTCGTCGCTTTGCCGAAGATTTTCCATTCGCTCGGTGCGGTGGGCTCGGTCATCGGCATCGGTTTTTTCCTTTTGGTGCTGTTTGCGGCCACCACGAGTGCGGTTTCCATCATGGAGGCCTGCGTCGCCTCGGTCATGGACGCATTCCATTGGACAAGAACCAAATCGGTCGTGCTGATTCAGAGCGGCGCGATGCTGTCGGCTGTTCTTGTCTGTCTGGGCTACAACGTGCTCTATTTTGAGTGGGAGTTGCCCAATGGCGCATCGGCCCAAATCCTCGACATCTTCGATTTCGTCTCCAACAACCTGCTGATGCCGTTCATCTCCATCTGCACGTGTCTCCTGTTCGGCTGGATTGTACGTCCGCGGCTGCTGGTGGGAGAGATGCGGCTCAACGGCTATTCATTTTTCCGTAAGCGACTTTATATCATTCTGTTGCGCTACATTGTGCCCATCATCCTCGGCGTGCTCCTGTTGGGTTCGTTCGGGTTGTATTGAGTGGTGTTGGCCAATGTCCTTATCCCGCAAAACAATAATCCCTTGTTGATGCAGCAACTGCAAGCAACAAGGGATATTTCATTGGCCGATGCCCCTCACTTCATCATCTTATTCGTCTCTTCAAGCGCAGAGATGATTTTCGTGAGATGCTCCTCGTTGAGGCTTTCTGCCGGCCGATGGGCCTTCTGCATATAGACGTTCCATTTCTTGCGGTTCGCCTTGCAGTGGACCCCGATTTTCAGGCGGTCGCGGGTCGTGAAGATGGCTTGGGTTGTGGCCGATGGCGTAGTCTCCAGCAGCGAGTCGCGCATGTAGCACAGCGACTGGAGCAACGGCTCGATTTCGTCATCGTCGATGACGGCAAAGTGCGGGTCCGTCGGCTCGCTCATACTGTTCTCGACGCATAGGCCAATCCAGCGCTTCGTTCCATTCACTTCGCTGATAACCAATGTGTTGAAGTCGTATCCACGGAATGACTCGCGCTTGTGCATCTCGATTTTCAGCATCTGTCCGCACGTGTCCATCAGCGCGACGAGACGGCTCTCCGAGCGGGAAAGCTCCTCGTCCCGTAAGGCATCGGTCATAATCTTCTTGATGCTTGTGAGCGATTCATCGACCGGCACGCGGATGTAGGTTTCGGCCAATGCCGTTGCGCTCAGACCCGATGCGAGCAGGAAGGTCAGGATCTTTTTCATGGCCGATGCCTTTAATACATGAACCGCATGACGAAGCGGATGAGGCTGAGGCCCATGGCTCCGAATCCGCAGTAGAGGAAGTTGCGGAAATACTCCTCATTCACCGGGTCGCTGAACTTGTAGGCGACGAAAAACGCGATGCTGGCCACAACTAGGCCGTAGAACAGCCAGCGCAGGATTTTCAGAAAGATATTCATAGTTTTTATAAGGTTTTATTACTCCCCATTGGTGGAGTGTCAGTTTTTTATGTCTCCCGAAGAGGTCGGGCGGGGTCAAAGGATTCCCACCGCCTTGAAGACCTTTTCGATTTTTTCCAATGCGAAATCGACCTGTTCGACCGTGTGGGTGGCCATGAGCGAGAATCGGATGAGCGTGTCGCCCGACGGAACAGCTGGAGGAACCACCGGATTGACGAAGATGCCCTCGTCAAGCAGCATCTTGGTGACAAGCAGCGTCTTCTCGAAGTCGCGGATGTAGAGCGGGATGATAGGAGTGGAGGTGTTGCCGATTTCGCAGCCCATCGCGCGGAAGCCCTCCAGCGCATGGTTTGTCACGGCCCACAGCTTCTCCATCCGTTCCGGCTCGCTTTCGAGAATGTCCAATGCCGCGTTGACCGCGCCGACGGCTGCCGGGGTGGCCGATGCCGAGAAGATGAACGGACGCGAGTTGTGGCGCAGCCAATTGGCCGTAATCTTGTCCGTCGCGATGAATCCGCCGATGGAGGCCAGACTCTTCGAGAACGTGCCCATGATGATGTCCACCTGGTCGGCCAACCCGAAGTGGTCGCAGACACCGCGTCCCTGTGCGCCGAATACGCCGATTCCGTGAGCCTCATCGACCATCACGCTGGCACCGTATTGTTTGGCCAATCGCACAATCTCGGGCAGGTTGCACACGTCGCCCTCCATCGAATAGACGCCATCGACCACAATCAGCTTCACGCGGTCAGGTTCGCATTTCATGAGCATCTTTTCAAGCGACTGCATGTCGTTGTGGCGGAACTTCAGGTGCGTGCTCAGACTCACCTTGATGCCCTCGATGATGGAGGCGTGGGCCAGCTCGTCGTAGATGATGTAGTCCTGACGGCCGGTGAGGCAGCCGACGGTGCCGAGGTTGGCAAAAAAGCCCGTGCTGAACACCATGCAGTCCTCTTTGCCGACGAACTTTGCCAGACGCTCCTCCAACTGCTGGTGGATGTCGAGCGTACCGTTTAGAAACCGGCTTCCGGCGCAACCAGTGCCATATTTTTCGGTCATGGCGATGGCGGCTGCCTTCACTTTCGGGTGGTTGGTCAGGCCGGTATAGGCGTTGGATCCGAACATCAGAACCTTGCGGCCGTCCATGATGACCTCGGTGTCCTGATCGCTCTCGATAGCACGGAAATAGGGATAGACACCGCGGGCCTTGACCTCTTGAGGCGCGGTGAATTTAGCGAGTTTTTCTTGTAAAAGTGTCATTCGTTTTTTCAGATTAAGGCTGCAAAGATAACGAAAATATTGAATTGCTTGCCTTTTTGGCCGATTTTTGTTTCCTTTTGAACACGAAAAACGCCAAAAGAGCGAAAATATCGTGTTCTCTCAGGAATAATGATTTGTTCGTGGTCTAATCGCACCGCACAAAAAATGTCTGCAAGACCATTGCGGCATTGCAGACATGATTGTAGGGGAGGGGGATTAGTCCAGGTCTTTGACGGGGCGGATGCTGTAACCGTAGTAGCGGTAATCCTCATCCTCGCTGTTCACCGAGATGCCAGCATCGTTGAAGTTCACGTTCTGGGCACATTCTGAACCGCCATATTCGCTGAGCGTGCTTGACCAGTAGCGGCCGAATTCGTTGAGGACTTCACCCGTGTTGGCACCAGCCGCAGGCAGGAAAATCGAGCCATAGTCACTGGTGAGCTGGAAGCCGCTTACACCGTTGATGGTCGTCCATGTGGCCTCGCAGATGTCTAGCAATGCATTCCATTCGGCGATGGTCGGCATTCGCCATCCGTCACCCAGGATTTGGGCAGCGGCATCGTCAGCGGCCTCAAGCGTGGTCTTGTTGTCCACGGTTCCATAATAGTCGTCGGTGATATATTTGGTCAATGAATTGCGCGATGTGCCCCACCTGTAGTTGTCCCAAGCGTAATATTCCTTGTTGGGAGTAATCTCGCCCCAAGCAAAGTAATTGCCGTATTCCTCAGGCTTGGTTGCGCCCAGGTTGCAGGTGGCCCAAAGCAGTTCCGTGCCCATATTGACATATTGGGGAGTTGCTTGGCCACCGCCATTGCTGTTTCCGTTATCCGCAAAATTGACATCCTGTACTGGGGCCTCGTCCCATTCACCCACTTCGGCCGTAATCGAAATAGGCTTGTCGCTTGAGACGGTGATGTTGACGACGTTCTTGTAGCCGGCAATGAGGTTGATGTTGCCACGCTTCACATATTGTCTGGTTGATGCGCCGATGGT
>CACZAY010000152.1 GCA_902779265.1 uncultured Bacteroidales bacterium | reverse complement strand
TTTGAGATTTCTGCTTGTCCAACATTTAAAAATTGATGTTTATTCTCAAGAATTGTAGAATTAGAGATTTTTTATCCAATGCATGAGTGGAAATATTTTCGTTTCTTTCGTGTTTTTGTGGTTAAAAATATATATAAACAATGAGCGTACATGTAATCTACTATAAGGATGGGGCGAAGATGATGCGCCCCATCACCTCGCGGGCCGAATATATGGCCTTGCGCGACAGCGAACAGAACCGACGTGCCGACAAGCGCCACCTCGTGCAGATGAACTACTCGTGTCTGCCGACTGAACAAGGAGCCTTGAAGGGCAGCACCCTGGAGAGCAACTCGGTGGGCATGGACATCGACCTGAACAGCGAAGATTGGGCCGTGGAGAAGGAGAAGCGCACCGTGCGCGACCAGATTGTGGCCAAGAGGGAGGAACTGGGCCTCCTGATGCTCGAAGAATCGTTCTCGAAAGGCTATCACATCGTCTTCCGCCGCCGCCCGGACCTGAGTCAGGTGGACAACCTCAGTTGGGCATCGTCCCTGCTCGGAGTGGAGTTTGACAAGGGGGCGAAGGATGTCACGAGGGTGTTCTTTACGCCAGCGGACAAGTTGATGTATCTCGACGATGAAATCTTCGAGAACACAGCCGCTGGACGTGGTAATACTCGCGGAGCTCGTGTTAATGCACCCGATGGGTGCGGTAATGCAGCCCAAGGCTGTGTTAATACCCTCGGGGAGGGTGGTAATACTCACTCCGTTCGTGTTAATACTTCGGCCGCTGGCCTCGTGTTAGATCTTGCGGGCGAGGGGAAATCCAACACGACCGAAGGGAGTATTAACAAGAGCGCAGCGAATATTAACACTGAAGGTATTAACGGGAGCAAAGCGACCATTAACACCTTTGGTATTAACACGAGTGAACCGAGTGTTAACGTCGGCAACCCGAACCTTGATTATTTGGGGATACCTTATTCCGATATAATCAAGAAGTGGTTCGAGTTGTATAACAACGGAGCGTTGCCCGTCAAGTCGAACCGCAACACGCTGACCTTTGAACTGGCCGTGAACCTGCGGCACATCTGCGGATTTGACCGACAGCTGATGGCGCGTGTGATACCCTGCTACGACGGTTTCCCCGAGGCCGAGAAGATGGCCTGCATTGACTCCGCATTGGCCGAAAAACGCACCCAGATGCCCAGGCGGTTGAGGGACGTGTTGGCCATGTTGCAAGCCGAAAGGGAGACGGAAGACGCGGCGAATGGTGTGGAAACGGAATAGAAACTGGTCATCGCGGCAGATTTGCGGTCGTTCCCGTTGCCGTTGGGCGTGAAGGACAGTGTCGAGGCGGCGGGCGACGGATTGGCCATGCCGGTGGTGACAGCCATCTGTCCGGTCATCGGAATGCTGGCCACAGGGGTGAGGCTTGACGTGCACGGGACGGTGCGCGGGCTGAACCTGATTGCCTACATCGCGGGCGACTTCGCGAGCGGCAAGGGCAGCATCGACCCTATCGTGTCGGCATGGACGGCCGAGGTGAAGGAGCTGGACAGGATGTACCTCATGCAGGAGGATGAGTGGCGTGCCAAGAAACGTGCGGCCAAGAACAAGAAGGAGCAGCCCGAAGAGCCGAAGCTGCCCATCCGCCTCTTGACGTTGAACAACACGGTGGCGAACCTGGCCGAGCGGTTGGCCAACACGGAGGAGCGGCACGCCTTTTCGTTCACGCCCGAGGCCGACACGGTGGCGCAGAAGTGGAGGTCGGCCATGAGCGACTTTTCGGTGATGCTGCGTCAGGCCTACGACGGGACATGCTACGAGCGCGAGGCGAGGAGTGCCGATGCGGTGACGGTGCACATCGACCGCCTGTTGTGGAACGTCACGATGTGCGGTACGCCGGATGCGCTCTACCGCGTGGTGAACAACTACACGGACGGCTTCCAGAGCCGACTGGCCATCGCGCGCACTCCGGACAACACCTATGCGCCATTGGCCGACAATCCGCGTGTGATGACCGATGCGCAACGGGAACGTATCCGTCAGGTGGCTCACCTGCTGCCGCTCATGTCGGGCAACGTCGCCCTGCCGAAACTGGAGGAGAGGGGGCGGCAATGGCTGGAGCGCATCCGCCTCGAGACGATGATGAACGACGACAAGGTGAGGGCGCGCCAACGGTTCCGTGTGTGTGTGACGGCGCAACGTATGACCTGTTGCCTGATGCTCTGCCACGTGGCGGAACGGCTCATCCGGGCGCATGGAGTCGCATCGGCCGAAAAACAGCTCAAACAGCGGCCCGAGCTCTGGGTGGAGATGCTACAGAAGACGCAGGCGGGCAAATTGCTGGAGCTATATGACGTGATTGCTGATTCGCTGCTGGACAATGCGCTCTACTTCTTCCGCACGCGCATCGAGAATGCCTTCCAGTCGCGCGACTACGCGGGTACGGCCGACAGGCAACGTGCGGGCAAGAACGACTCCATCTATGGCCGGCTGGATGCTACATTCACCCTCGAACAGGCCATGCAGCAAACGGTGGCCATGAAGGGCGTGGAGGTGAACCGCAATCAGATATACCAGATGCTGAAGAACTGGAAAAGCCAACGTCTTATCGAACTTGTCGCTTCCGGCCGATACCGCAAGTTGAAGGAGTTCTAAAATCTGTCATCTGTCATGTCTGTCATTAACAGAATGGAAATTGTCAATACGGCCGATGGTTTCCTCCTTCTCTGGCAGCGGCTCGAATCGACCCGCCAGCTGCTGGCCGGGCAGTGCCGACGCTTCTGTGTGCGCAACATCATGCGCGTGTGGTTCCCACGGGGCGCATTGCCCAAGCCGCGAGGGAAGGAGCTGACGTTTGACGACTTGGTGTGGCGCGTGTGCCGATGTGCATCGCCCGACGGTGAAATCCTCGGCTGGAACGAACTGCCGCTGCCGTCGCTCTGTCCACGTCCCCACCGCGAACTGCTACGCGCCTTGGTTCAGGTCGCATTAGGCATAGGCCACAATCAGGTCAATCTTCGGGCATTGGACGAGGCCTACAGCATTGCGTTCCCTGCCAGCACTCCGCTCAATGTGGGGAAGAAGAGAAGATGAAAATGACAATCCCTGCGCCAATGATGGTGCAGGGATTTTTATGTGGGCAGAAAGGGATTATTTGTCGTCATAGTGGCCATAGGCTGTAAGGACTAGTACAACGACCTCTGTTTCAAGAATTCTGTACACCAATCGGTGTTGCTAAACCAGAATTGATTTGAATAGTGTTTCCGCTAACTTTCGTTACCTTGAAATAGGTATTGTCCGTGTTAGGGACAATACCAAATTTCTTGATTATAGATTTCAAAGCAAGCTTGTATCCATCGTCACTCAAGAACTTAGTCATACGATTAAGTTCTGCTACATCAAGAAACAAGTTTTCACTAATTTTTAATTTGCTCATGACCTCTTTAGTTTATGTTGAGTCTTTCTAAACCAAGTGAATTATTATCTAGGAAATTAACCAAGATAGTAGCTTTATCAGCTGCTTTCATTGAGTTGAACTTATCTGATAAACCAGACTTTTTAAGATAATTGGAAAAACTGGTATCAATAAGATAAATCTGTTCACCCTTGAGAACGGCTTTTTGAACCCACTCAGGACATTCATCTAGATACATGTGTTTTTGAATCTCCTTATAAAAAGCTGACATCTGATAGTCTTCCAATATAGGGAAATTTCCTTTGAACGGAATTAAGTCACTAGGTTTCTTGGTAAACAAGTAACGTGTAACTCTACCGCCTTGAATTGATAGAAGAATTTTACCCTTGTCGCTGTTACTTTTCAAATCACAAACGGCAGCCCAAATACCTGAATTTGGATCCACATTCTGAAGATTCTTTAGTTCATCAGCTTTCTTTTGACGATCAGACATCTTAGCCTTGCGCTCATCCTGAAGTTTAGAAACCATATCACCAGCCAAAGTCTTAGCATCAGCTACCGCCTTTTGAACCTTAGATACGTGTTCAGCGTTCATCCAATCAACAAATCTATCAACAGCGAAATTATGAGTAGGTGTCCAAGCGTTCTTCTGCTTAATACTAAATGGTCCATCGTACTGATATTTTGAAATAGACAATTCTGTATCTCCGTTTGGAAGAGTGAATTTCATTACACCCTTACCAGCTGTAGCCGTACCGCCCTGAGCCTTGACCCAAGCGGCCATCTTTCCTACAACAAAATCATTAAAGCTAGGAATATCACGCTCACCAAATGCATCTTTCTTTCCCCAGTCGATATTATCAATCTCAATAGTTTGATCAGCATAGGATACAGGATCATAATGCATATCAGCATAAACTTGTTCTTCAATAATATCAGTAGCATGAATGATCTTATCGTCAATAGCTAGAATTTCCTTATCAATTTTATCAATATCCTTTTGAACAGCTGCTACTCTCTTCAAGTGGGCAGCGAGGTCTTCGCCTGGCAGCATTTCGGTGTATTTGCCCTGCTCATATTGTTTTTCGGCCTTGTCGATATTGGCCATGAACTCCTCCTTGGACATCAGGGTAGAGTCCTTTTTTTTAGCGGCCAATTTCTTTATATATTTGACGGCCTTGGTCATGAGTGTCTCATTGTCGGTGATTTCACTCAGAGCACGGAACAGTTCCGCATTCAGTTGCATCGTTGTCATAGTGTATGATTTTTTTACGATGCAAAGGTACGATTTTTTTGTGATTCTACCAATAATGTGCCCCAATTTATCAGTGATTTAAGGAAGAACAGCCGGAAAAAGAATGGAAAAACGACATCACGTCGGCCTCTCCGGCACAAATGTTTTGTTTGTGTCTTATGACTTCTTCTTTCCCACGCAGCTATCACCTGTCATGAGTGAATTGGAGGCTAAGGGATTTACCTGTGAAGGTATGCTGAAGTAGCTTGATGGCGAACTGCCGTCTCAATTTGGAATAGAATATCACTGAATAACAGTTATTTTCGTGAAAAAACGCCTGCGACGTCGCAATGGGCATCGCAGGAGCTGTTTTGTGGGTGAATGTCATTGGCCAAGAAACTCCGGCCAAGGGACGATTATCGTACGTTGACGCCGAGGGCGTTGAACAGGCGGCCGTCGCGCTCGATGTAGAGCTTGCCGTTGCGGATGTACTTGCCGGACTTGAGGCCGGTTTTGTCGGCAGTGACGGT